>JANNAK010000089.1:0-4559 GCA_031384195.1 Gammaproteobacteria bacterium
CAGGAGGCCTGCGCGCAGATGGATTTCGGATCGGCCCCGGTTGGCGTGAAATTGGACGACCGCCTGGTGCTGACTGCGGATGAGGCGGAGCTGACGCAGGATGGGCTTTCGACGCTGGCCGGAACCGTGCGTCTGATGCAGGGCGGCAACCGGTTCGAGACGCAGGCGCTGAGTTTTGACGAAAAAACCCGTATCGCCCGGGTCCAGTCCGAATCCTTGTTTCGCAACCGCAACCTGGTCATCCACAGCGAGTCCGCCGAATTTGACCTCGGGCAGGAAACCGGGACGTTCCACGAAACCGAGTTCACGCTGGTCAATCGCGCCGCGCGCGGCGGTGCCGACTCGGTGCGCCTGAACAAGTCCGGCACCGTCGACGTTGAGGACGTCTACTACACCACCTGCGCCCCCGGCTCGAATGCCTGGATTCTCCAGGCGAGCAGCATCAAGCTGGACCGGGACCGGGGACTGGGAACGGCGAGGAATGCGCTGCTGCGTTTCGGCTACGTGCCGATCCTGTATGCGCCATGGTTCCAGTTTCCGATCGATAATCGCCGCCGCAGCGGCTTCCTGTTCCCGACCTTTGGCAACACCACCACGACCGGTTTTGACCTGCGCATTCCCTACTACGTGAACCTGGCACCGAACTACGATGCGCAGGTAACGCCACGTTACATGTCCGACCGCGGTAACCAGCTGGCGGTCGAGTCGCGCTACCTGTTCAGCCGCTCCCAGGGCCAGGTCGCCTACGAATATCTCAATCATGACGCGGAGCTGGAACGGCAAGGGTTCAGCAACAGCACCCGCAGCTATTTCCGTTTTGACCACGCCGGCTTGCTGAACGACCGCCTCGGGCTCGACGCGAAGTACGGCAAGGTGAGCGACCCCGGCTATTTCGAGGACCTGTCGGGGCAGTTCGAGGCCGCCGCCACCACCCATCTTGAGCGCAGCGCCAGCCTCACCTATGCGGCACCGGCGGCCTACACGGTCACCGCCGGCGTTACGGAATACCAGTCCATCACCCGCGACCTGCCCGGATTCATCGAGCCTTACCGACGCCTGCCGCAGGTCCGGGTCGAGGCAATGACCCGCAAGGCGCTTTTCGCTACTCGACTTGGTTTTTCGGGTGAATACGTCAACTTTTCACGGAACTTTGACGTACCGGGTGAGCCCCGGCAGGGCCAACGCCTCGACCTTGATCCCCACCTGCTGTTCCAGCTCGACCGCAGCGCCTGGTACCTGGGCAGCCGCGCCGACTGGCGCTACACGCAGTACCAGATCGACGGGACAACCGGCCTGTCGAACGGCACGCCCAACCGCAGCCTGCCGGTGACCAGCGTCGAGGGCGGCCTGCGATTCGAGCGCACCACGGCCGCGGGTGAATTGCAGACGCTGGAACCGGGCCTGTTCTACCTCTACGCCCCCTACGTTGCACAGTCCGGCCTGCCCCGATTCGACGTTGGTGAGCCCGACTTCGACTTCGTGCAGCTGTTCGCGCGCAACCGGTTTTCGGGCGTGGACCGGATCTCCGATGCCAACCACTTGGCGACCGCATTCACCAGCCGGCTGATCGATCCGAACGACGGTGTGCAGCGATATTCCGTCAGCCTTGGCCAGATTTATCGCTTCACCGCCCCCCAAGTGGGCGCGGATGAAACAGGACTGGCCGCAACTCCGGACCGTGCCGGGACCGACTACATCGGCGAACTGGACTATCGACCGTCCGCCACCCTGCGGTTCGGCGCCACCGGCCAATGGTCTCCGGAGCGCGATGAATTCGTGCGCGCCGGGATCGGCGCCCGCTACCTGCGCAACCGCTTTCTGGCCGACCTTCGCTACCGATTCCGGACCGACCTGCCTAGCGGCGACCTGGAGCAGGCGGACTTCAGCATCGCAACGCCGATAACCGGTGGCTGGACCGCCCTCGGCCGCTGGCGCAACTCGCTGGCAGAACACCGGACCCTGGAGGCGCTCGGCGGTCTGGAATACAGTACCTGTTGCTGGGCGGTGCGAACCGCGTTCCGCCGCTACCAGTACTCCTTTGACACTGCCGCGTTCGAGCCGGCATACACCAATGGCATCTACCTGCAGCTCGAGCTCAAGGGCCTGTCGCGGATCGGCGCCGGCTTCCAGACCCTGGTGCCGGCACTGCAGTAGCGGGTAGCGGCAAGGCCGGTCTTGCGGCGGCAGCCGCGTGTTAATCTAGCGCCCCCGTTTTTTCCCGACGTAGGTTCCATGCGTTTTCTTGTCCCGGCCCTGCTGGGCCTGAGTTTTTTCCTGGCCACCGCCACCCTTCGGGCCCAGGTCCCCACGGCCAAATCCGCCACCGCGGCAACCCCCGCCAAGGCCAAGGCCACGGCCAAGTCCAAGCGGAAGAAATCGGTCACCGCCGCCCCGGCACCTGCCCAGCCGGTGTCAGGCCCGATCGACCGCATCGTCGCCGTGGTCAATGACGGCGTCGTGCTGAACAGCGAACTGGAGCGGATGCTGGTCACCACCCGCAAGCAGCTGGCCGACCGGAACATCGCGTTGCCGCCGGAAAGCGTGCTTCGCGAGCAAGTGCTGGAGCGGCTGATTCTGTCCACCGTCCAGACCCAGCGCGCCAGCGAGGCGGGTATCCGCGTTGACGACCGCGAACTGAACGAGGTCCTGACCAACCTCGCGACCCAGAACAAGATGAGCCTGTCGCAATTCGCCGAGGCGATCCGCAAGGAGGGACTGGATTACCAGTTTCTCCGCGAGCAAATCCGCGACGAGGTTCTGATCAATCGGCTGCGGGCGCGGGAAATTGACAGCCGGGTCTCGGTTTCCGACCAGGACATCAACCTGTTCCTTGCCAACCAGAGCCGCCTGGACCAGTCCGAATACCGGCTGTCGCATATCCTGATTTCGGTGCCGGACGGCGCCAGCGCCGAGGTCCGCAAGCAACGTCGCGCCAAGATCGATGACATCCGCGGCAAGCTGCTGGCCGGCGGCGATTTCGCCCAGTTGGCAATCTCCAACTCGGATGGACAGCAGGCACTGACCGGCGGCGACCTCGAGTGGCGCACCGGCGACCAACTGCCGGAACTGTTCGCCGACGCCGTCCTGAAGCTGAAGCTCGGCGAAGTCTCGGGCGTGCTGGAGAACTCTGCCGGCCTCCACCTGGTCAAGCTCTCGGAGATTCGGGGTGGACCGGCGCGCAAGACAGTGGTGGAAACACATTCCCGCCACATCCTGCTGACCACCAACGCCCTGCGGAACGAGGAGCAATCCCGCCAGCAAGCGCGTGATCTCTACGATCGCATCAATAAAGGCGAGGACTTTGCCAAGCTGGCCAAGGACATCTCGGACGACCCGGGCTCGAAGAAGGCCGGTGGCGACCTGGGCTGGCAACCGGCCGGCGTGTTTGCGCCGGAGTTTGAAAAGGCGACGGGCGAGCTCAAGCCGCAGCAGGTCAGCCCACCGTTCCGGACCAATTTCGGCTGGCACATTGCACAGGTCCTCGAGCGCCGGACCCGTGACTCCACCGACGAGACGCGTCGGGCGCGCGCCAAGACGGCGATCCAGAACCGCAAAGCCGCTGATGAGTACGACCTCTGGCTGCGCCGCCTGCGCGCCGAGGCCTATGTCGAAGAACGCCTCGCGCCCATTCCCAGTGCCGCGAACGAAAAGCCGGCGGGCTAGGCCGGCGGCGGCTGTCCCCACCGTTTTCGTCACCCCCGGCGAACCCGCCGGCATCGGCCCCGACCTGATTCTTGCACTGGCACGCCGCCGGCTCGGGGCGCAGCTGGTGGTGGTGGCCGATCCAGAACTTCTGCGCCAGCGTGCCCGGGCCCTGCGCCTGCGCGTGGATTTGCAGCCATACCAGGCGGACCAACCCGTCCGGAGCCTTTCCAATAGCCTGCAGTTCCTTGCCGTACCCTTGGCCGCGCCCGCGCGCGCCGGGAAGCTGGATCCGCGCAACGCGGCCTATGTGCTCAATTGCCTGCGGCTGGCGGTCCGCGCCTGCCAACAGGGAACGGCAGCGGCGATGGTGACGGGCCCGGTGCACAAGGGTGTGATCGCCGACGCCGGATTCCGGTTCAGCGGCCACACCGAGTTCCTGGCCGAGCTAACCGGCACCGCGCAGCCCGTCATGCTGTTGATCGCCGGCGGCTTGCGCGTTGCGCTGGCCACCACCCACCTGCCCCTGCGTTCGGTAGCGGACGCCATTACCGCCCGAAGCCTGCGAGCCACCCTGCAAGTGCTGGCCGCTGACCTTCAACGCCGGTTTGGGATCAAGCGACCACGGATCCTGGTGGCGGGCCTGAATCCGCACGCCGGAGAGCAGGGTCATCTGGGCCGCGAGGATATCGACATCATCGCGCCGGTCGTTCGGCGGCTGCGCCGTGGCGGCCTGCGGGTTGAGGGCCCGCTGCCAGCCGATACGCTGTTCACGCCGCCCTATCTGTCACGCGCTGACGCGGTGCTGGCGATGTACCACGACCAGGGCCTGCCCGTGCTCAAGCACCAGGGCTTCGGGCGAGCGGTCAACGTCACCCTCGGCCTGCCGATTGTGCGGACGTCGGTGGATCACGGCA
>JANNAK010000138.1:0-4209 GCA_031384195.1 Gammaproteobacteria bacterium
TCGCCAGGCCATCGACGTGGCCGGAAACAAGGTGGCCTCCCAGCGGTTGCTGCAGGGTCAGGGCCAGCTCGAGGTTCACCGGCGTGCCGCCGACCCAGTCGCCGGCCGTGGTTGCCGCCAGGGTCTCGAGTGAGAGGTCCACGGCGAATCGCCGAGCGGTCTTCTCGGCCACGGTCAGGCACACCCCGGAACAGGCAATGCTGTCGCCGATGCTGACGTTCTTAAGGAAACCGTTGGCGGTCTCGATGAACAGCCGCCGGTGGCCGCTGCGGGTCTGGACCGCCGCCACCTTGCCGACCGACGTCACGATGCCGGTAAACATCAGCCGGCCTCCGGGCGCAGCGTCAGCCGCAAATCAGGTCCCAGCGTCGTGACGTCGGCGAACTCCCAACGCAAGCGCTGGGTCAACTCGCCAATTCCCGGAAGCAGGGCCAGCGCCCGACCCTCGTGCCCGAGCAGGCTGGGCGCGACGTAAAGCACCATCTCGTCGACCACGTTCGCCTGCAGCAGGGCGCCGGCCAGTACCGGGCCGCATTCGGCCAGCACTTCATTTATTTCCATGCCGCCGAGCGTAGCAAGCGCGGACGCAAGGTCGACCCGTCCATTCGGGGTGGTGCCGGCCAGCACCACCTCGACACCGGCCGCGCGCAAGGCGTCCAGACGGTCGGCGGGTGGACGCACGCACAGCGCGATTCGGCGCGCACCCGCGGCCCAGACTTTTGCGTCGGGCGGTGACTTCAGCTGGGTGTCCAGCACGATGCGATCTGGCACCCGAGGGTACGCGCTCCGGAACTCGCGGACGGTGAGTTCCGGATCGTCGGCCAGCACGGTGTTCACCGAGGTCAGCACCGCGCCGGCCTCGGCACGCAGCCGGTGCACGTCGGCGCGCGCCTTCGGCCCGGTAATCCAGCGCGACTCGCCCGAGGCCAGCGCGCTGCGGCCATCCAGTGACATCGCCAATTTCAGCGTCAGCCAGGGCCGGCCGCGGCGCATGCGCGAGACAAAGCCGCGATTGAGATCTTCAGCGGCGCCCTCCAGCAGGCCAAGGTCGGTCTCGATGCCGGCTTGGCGCAGCGCTTGCAGTCCCTTGCCGGCCACCTTGGGATTGGGATCTTCCATCGCCGCCACCACCCGTTTCACGCCGGCGGCGACCAGTGCCTCGGTGCAGGGCGGCGTGCTGCCGTGGTGCACGCAGGGCTCCAGCGAGACATACAGCTCGGCGCCCCGGGCACGTTCACCGGCGGCCTTCAACGCAATCACCTCGGCGTGAGGTTCGCCAGCGCGCTGGTGATAGCCCTCGCCGACCACCGCATCATTTTTTACGATGACGCAGCCGACGCGGGGATTGGGTTGGGTGCTGTAGCGCCCCTGCGCCGCGAGCTCCAGGGCGCGCGCCATCCAGCGCTCCGCCGGCGATGCTGCGGATATCACTTTGCGCCCTTGTCGCCCTTGGTCGACCCTTCGTTCGCCCCGTCCTTGCTGTCGTCCGGGCTGATCAGCGACATCTGGCTGTTGCGCTGCTCGAGGCTGGGCATCGACAGCAGGCGCTCAACCTCATCGCGAAAGGCGTGGGCGTCCTGAAACTGGTGGTAAATCGAGGCGAAGCGCACGTAGGCCACGTGGTCCATATCGCGCAGTTGCTCCATCACATACTCTCCCAGCCGACGCGAGGGCACTTCGCGCTCGGCGCTGGAGCGCAGTTTGCGCGCAATGTTCTCGATGGCATGGTCAATTGCCTCCGGCGCCACCGGTCGCTTGTACAGCGCGCGATCGAGGCCGCGGCGCAGTTTTTCCTCGGCAAACGGTTCCGGCGTGCCGTCGCGCTTGACGATGTTGGGCATCGACAGCTGGGCCTTCTCGAACGTCGTGAAGCGGTTGCTGCAGCTCGCGCATTCACGCCGGCGGCGAACCACGGCGCCATCGTCGGCGACCCGGGAATCCACCACCCGGGTGTCCTCGGCCTTGCAAAAAGGGCATTGCATGGCCGAGCGGCGATCAGGCCGCGCGGGCGGGCGTGGCGTACACCGGGTGGCGGGCGCACAGCGCCTCGGCCCCGGCAAGAACCTTCGAGAGCGCGGCGTCGACGTCGCCAGCGCTGCTCATCGCATCCACGATGTCGGCGATCCAGCCGGCGACCTGCGCCATCTCGGATTCCTTGAATCCGCGGGTGGTGCAGGCCGGTGAGCCCAGGCGCAGTCCGCTGGTCACAAACGGCGACTTCGGGTCGTTGGGCACCGAGTTCTTGTTCACCGTCAGGTGCGCGCGGCCCAGCATCGCCTCGGCCTCCTTGCCGGTGACGTTCTTGTCGATCAGGTCGAGCAGGAACAAGTGGTTGTCGGTACCGCCAGACACCACTTTGTAGCCCCGGTCGAGGAACACCTTGGCCATTGCACGGGCATTGGCGACGACCTGCTTCTGGTAAGTCGTGAATTCTGGCGCCAGCGCCTCGCGGAAGGCCACCGCCTTGGCGGCGATCACGTGCATCAGCGGCCCGCCCTGAATGCCCGGGAACACCGCCGAGTTGAGTTTCTTGTTGAAGTCTTCGGACTGTCCCTTCGACAGGATGATGCCGCCGCGTGGTCCGCGCAGGGTCTTGTGGGTAGTGCTGGTCACCACGTGGGCATACGGCAGCGGACTGGGGTAGGCCCCGGTCGCGACCAAGCCGGCAACGTGCGCCATGTCGACCCAGAACAGCGCGCCGGCCTTGTCGGCGATCGCGCGCATCCGCGCCCAGTCCTTGACCCGGGAATAGGCGGAAAACCCGCCAATCAGCATCTTGGGATTTGTCGCCAGCGCGATGCGCTCCATTTCGTCGTAATCAATCACCCCGCTGACCGGGTCGAGGCCGTAGGGCACGATCTTGTAGTGCTTGCCGGAGAAATTGGCCGGGTTGCCGTGGGTGAGGTGCCCACCCTGGGCGAGATTCATGCCCATCACGGTGTCGCCGGGCGTGCACAACGCCATGAACACGGCCGCGTTGGCCTGGGCACCGGAGTGCGGCTGGACGTTGGCGTAGTCGCAGTCAAACAGTTGCTTGACGCGCTCGATGGCGAGGGTCTCGGCGACATCGACGTGCTCGCAGCCGCCGTAATAGCGCTTGCCCGGGTAGCCCTCGGCGTATTTGTTGGTCAGCGCGCTGCCTTGCGCCTCCATCACCGCCGGGCTGCAGTAGTTTTCGGACGCAATCAGCTCAATATGCGCTTCCTGGCGCGCACGTTCGGCCACGATCGTGGCCCAGATTTCGGGATCGCTCTGGGCGACGGTTTTGGGCTGGGTCCACATGTGTCGACGACCTCGGGAAACCACAAGGGCTTGGGGCGGCGCATTGTACCGGATGGGGCTCGCTATCCCGTTCCACTGGCTTGTTTGGGGCATCGGGCTGCGCGGTCTTCCGGCTCCCACCGCGCCGACAACCCCTTCGGCTGACGCGCAACGAGGGGGACGCCGCTGATGACCACTGGAGCGCCCATGGTTCCGTAATCTTTCAAGACCCGCGCTGCGACGGCCCGCCCATCTCAGGGACGCGGCTCTTCGCCCCCTCGTTGCGCGCCAGCCTCGGCGGCGCCAAGGTCGCCGGAATCCCGCGCAGCCGATGCCCGCAGGTCGCCCGGTGGCTGGGGCGGGCTGCTGGCGTGACGCCGCCACCGCGTCTGGAAACCGCCTCAAGCACAATCTCGCCGGCCGCACTCAGGTCGACGTGCCCTTGGGTGTGCAAGTCCCCCAGGAAGATGTCCGTGTCCGAACTGGATGGATCCACCCGGGCCGAGGACCACCGTGCCACCTGAACTCATGTCGGGCGCCTGACCCTCGGCTGGCGCCGGCTCAACGCTGCCACCCTGCCCCGGATTGATGGTACCGCCCGTCCCCAATACCAGCGCCCCTTCAGTTCCGAATGCTGATGGTGGCGCCTTCGCTGGCCACGAGCGCCCCGCCATTGGCGAAATCAAAATGGATACTGCACGGCTGCGCCTCGCAGACCTGCGCGGCCTGCAAGCCTCCAACCGGCACCAACGCGCGCGCCGCAACCACTGCGCTTCCGGCCTGTGCCGGCCGCTTGCCTGCGGCGCGTAGGTAAAAGCGCAGCCGGGACTGGAACCCTGAGCGTGAGCGAAGGGCGCACCGAAGGGCAACGGGGTTATTCGGCTTCTTACGTGTCGACTCAACCCCCTTGCCCGTAGGTGCGGTCCCCGCGAGCCACGGAGCGCCCGC
>JANNAK010000140.1:0-10900 GCA_031384195.1 Gammaproteobacteria bacterium
GCGACTTCCGCCGCGGGTTCCTCGGCCACACGGGCAGCAATCGTGTTTATCCGGACGAGGGCCTCGAGAAGGGAGTGATACAGGTGCTGCAGTTCATTGACGACCAGGTCGTCAAACTTCTCGAACAAGATCCGGCGCTGCGCCGCCGGCCACTTGAGGGCGTCCGCCGTATCCTGGAGCGCTCGGCAAAGTCCGGCCGGGGCCAGGGCCTTGGCGTAAATCGGGATATAGATGTTTTGCCGAACCCGTTCCAGGCGCGCGTCCAGCTGCGCGATCAATCCCTGGTGGAGTTCCTCGGCACGCAATTCGAGATTGGCCAGGACAAAAGTTTCCTGGGTCGTCGGTGGAGACGCATCTGAGCCGATCGTCTTTACGTCGCCGATCAGGTGACCGTCGACCTGCTGGATGAAGGTTTCCAGCCAGCGTTCCTGGTTTGCTGGAATCGCAAGTGCCAGGGTCCGAAAGCCATTTTGTTCGTCGGTGCCGCCGAGGTTCTCGGCGGAAGCGGCCAGCGCCTCGGGAAGTTGCTCCAGGAAATTCTTGAACAAGCCTCCGAGTGCCCGGCGGACGGTCTTGCGCAATTCCTCGGCCGCGCTGTTGCCCAACTTGTTTCGCTGCTCCGATTGCGGAGTCGTGGGACCGGAGTCATGCATCGCAGCGTCCAAAGTCATTTTGTGACCGTCATTCCCACGGCGACCGGGACCTGCCAACTGACAGATCCTCAGACCGGGGGTAGCGGTATTGTCTTTGACGCACTGCAATATCGCCAGTGCACCGGTCACACCGGGGGCTACCGCAGGTCAGCCGGGGCGGGCGTCATAGCCGTCCGGGGGTGGCGGGGACACCGGTTATCGGGATGGCGGCCCGTTCAGCAGGGCTTCAGGTGCCGGGCGCAACACTGTCGCCATGAACATTCATTCGAAGTTCCCGACCCGGTCCCTGGCCCTGCTGCTTTCGATCCTCGCGCTGCCCGGGAGCGCGCTGGCTACTCCCTACCTCGGCGGCACAGTGGGCTACGACTATTATGTCGCCGGCGCGGATGACGATGGATTTGAGTGGGTCGACGCCGACTTTTACGTCCAGCGAGTGGTGAATGACTCCAGCAGCGGTTCGGGACCGCTGTCTTTGGCCGGCTGGCTGACGCGCGACCGCGACCCGGCGGGCGTCGGGGTCGCGGCCGGCTATCTTCCAATTGGCACCTTGGCCCCCAACTCGCAGGCTGAAATCTACGAAACCGTTGCCGCAGACGACGCGCGACCCGGCGAGTACCTCGTGAACATGCTGTTGCAGGACGATCGCTACCCGGGTACCTGGGAAGACAGCCGCGAATTGCCGCCGACCCTGCTCTGGCGCGGCGGCCTTGAAGCCGTTGGGCCGCTGCAGCTCTACCAATACAGCAATGGCCAGGTCGATGTGGACTTCGACCGGCTTGAGAACCGGCGCATTGACGGACGCTATACCAACACCATCGTACTGCGGCTCCTGGCGACCTACGGCTTCGGGCCGGCATCCGATGGCGTTGTCCTGTGCGAGAAAATTGTTCCGGGAATGTATTCGGGCGATTCACGCCTCTCGCCAGGTTTCAGCTGCTACCCGAGTGCCTCGATCAACGGCGAATTCACCCTGCACCTGGAAGTCGCCGAGTCTGGCGGGCGCGGTGGTTACTCGACGCTGACCGGTCCCGATGCCGACTTCCGCGACGGCTGGATTGAGCGCTTCTATGGCTGTGACGCCTGCTTCGCGGACTACCCGGATGCGCACGACACGGTCTACTACGCTGGTGGAATGGCGGTCTGGAGCATGTTCCCCTTGCTGCTCGCCGGATTGCTGCGGGCACGACGCAGCCTGCGCGTGCTCGCAGTCGCCCTGCTGCTGCCGATCGCCGCCGTCGCCGCGCCGGCGACCGACTACAGCGATGCCGAACTGGACCAGATGCTGGCACCCATCGCGCTTTACCCTGATTCGGTGCTGTCCAATGTTCTCATAGCGGCGACATATCCACTGGAAGTTGCACAGGCCGCGCGCTGGGTTCGTGAACACGACGGCCTCCAGCCGGACGCCGCGCGGGCCGCCATTGCCAAGCGCAACTGGGACGAGAGCGTGAAAGCGCTGGTCGCCTACCCGGAGATTCTCGAGCGCATGGACGAGGATCTTGACTGGACCCAGGACCTCGGCGAGGCCTTTCTGGCGCAGGACGAGGATGTAATGGACCGCATTCAGGCACTGCGCCGACGCGCGGACGATCGTGGCAGCCTCGACGATGCTGAGCGGGTGCAGGTGGTGCGCGAGCGCGAGATCATCTACATCGAACCGGCTGTGACCAGCCGGGTATACGTCCCCTATTACGACCCGTGGCTGGTCTACGGCAGTTGGTGGTGGCCGGCCTATCCGCCGCATTGCTGGTCCTACTGGGCAGGTCGTCCAGCGGCCTATTACAGCGGGTATTACGCTCCGTTCTACTGGAGTTCCTGGGTTGCAATCGCGCCCGGTTTCTACTTCTCGGCCTTCAACTGGCATCGGCACCAGGTCGTGATCGTGCCGCGTGGCTACCAGCATCACGGCGACTACCGCGCACGGGATGTCACGCGCTACGAGGGGGCCCAGCGTTGGCAGCACGATGCGAGCCATCGGCGCCAGGTCGAATATCGGCACCAGCGCCTGTCTCACAGGTCCGACGAATACCGGACCCAGCGCCGCGAGACGGTGGACCGCGGAAATTATCGGCAGCGCAGCGCCCGCGTGGATGCCACGCCAAACCCGACGCCGCGCCGCTCGACACGGCAGGAGTCCCGGTCGGGCGAGGCTGCAGGCCCGGAATCAAGGACCAGCCGCTCATCGCGGTCGTCGGCGCCGGAACAGCGCGAGGCTCCTTCGCGCCGACAAACCGGGCGGGAGGTGGAGAGCCGGTCCCGTCCGGAACACCAGCGTTCAAGTCGCGATCCCGCACGCAGCGAGGGGAGGAGCAGCGAGCGAAGGGAGTCCCGAAACGAAACCCGGCGTGAATCCCGACACTAGGTCGTGGGGTGTGGAAACGCGCTGACAAGTCGGCGTAGGATAGGTCCGCCGACCAGTTTCGGAGAGCACCAATGGCGGGTGATGACACCGTAGTGATGGAGTGGTTCTATGCGACGCCGTGCGGTCGCTGCGGCCACGACATCCGTATCGAGAAGGATCCCAGCCGCGGCAAGTCCCGATTCAGCGCCGGGGGCCCGGTCACGGCGAAATGCACCAAGTGCGGACACCAGGACAGTTACCCCTCGTCGGCGGTGGACGGCAAGCCCTTCAGCGCCAAGGACTAGACGTTGGCAGCCGCCGGGCGCCTCAGGATCTACGCTGAAGTGCCTGCCGAACCAGCGTGCGAATCAGCGCCGGGTACGCCATGCCGATCTTCCCGGCGGACTGCGCGACCTCGTCGTCGCTGGCGATGTTGGGGTTCACGTTCGGCTCGATCACGTACACCTGGCCCGCCGCAGTCACCCGCAGGTCGAATCGGGCATAGCTCCGGATGTTGAGGGCGCGGTAGGCGCGGCGGCATACGTCCTTGATGTCCGCCCAAAGCCCATTCCCAAGTTCGTCCGCGAAGTGGTTCTTGATGCCCCAACGCGAGCGATAACCGTCATCCCACTTCGCCTTGTAGGTCGCGATGCGGGGTTCGTCCTCTGCCATTTGGCCGAAGCTCATCTCGCGTGCTGGCAGCACTCGTAGGCGGGTATCGCCGATGACGCTTACGTAGAGCTCCCGGCCTTCGACATACTCTTCGGCGATCGCATCCATCTGCATGCGCTCGTGAATCATGTTCACGCGCTCGATCAGTGAGTCCTCGTCATCCACCACCGAGGCCTGCGAGATCCCGCGGGAGGCTTCCTCGGTCAGCGGCTTGACGATGCAGGGAAGCTTTAGTGTCTTCGGCAGCCAGACCAGCTGCTTCCGGTAGAACGTGTGGAAACGGGGCGTCCGAACCCGGTGGTAGCGGAGGATTTTCTTGGACAGGGCCTTGTCGTTGCAGAGGAACAAAGTGGCGGAGCTGGCGCCGGTATACGGAACCTTTAGCAACTCAATCAGCGCCGTAATGTTCTTGTCCCAAAGGGTGACCTTGTTGAAGGTCTCGACCAGATTGAAGATCACGTCCGGCTTGAAGCGGTCCACCTCGTCGAGCAATGGTCGGACGTCGGCAAACAGGCCCAGGGTCTGTACCTCGTAGCCGTTTTCAAGCAGCGCACGGTAAACATCGCTCTCCGCCCCATAGTTCTCGGTATCGGCGAATTCCTCGGCAAAATCGTGGCCGGCCGGATACGCCAGCGGCGTATCAAATACCAGCAGGACCTTCAGCTTCTTTCGCTTGGCCGCCACCGGTCAATCCTTGGTCTTGCCGCGCAAGCGTGTCGTATAGCGATAATTCATCATCAGCATCGTGAGGTAGGTCGTCAGCTGAAGCAGGATGATCGGCTCGGGGTCCTCGCTGACCAGGCGCAGGGCGCGACTGCGCTGGTAGATCGATTTGAACACCTCATTGACCATGAAACGCCGCTCGCGAGTCCATCCGGAAACCGAGATCAGTAGCGTCTTGCGATAGCTCTTTAGCACCTGCGCCACCGGTCGGCGGGTCTCTCCCTTGGCCCGGCCCTCGACAAACATGCGGCGCAGGTTCTGGTCGTGGAAGTCTGGATAGTTTTCCGCCGCGTCAAAGCGCCGCTTGCGGTAGAAACGCGACAACGTGCTTCGAATACGCGATGCCTGCCAGTAGCGTTTTCCACTCGAGACCGGCGCGGGCCGGCCCGCGATACCGGCCATCAGCTTGTCGACGAACTGCAACTTGTCGAGCGCCTTCCAGCCCTGATAGCGCTTACGCCAGTCCATTCCCGGGGTCAGCCACACCGCAAACGTCTCGACGAAGTCCTCGTCCGGGTGGTACTGCGCGTAGTAGTAGTCAAGGTGACGCACGAAGCTCTTGCTGTACGGCCGGAACCGGTAAGTGTCCTCGTACGCGGCCGAGGAACTGCCGAACACCTTCTGCCAGCTGCGCTTTTTGTGCAGCCCGTAGGCGTAGCTGATGGCGTGCCCTGCTTCGTGCCGCAAGAGCTGCATGCACCAGGCCTCACCTTCGCCCTCGGCCTCCAGCATCATCTTCTTTTCGAGCTCGATCAATCGCGGATGAGCGAGGTAGAACGGGATGCCGATTACCGGCTCGTCTTCGGGCGTGAGCCACTCGTCGGCGAGATAGCACGCCGGTGCGAACAGGATGCCTTTGTCCCGCAGCTCATGGTGCAGCTGGGTAACGCACTTCTCCAGCCAAGTGCCCTCGATCTGGACCGGCAGGTCGCAGATGCGCAGGTTCAAGATTTGCTCGTCGGTCAGGCCCTCGAGCGAATGAGTCTGGGTCGCGCGCTTCGGCGCGGGTGGGGTGGGGTTCATGACCCGATTGTCGCCGGTTCGGGTGCGAACGGAAAATCCCCGGATTCGGAGTGCCGGCCGGCACGGGTTTCCCGATGCTTGCTCGGGAGTACATTGGAGTTGTCCAACGTTAGCGGCAAGCCGCCGTCAATTGTACGAGTCCAAGCTCCATCGCCTGCGCGAGTTCAGCCACCCACGAGCAGGATCCGGGGCCAGTGAAATGAATTAATTCGCGGTTCGTCAACTGGCGGGACTGCGAGCCGGGTAAAATGGCGACGTGACTAAAAACCAACTCGTCCGCTCCGGCTTCATTGCGGGAGGCGTGGCTGTTCTACCTGGTGTACGGCGCCAACGACCTCGCGTTCGGGCTGTTCTTCGGCTGGGTATTCCTGAAAGCCAAGTCCTGAGGCGCCCGTGGCCAGCCTGATCGAAGTCCGTCATTCGTCCATTCATGGCACCGGCGTGTTTGCCGCCCGCGCGATCCCGAAGGAAAAGGAAATCGTGTACTACGAAGGCAAGCTCATTACGCATACGCAGGCCGATATCGAGGAAGAGGACAACGGCCACACGTTCCTGTTCACCCTGAATGACGAGTGGGTGATTGAGGGCGCCATCAATGGCAACGAGTCGCGCTGGATCAACCACAGCTGCGAACCCAATTGCGAGGCACTGCTGATTGAGGACGACGATGGCGACCGCCGGAAGGACCGGATCGTGATCCAGGCCATGCGAAGGATCCGGGCTGGCGAGGAGCTGACCTATGACTACAACATCCTCACCGAGGAGCCCTTCACCGATTCCTTGCGCGAACTGTGGCGCTGCCGCTGTGGCGCGCCGAGCTGCCGGGGCGTGATCCTGCGTCCGGGAGTTCCCGAGGGCAAGGTTCGCGATTGATTGCAGTTTCGGCACGGCACGGCCAAACGGGCGATAATGGCCTTATGGTGCACGTCCGTGCCCCTACGCTTCCCGGTTGCAGCCTGGCCGCGCGTTCCCGCTGCATGCCCGGAGATTGCCCATGGCCCGTGTCACGATCGAAGATTGTCTGGTTCGCGTCCCAAGCGCGTTCGAACTGACCATGGTCGCCGCCAAGCGGGCCCGCCAGCTGGCGCGTGGCGCCGAAGCCAAGCTGCCGTGGAATGGACACAAGTCCACCGTGCTGGCCCTGCAGGAAATCGCCGACGGTCAAATCACCACCGACGTGCTGAAAGAAGTGGACCTTCCAGCCGTTCGCTTGCCGAGTCCGTCGCTGGAGGGCCTGGACCCACTGCTTGATTTTTAGGTCCGCCGTTACCCAACCGCCCAGAGAGGAGAGCCCGATTGGCCAGTCCGAATTTCCGTTTTGAGAAGCGTCAGCGTGAGCTGGCGAAGCAGAAGAAGAAGGAAGAGAAGCGCCTTAAGAAGGAAGCCCGCAAGGGCCCGGGCGAGGAGGGTGATGGCCAGCCCGATGACGCCGCCGGAGACGCCGGGGCGACGGATACGCCAGGCAGCTGACGACCGGCACTTCAGGCCAAAAAAAACCCCGGCAGAGCCGGGGTTTTTTGTTACTGCAAGCGAAAATCAGGCAATCGGCATGATCTTCGTCGCCTGCATGCCTTTCGGCCCGCGGACGGCAACGAACTCAACCTTCTGGCCTTCGGCGAGCGACTTGAAGCCGCTGCCGCCCTGAATTTCCTTGAAGTGCGCGAAGAGGTCTTCGCCGCCGTTGGCCGGGGTGATAAAGCCGAAGCCCTTGGCGTCATTGAACCACTTCACGGTGCCGCTCTGTTTCTCAGACATTCCTCTACTCCTTGATCAAACATCAATGTTCGCAGGCCGAAATGGCGCCGCGATCTGCAACAGCAGTCAAGGAAGTGTGCGGGAAGCCTAATCGCGCCCGAAGGCGTTACAGGAACGACCGAAAACTTGTACTTGAAGCGAATGCAGCGGGGGAAGCTTAGCACGGTGCCCGGAGGCGCGCCGGGACCTTGACGGGGGCCGTCTCCCGGGGAGGCTAGCTGCCCTGATACAGCTTGAGTATCCGGCTGACATAGCTGACCGTCTCCGGGTAGGGCGGCACCCCCTGATGGGCGGTGACCGCCTCGGGCCCGGCGTTGTACGCGGCCAGGCCCAGACGCACGTCGCGGCCGAACCGGTTCAACATTCTGGCCAAGTAGCGGACCCCGCCGGCGACATTTTGCTCGGGGTCAAAACTGTCGTGGACGCCAAGTTCGGCTGCCGTGGCCGGCATGAGCTGCATCAAGCCACGGGCCCCGGAGCGGGATACCGCGCGGTGGTCATAGCAGGATTCCACGCGCATCACCGCACTGACCAGCTTGGGCGGCAGGCCGTTGGCGTTGGCGTACTTGGTGATGACCGATTGGTAGCTGAGTGCTCGCGCCTGCATGGATTGCGGCGTGAGCCCCAGGCAGGAGGCGGTGGCGGTCTGCCGGCCGCGCAGGGGGATTCGGGCATAGGCGCCGTTGGCGGGCTTGCTGTCGGAATAGCTGCGGACGCCGTCCGGACGTTGCTGCAGGTAGATCCAGTCACCCGCCGCCGCGGACAGCGGCAATGCGGCCATCAGCAGGACGGCCGGGCCCAGCAGCATTTTCGGTCGGAGTCGGAGGGGCATCCCTGTCATCGTCACGCCGGGGTTGGATTGTCAGGATACGCCAAGCGGCGTCGATGCCGATAGAATCCGGGCCATGCAAAAAGAAGCGGCCTGGCTGCTCGGCGAGTTGAGCGGGTTGCGGGAAAAGGGCTTGTTGGACGAGGCCACGGTCCAGCGCCTGCGGGCCCATTACGGTCCGGCGGCCGCCAGCGCGGGCCTGGGCTGGGGAATGATCCTGCTGGCCACCGCCGGGGCCGCCCTGATCGGCCTCGGAATTATCCTGATTTTTGCCCATAACTGGGAAAACTGGCCCCCGGCTGTCCGGGTTGCACTTTCGCTGCTCCCGCTGCTGGTGGGGCAGGTTGCGGTAGTCGCTGGCCTGCGTCGCGGCCGGGCCTGGCAGGAGGCATCGGGGCTGTTCACCGCCGTCGCCATTGGCGCCAGCATCGCCCTGATCGCCCAGACCTACCAGATGGGTGGCGACCTGCCGAGCTTCCTGCTGACGTGGATGCTGCTGGCGCTACCCTTGGTCTACGTTCTTGATGCCAGTGCGGTTGCCGCCGTGTGCTGGTTGCTGGCACTGGGGTGGGCATTCGCCAGCAACGATGGAAACTTCTGGAATCCTGGCGCCAGCGTGCAGGACATCCTGCGCCTGCCGACCTTCCTGTTTCTGTACTGCCTGCCGTTGCCGCACCTCCTTCGGCACGTCCGCCTGGACCGCGCCGGATCCCGGGTTGCCTGGATGCTGCGTACGAGCCTGCCGGTGCTGGCACTAGGAATCTTCGCTGCGTCCTTCGGCGCCGGTGTCTCAGGACTGGTGCTGGTCTATGCGGCACTTTCGGCCGTCGCCGCGCTAGCCGGCGCGCGGTATTTCGCTGCGATCAACGGGCTCTGGGGCAATCCAATGCTGAGCGCCGGCCGCTTCGGTGTGTTCGCGCTGACCTTGGTCGCCGCCAGCCGCGAGCTGCTGCGCACAAGCGACCTGCCGAATTCGTCGTTGGCGCCGCTTGTCCTGATTTTGAGCGCCACCGCGTTTTGGCTGGCGTGGCGGGGCTGGCAGGATGGCGATCGCCTGCTGGCACCGATGCTTGGCCTGTTCGCGCCACTGCTCGGCCTGGAGATTGCCCTGGCCGACCGCCAGGCCGTTCTGTCGCTCGTCGTATCGCACCTGTACGCGCTGGGCCTGGCCGGTGCGCTGATCCGGACCGGTTTGCGGGAGTCGAAACTGGGGCTGGCCAACCAGGGTGTGCTGCTGGTCTCGGCGTTGGTGTTGATCCGATTCTTCGACAGTGACCTGAGCTATGTCGTGCGCGGCATTGGCTTCATCGTCACTGGCGTGGGTTTCTTTGCGGCAGTGGCATGGCTGCGCCGACAGCTTCAGGAGACGCCGGCTTGAACCCGAGCGTCCGCCGGGCACTGCTGGGGCTGGTGTTCGTGGCCCAGCTCGCGGTTCCGGCCTCGCTGGTGATCAAGCACGAGCAGACTCGCCGGCAGGGGGCCGAGTGGCGGTTCCAGACCGCGCCGGTCGACCCGGCGGACCCGTTCCGCGGCAAGTACGTCCGGCTTGGGTATGCCGTTCAGCGCGAGCCGATCCCGTTTGCCGACAGCGGAATGGTCTACATGGCACCGGGGCGGCGGGTTTACGCCGAACTGGCGCGTGGCGATGACGGATTTGCCCGCCTGGTGCGCCTGCACGAACATCGTCCGGACCGCATCGAGTACCTGGACGTACTGATTGCCGGACGGTTTCGCGAGAACACGCCGCCGTCATCCGCCTTTGTTCAGATCCCGTTTGACCGTTACTACCTGCCGGAGGAGCGGGCGCCAATGGTGGAGCAGGAATACCGGGAGGCCAGCCGCGTGGCACAGGAAAACACCTGGGTCGAGGTCCGCGTGCGCGACGGACACGCCGCGGTGGTCGGACTGGTACTGAACGGAACGCCCGTCAGCGAGCGGCGCTGACGCAGGCGAGGATTACTTCAGCAGTTCCAGCGCCTCCCAACGCCGGTAGCACTCGCCCAGTTCGCGCTCGATGGCGGCGGCGCGGTCCTGCAACAGTCGCGCCTTCTCACGCTCGCGCTCGTAGAGGTTCGGGTCGCTGAGCTGGTTGGACACAAAGGCCTGCTCCAACTCGAGCTTCTCGATCCGCTTGGGCAGATCTTCCAGCTCGCGCTGTTCTTTGTAACTCATGCGGCTGCTGGATTTGGCGGCCGCTTTTTCCGGCGACGCTGGCTTGCCCGCCGAGCGCCGTGCCTGCGCGGCGATGTTCTGCAACGACTTCCCGGTCTGCCGCAACCAGTCCTGATAGCCGCCGACGTAATCACCGACCTCGCCGTCGCCTTCGAACACCAGGCAGCTGGTCACGACGTTGTCGAGGAATTCACGGTCGTGGCTGACCAGCAACACCGTGCCGCTGTAGTCAATCAGCAATTCTTCCAGCAGGTCGAGGGTTTCAACGTCGAGGTCGTTGGTCGGTTCGTCCAGCACCACGATGTTGGACGGCACCGAGAACAACCGTGCCAGCAGCAAGCGGCTGCGCTCGCCGCCGGACAGGGCGCGTACCGGGCTGCGGGCGCGGTCGGGCGTGAACAGGAATTCCTGCAAGTAGCTCATCACGTGCTTGCGCACGCCGTTGATCTCGACGAATTCCTTGCCGTCGCCAATGCTCTCGAACACGGCATGGTTGTCGTCGAGTTGCGCGCGCAATTGGTCGAAGTAGGCGATCTCCTGCTTGGTTCCCAGCTTCACCGTGCCGCTGTCCGGTGCCAGTTTTCCCAGCAGCAGGTTGAGCAGGGTGGTCTTGCCCGCGCCATTGGGGCCGATGATGCCGACCTTGTCGCCGCGCAGGATGGTGGTGGACAGCTTGCGGATGATGGGTCGGTCACCGCGCGCGAACGAGACATTCTTCAGGTCGGCCACCAG
>JANNAK010000164.1:0-10155 GCA_031384195.1 Gammaproteobacteria bacterium
TCAGCGGCGTCCCCCGAGGGCCGTGCCGGACGAGGGAAGAAAAATGGTGACAGTCACCATTTTTCCAGGCGCGGAGGAGCCGCGAGGCCGCACGGCGATCCGGCGCGGGTAGCGCTGGGGAACGTCCCTATTTATTACACCTTTCCGCCCAGCCAGTTGCTCACGACTTCGTTGAACCGATCCGGCTGCTGGCGCATGACCCAGTGGCCGGTATCGAATTCCACGACGCGATTCTCCGGCCGCCTCGCCTTCAGCCACGCCAGCCAGTCCGGCGTGTGGAACATGGCCGGCTTGCGCCGCCCGTAGATGAACAGCATCGGGCATTCCGGCTTGAACTGCTGGATCCTGTTGTCCGGATTGCCGCGCCCAAACCAGGTATTCCAGTACGGGTAGCCCATTCCGGCGTGGATCCGCGCCGGCTCGGCGCGCGCGCCCAGCACCTTGGCGAACTTGCGGCTGAGCACGTCGCCCAGCCTGCCGCCGATTTTCCACAGCAGCGCCAGGATCACCTGGTAACCCAGCACGAACAGCTTCTGGCTGAAGCTCAGCGCAGCGCCCAGGCTGCGGGGATTGCCGATATCCACACCGACAATCCGGGACACCAGCAGCGGGTGGCGGTTGTAGAACTCGTAGCCAAACACGCAACCCCAGTCGTGCAACATCAACGTCACCGGCTGGCCAGGGCTGACGTGCTCAATGATTCGGCGAAAGACCTCGGTGAGTTCCACCGCCGTCAGGATCACGCGCGGCTTGTCGATGTCAAAACCCGGCAGCGTGAAGCGAATCACGCGGTACTGCCTCGAGAAATAGGCCGCCTGCTCATCCCACAGCCGGTAGGTGTCCGGCCAGCCATGGATCATGACAATAGTCTGCGCGCCCTGGCCCTCGATCAGGACCTCGG
This sequence comes from Gammaproteobacteria bacterium, assembly GCA_031384195.1. Lineage (GTDB taxonomy): Bacteria > Pseudomonadota > Gammaproteobacteria > Nevskiales > Nevskiaceae > JACPFV01. The sequence continues at coordinate 902 of JANNAK010000164.1, forward strand.
GGAGCGCGGACATCGCCGCAGTCGCCGCCGTGGGGGCGCCGAACCTCGCCAGGAACGCGCGTCTCGATAGCAGCATGGTCCCCCTCCTGATGCGGACTATCTGGCGCGCCGCGCGCCGGTGTCAAGGCAGTGCGAACGGCAGCGTGCCGGCCACCTGCTCAAGGCCGAGCGCCCGGAGCAACAGCCGGTCAACTCCCAATGCCACGCCGGCCCCGGCCGGCATCCCCGCGGCCAGCGCCGCGAGCAGGTTGGCGTCGATCGGTGGTGTCGGCTTTCCGTGCTGCCGCCGCCAGTCAGCATCGGCTTCGAAGCGGCGGCGCTGCTCGACCGGGTCGGTCAGCTCGTGGAAACCGTTTGCCAGCTCCACTCCCTTCCACAGCAGCTCGAAGCGCTCGGCCACCGGCGGGTCGTCCTCACGTACCCGTGCGAGCGCACACTGGCTGGCGGGAAAATCGTGGATCAGGCACGGCGTATCGGCACCCAGCCGCGGCCCCACCACCGCCGCCATCCACAGGTCCAGCCAGAAGTCGCGGTCCTCGGCATCGTCGGCCGGGATCCCGGAGGGAGGCTCGACGCCGTGGCGGGACAGGCCGTCGCGCAACTGCGCCAGCGGCGCGGTAAACGGATCGAGCGCGGCGTGCCGCCGAAACGCCTCGCGATAGGTGAGTCGCTCAAACTTGCCGATGTCGGCCGCGACCACCTGCCGGACCAGTTGCTCGAGTTCGTCCATCAGCCGGTGGTGGTCCCAGCCCGGCCGGTACCACTCGAGCATCATGAATTCGGGTTGGTGCAGCCGCCCCGCGGGCTCGTCCCGGAACACGTGACACAACTGAAAGATCGGTCCGCTGCCAGCGGCCAGCAGCCGCTTCATGGCGAATTCGGGCGAGGTGTGCAGCCAGCCCGCGCCCGGAACCTCAAAACTGTCGATGTGGCGGTCAACCGTGCCGCAGCGCGACAGCGCCGGCGTGTCGACCTCCATGACGCCACGACGGTGGAAGAACTCGCGGATGGCGCGCAGCAGCGCGGCGCGGGCACGCAGCGTCTCGATGGAAGCGGAGGGGGCCCAGGAAGCTTCGTTCATGTCGTTCGAAGCGTCGGGGCCGGCAGACCCGGATCCCTCGCTTTCGATCCGGATGACCGCTTACGCTCGGGAAGATCGCGCCCGGGGTGCGATCACTTCGCCGCGCGGGAGAGGTACTCGCCGGTGCGCGTGTCGACCCGGATCAACTCGCCCTCGGCGATGAACAGCGGGACCTTGACCACGGCCCCGGTCTCCAGCTTGGCCGGCTTGCTGCCGCCCTGCACGGTGTCGCCGCGCGCACCCGGGTCCGTCTCGACGATCTTAAGCGTCACGGTGTTGGGTGCCGTCACCTGCAGCGGCGAGCCGTTCCACAGCAGCATGCGAACCTCGTCCTGTTCCTTGATCCACTGCGCGGTGTCGCCAACGGCGACCTTGTCCGCGCTCATCTGTTCGAAACTTGCCAGGTTCATGAAATGCCAGAACTCGCCATCGTTATAGAGGTACTGCATGTCCATTTCGACGATGTCGGCGGACTCGACGGTTTCCGCCGAGCGCAGGGTCCTTTCGATCACGCGACCGGTCTTCAAGTTGCGGATGCGGATGCGGTTGAAGGCCTGGCCCTTGCCGGGCTTGACGTACTCGTTCTCGAGGACCGAATAGGGGACGCCGTCAAACAGAACCTTGACGCCGGGCTTCATATCGTTGGTGCCGATGGTGGACATTTGCAGGGACTCGCTGGTTTTTAAGTAAATTCAGCGGGTTGCCGTAATCGGCCCACCCGTCCAAAATGCGGCGCGCATGATACATCCTCTCCCGGAAATCCGAAACATTCCTGCCTGGCAGGCCGAACTGGCACGTGCGTTCGCCAGGCCGGCCGAGCTGCTGGACTTTCTCGGGCTGCCGGCGGACCTGCCGGCGCTGGGACCGGCGGCCCTGCGGGAGTTTCCGCTGCGGGTTCCCCGGGGATTTGCCTCGCGCATGGTCCGCGGCGACCCACGGGATCCGCTGTTTTTGCAGGTCTGGGGGGCGCCGGCCGAGGCACTCGACGCCCCCGGCTACACCGACGACGCGGTCGGCGACCTCGACAAGCTCCGGCCCGGCGGGCTGATCCACAAGTACCAGGGCCGGGTGCTGGTCATGGCCACCGGCGCCTGCGCCGTGCACTGCCGCTACTGCTTCCGCCGCCACTTTCCCTACGGCGAACAACTCGCCTCGCGCAACCACTGGCGCACGGCCTTGCAGGAGATCGCGGCCGACCATTCGATCGAGGAAGTGATCCTGTCCGGTGGCGACCCGCTTTCGTTGCCCGACGAGCGACTCGCCGAATTGTCCGAGGCGCTGGAATTCATTCCACACGTCCGGCGCCTGCGACTGCACACCCGCCAGCCCATCGTGCTTCCCGAGCGCATCGACGACGGCTTCCTGCGCTGGCTGGCCCGGGGACGGCTGCAGAAAGTGATGGTGGTTCACGCCAATCACGCCAATGAACTGGACGATGCCGTGGCGGCCGCGCTGAAGGCGATCGCGGCCACCGGCACCACCCTGCTGAATCAATCGGTCCTGTTGCGGGGCGTCAATGACCTGACGGAGGTCCTCGAATCCCTGTCAAAAAGACTCTTTGAGTGCGCCGTTTTACCCTACTATCTGCATATGCTGGATCGCGTTAGGGGAACGGCCCACTTCGAGGTCACGGACGAATCGGCGCGCGCCTTGATGCATGCGCTATCGGCCCGGCTGCCCGGCTATCTGCTGCCACGTCTGGTTCGCGAGGTCGCCGGCGCGGCCGCCAAGACCCCACTGGACTGGTGATGTCGCCCAGCACGGCGTCGCCGCTGTCGCACTCCCCCACTGCCACCATCCTGGTCCTGAGCGCGGTCGAGGAAATCGCCCGGGCAATCGAGGCCCAGATGCGCAACTCCGGATTCCCGGTCCGCGCCGCGTGGCTTTCCGATCTCGAAGAGTTTGAGGACCTGCTGCACCGTTCGCCGCCGGACCTGGTCCTCTGCGCCACCGACCTGGCCAATGTCCCGGCTGCCGATGTCGTCAGGCTGTGCGCCCGGTTCGCGCCGGACCTGCCCGCCGTGTTCCTGTCGCCGGGCCGCGCCAGTCCCGAGGAAATCGTCAGCGCCCTGGAAGCGGGCGCCCGCGACGTGGCCGCCGCTGCCGACAATTCGCAGCTCGCGCACCTGGAGCAGGTGTGCCTGCGCGAATTGCGCAATCACTACCTGCGGCGTGACTTGCGCAACATGCGCGCGCGGCTCGCCGATTTTGAATCCCGCCACCACAAGCTGCTCGCCGGGACCGCGGACGCGGTAGTCCACGTGCAGGAAGGCATCATCACCCACTGCAATGCGGCATTCGCCGCCCTGCTCGGGCACCCCGCACCGGAGTCCTTGCATGGAAACCCGCTGATGGACTTTGTGGCCAAATCCGGTCAGTCCACGGTCAAGGCCTTCCTGAAGCAGGTCAGCCAGGGAAAACTTCCCACGGAGGCCAAGATCGATTTGCTGTTGCAATCCAGCAGCGGCGATCCGATCAAGTGCGCCGCACACGCAACCCTTGGCGATAGCCAGGGTGAACGCCTGCTGGAACTCCTGATTCGGGCGCCCGCGGCGATCGCCGCGCCAGCACCAGCCGCCATGGCGCCATTGGCCGCCCCTGCGCCGAGCGGCCGGACCGGCCTGATGCAAATTCTCCAGAGCGCGATCAAAGCCAATGTCGGCATGCACCGGGCCCTGACCGTAATCATGGTGGACTCGTTCGCCTCAATCGAGCAACGCATGGGTTACCAGGAATCCGAGGAAGTGCTGGACCAGATCGGCGCCCTCGTCCAACAGCGGCTCTCGGGCAAGGAGCCGATGTTCCGCTTCTCGACGGCCCTGTATGCGTCGGTGATCTCACGGCCGCACCCGGAGGAGTTTGCCAAGCTGTCCGAGACGCTGCGCGAGGACGTCGCGGCGCAACTGTTCAAGACCCTCGGCCATGAGACCCACGTCTCGGTCACCGTTGTCAGCCATCCCCTGTCGCAAAACGACCAGGCCGCCGGCGTGGTTGACGCGGCCGTGGGCGAGGTTCGCGCGCGGTCCCGTGAAGGCGGCAACCGCACGGCCGTCATTGGCAAGACCGCCGAAGCGGTCCAGATCGCCATGCAGGATCAGCGGCGGTCGGAGCAACTCAAGAAGGCGCTGGACGACAACCGCCTCAAGCTCGCCTACCAGTCCATCGCCAGCCTCGAGGGTGACGACCGCCAGCACTTCGACGTGCTGGTGCGCATGCTCGACGAAAGTGGCCATGAAGTGCCGGCCCGCGAATTCATCCCGGCCGCCGAGCGTCACGGCCTCATCGTTGCCGTCGATCGCTGGGTCGTCAACCGCGCCCTGGGCGTGCTGTCGAAGCGTCAGGGCACCGGCGACCAATCATCCCTGTTCGTCCGGATCTCCGAGCAAACCCTGCGCGAGGGCGACCAGTTCTACAAATGGTTCCTGGAACAGACGCGGATCCGCAAGTTCGCAAAGCACCAGCTGGTCATCGCCATTCCAGAGAACGTCGTCGAAACCCATATCAGCAAGGGCAAGGCGCTATGCACGGCGCTCCGTGAAGCCGGCGCCGATGTCGCCCTCGACCACTTTGGGGTCGGCTCCAAATCCGCGCAGTTGCTGGACCTGATTCCGGCGGAATTTGTCCGCTTCGACTATGCCTTCTCGAAAGATTTTGACGATCCGGCATTGCAGTCGAAGCTCAGCGTGCTGATGACTGCCGCCAAGAAAAAAGGTGTCAAGACCATCATGGGCCAGGTTGAGAACGCCAGCGCCATGGCTCGCCTGTGGCAGCTGGGCGTGAACTACATCCAGGGCTTCCATATCCAGGCACCCGAGGCGGTGCAGATGTCAGCCGACGTTCGCCGCTAGCGGATTGTTCCGCCAGCGGCATTGAGCGCCGCGATGCGCTGTTCCAGCGGCGGATGGGTCATGAACAGCTTGCTGACGCCACCGGCAATCCCGAACGCCGTGATTTGTTGCGGCAGCGTCGAGGGCTGGTGCTGGGCCTTCAGGCGTTCCAGCGCCGCGACCATCTTCTGCGTGCCTGCGAGCCGTGCGCCACCGGCGTCCGCCCGGAACTCGCGGTAGCGCGAGAACCAGCACACGATCATGCTGGCGAGGACGCCAAGCACCATCTGCAGCACCATCACCACCATGAAGTAGCCCATGCCCTGGCCACGCTCGTTCTTGAACACGGCGCGGTCGATGACATGGCCGATGACCCGCGCCAGGAAAATCACGAAGGTGTTGACGACGCCCTGCACCAGGGTCAGCGTCACCATGTCGCCATTGGCCACGTGGCTGATCTCGTGGCCCAGCACCGCCTCCACTTCATCCTGCTTCATGCCACGCAGCAGCCCGGTACTGACCGCCACCAGGGCGCTGTTTCGGCTCATGCCGGTGGCGAAGGCGTTGATCTCCGGCGCGTCATAGACGGCGACTTCCGGCATCCCGATGCCCGCCGCCTGCGCTTGCCGCTGTACCGTCGCCAGCAGCCAAGCCTCGCTGGCATTGGCGGGTTGGGTAATAACCTTTGCGCCGGTCGAGCGCTTGGCGATCCACTTGGACATGGCCAGCGAGATGAACGAGCCACCCATCCCGAACACCCCCGCCATGATCAGCAGGTAGGTCAGGTTCATGCCACCGCTGGAGTTGACCAGCATCTGGTCCACGCCCAGAACTCGGCAAACCACGCTCAGTACCGCGAGGACCGCGATGTTGGTGGCAAGAAACAGGACAATCCGCATCATCGCCGTAACCCTCAAGTGGATACTGCCTAGTCTGGGGCCAATGGCCGCAAAATCAAGCCTTCGACACCGCCCGCATGCCGGCGACCGACCGATAGCCCTGCGGCAGCATCAGGCCACGGGTGGCCCGCTTGCCGGCGTAGTGCGACTGGTCCTTGGCCGCCAGCGTAAGAGTGCGCTTGCCGCTCTGTAGTTCCAGCCACTGCTCGGCCCCGACCACGCAGGAAGCGACAATCCGGTCCTCGCCGCGCAGGGTAATGAGCTTGTTGCCCTTGCCCTTGGCCATCTCCGGCAACTCGGACAGCGGGAACAGCAGCATGCGACCTTCGGCGGTGACCACCGCCAGCCGGTCGGAGTTCAAGTCCTGCACCTGCCCGGCCACCACCGCCATCCGGCCGGTCGGCACCGACACCGCGGCCTTGCCAGCCCGTTTGGCGACCTGCAGCTCGCCCAGCTTCACCACAAAGCCGTAGCCGGCGTCGCTGCCGATCACGTGGCGCTCCTCGGCATCACCCAGCAGCAGCGCGGACAACTTCGCGCCGTCACCCAGGTCCAGCCTTGAGCTGACCGGCTCGCCGTGCCCGCGCGCCGACGGCAGCTCGTTCGCCGCCAATTGGTAGGCACGGCCCTGACTGTCGAGCAGGATCAGCAACTGGTTGCTCCTGCCGCGGGCGCTAGCCAGGTATTCGTCGCCCGATTTGTACTCAAGGGCGGCGGCGTCAATCTCGTGGCCCTTGCCGGCGCGGATCCAGCCGGCCTTGGACAGGATCACGGTGATGGGCTCGGCAGGGATAATCTCGGTGACTTCCAGTGCCTGCGCCGCCGGCCGCGCAATGATCTTGCAACGGCGGTCGTCGCCGTACATCTCGGCGTCCTCGCGAATCTCGTCGGCGATCAGCTTCTGCAGCTTGGTCCTGGACTTCAGCAACTCCTCGATCTCGCTGCGTTCCTCGGCCAGGGCCTTCTGCTCGGCCTTGATCTTCATCTCCTCGAGCTTCTGCAGGTGCCGCAGCCTGGTGTCGAGGATTTGATCGGCCTGAATCTCCGACAGCTTGAACCGCTTCATCAGCACCGGCTTGGGCTCGTCTTCGGTGCGGATGATGCGAATCACCTCGTCGAGGTTGAGGTAGGCCACCAACAGGCCGAGCAGCAGGTGGGTGCGGTCGCTGACCTGCTTGAGGCGGTGTTCCAGGCGGCGCCGGACGGTGTCCTGCCGGAACTCCAGCCAGCCGGTGAGGATTTGCTTCAGGTTCATCACCTGCGGCCGGTTCGCAAGGTTGATGACGTTCAGGTTCACCCGGTAGCTGCGTTCGAGGTCGGTGGTCGCAAACAGGTGCGCCATCAACTGGTCGTGGTCGACGCGATTGCTGCGCGGCACGATGATCAGTCGCGTGGGGTTCTCGTGGTCCGACTCGTCGCGCAGGTCGGCAACCAGCGGCAGCTTCTTGTCGCGCATCTGCTGCGCAATCTGCTCCAGGATCTTGGCCGGCGAGGCCTGATGCGGAAGTGCGGTGACGACAATCACCTTGCAGTCGTCGCCGTCTTCCTTTTCCCAAGTCGCACGGGCACGAATTTGGCCGTTGCCGGTCTCGTACACCTGGCGCAAGTCCTCGGGGCTGCTGACGATATCGCAACCCGATGGGTAATCCGGACCCGGCACCATGTCCAGCAGCGTGGCGAGGCGCGCGTCCGGGGTCTTCAGCAGGTGGATGCAGGCCTTGGCCAGCTCGCGGATGTTGTGCGGCGGGATGTCGGTGGCCATGCCCACCGCGATGCCGGTTGTGCCGTTGACCAGCACGTTGGGCAGGCGTGCCGGCAGCAGCTTGGGCTCTTTCAGGGTGCCGTCGAAGTTCGGCGCCCACTCAACAGTGCCCTGGCCCAGTTCGTCCAGCAGCGTCTCGGCGTATGGCGTGAGCTTGGCCTCGGTGTAACGCATGGCGGCAAACGACTTGGGATCATCCGCCGCGCCCCAGTTGCCCTGGCCCGCGATCAGCGGATAGCGGTAGGAAAACGGCTGCGCCATCGTCACCATGGCTTCGTAACAGGCGGTGTCGCCGTGCGGGTGATACTTGCCGAGCACGTCGCCCACCGTGCGCGCCGACTTCTTCGGCTTGGACTGGGCCGACAGGCCCAGCTCCGACATGGCATAGACGATACGCCGCTGCACGGGCTTCAAGCCATCGGCGAGCGCCGGCAGGGCGCGGTCCAGCACCACGTACATCGAGTAGTCGAGGTAGGCCTTCTCGGCAAACTGCCGAAGCGGGATTTTTTCGGTGTCAATCACGGCTGCAACCATGGTCTAGAGCTCCGCCTTGTCGCCGTTTTCTTCCAGCCAATCGCGCCGGTCCGAGGCACGCTTCTTGGCCAGCAACATGTCCATCAGCTCGTCGGTGCCCTTGGCATCCGCCAGCGTCAGTTGCACCAGCCGACGGGTATCCGGCGCCATGGTGGTTTCGCGCAGCTGCAGCGGGTTCATCTCGCCCAGGCCTTTGAAACGGGTCACGCTGACCTGCCCCTTGAGCTTCTCGGCCTTGATCCGGTCGAGTACGCCGTCGCGTTCCTTGTCATCCAGCGCGTAGAAAACCTGCTTGCCGCAATCCACCCGGAACAGCGGCGGCATGGCGACGTACACGTGGCCGCCCTCGACCAGCGGACGGAAGTGCCTCACAAACAAGGCCGCCAGCAGTGTTGCGATGTGCAGGCCGTCATGGTCGGCGTCGGTCAGGATGCAGATCTTGCCGTAGCGCAGGCCCTCGACCGTGGCACTACCGGCATCGACGCCAATCGCCACCGAGATGTTGTGGATTTCCTCGGAGGAAACCGCCTCCGCCGCGTCGACTTCCCAGGTGTTCAGGATCTTGCCGCGCAGCGGCATGATGGCCTGAAAGTTCCGGTCGCGAGCCTGCTTGGCGCTGCCGCCGGCCGAGTCGCCCTCGACCAGGAACAATTCGGTGCGGGCCGAGTCGTCGCTGACACAATCGGCCAGCTTGCCCGGCAGCGCCGGACCGCTGGTGATCTTCTTGCGCTCGACCAGCTTGGCGCTCTTCAAGCGCCGCTGCGCATTGGCGATCACCAACTGCGCCAGCAGCTCACCAGATTCCGGGTGCTGGTTCAGCCAAAGGCCAAAGGCGTCATGCACCACGCCCTGCACAAAGGTGGCCGTGTCGCGCGACGACAACCGCTCCTTGGTCTGGCCGGCGAACTGCGGGTCGTTCATCTTCACCGAAAGTACATACGCGCAGTTCTGCCACACGTCTTCGGGAGAGAGCTTCAGGCCGCGCGGCAACAGATTGCGGAACTCGCAGAATTCGCGGATCGCTTCGGTCAGCCCGGTGCGCAGGCCATTGACGTGGGTGCCGCCCTGCACCGTGGGGATCAGGTTGACGTAGCTTTCGGCAATCGCCTCGGTGGCCTCCGGCGCCCACAGCAGGGCCCATTCAGCCTGTT
>JANNAK010000189.1:0-1713 GCA_031384195.1 Gammaproteobacteria bacterium
GACGACCAGGACATGCTGGCCTACACCAGTCACCAGAATGCGGCCAAAGCCTACGAGGCCGGCTTCTACAAGGACCTGGTGCTGCCCTACTCCGGCGCCGAGCAGGACAACAATATGCGCCCCGATACCACGCTGGAGAAACTTTCCAGCCTTGGCCCGGCGTTCGACAAGAAAAGCGGCAAGGGCACCCTGACTGCCGGCAACTCCACCCCGCTGACCGATGGCGCCTCCGCCATCCTGCTGGCCTCCGAGGAGTGGGCCAAGGCCCACGGCATGAAGGTACAGGCCTACCTCACGCACTGCGAAACCGCGGCAGTGGACTTCGTCACCAAGCGCGAAGGGCTGTTGATGGCCCCGGCCTACGCCGTGCCGCGGATGCTGGCGCGCGCCGGCATCAAGCTGCAGGACTTCGATTTTTACGAGATCCACGAGGCCTTTGCAGCGCAGGTGCTGTGCACGCTCAAGGCCTGGAACGATCCAAAGTTCTGCTCAGACCGGTTGGGACTTTCCTCGGTGCTGGGCGAAATTGACCGCAGCAAGCTCAACGTCAAGGGCGGCAGCGTGGCGCTGGGTCATCCCTTCGCCGCCACCGGCGGCCGCATCCTCGGCACCCTGGCCAAGATCATTGACCAGAACGGCGGCGGCCGCGGGCTGATATCAATCTGCGCTGCGGGCGGCCTCGGCGTTACGGCGATCCTGGAGCGCTGAGCCTAGAAATTGAAGCCGACGCCCAGGCCGAAGTGGCTGCTGTTGCCACCGAAGCCTGCGTCGGCCAGCAGCGCCGCGCTCTTGCTGAACGCATAGCGGCTGCGCAGGGCCAGCGAGGTGTCGCTGTCGCCGAAGACTGAGACGTACGCCAGGCTCGCGCCCCATTCGAAGCTGGACGACCACAGGCCGCGCCAACCGGCGTCCAGGCCGAATCCGGTGTCGCTGCTATCGCCGAAAAATCCGCCCTGGCCGGTGGCCGACGCGGACAGCAGGCTGCCTTCAAGGATAAATTCCGTCCTGGCGTTCACGGTACCGTGCCAACCGATCCCCAGGCTGAAGGAGTCGGTCTTGCTGGAGCCGCTGGTGCCGCTCAGGCTGAACTCGTCGGTCTCGACCGAGCCGTAGCCGCCGCTGAGATACACCGACTTGGCGATGCCCCAGGAACCCGTAACGCCGTAGCCCTTGGCATCCACGCTGGGATCTTTCACGCTGACCATGAGGTAGCGCAAGTCCAGGTGGTTAAAGGACAGGGTCGAGTTTGCCGATTTGCTATCCGCCTTGGACATGGGCGTAACGAGGGGCTTGGCGACCGGCATGGGCGCAGGCGGCCGGGTTGGCGCGGGCGCAGGCGCGAGCTCCTGGTCAAGCGCGGACTCAAATTCCATTTGCGCCGGATCTTTGGCTTCGGCGGCCGGGGCGGCGTCGCTGACCTGCGCCATCACGCGCAAAGGAACCAGCAGCGTCAGGAACAGGCCAAGCATCGGCAGGAACCGGCCAACCCCCAGGAAGCGCACCACCAACAGGCCCAGCAGGATGACGAGCGCTGAACCGGAAAGCGAGCCGCCACCACTGCCGGAGGCTATGCCACCGGACGGCGTCACGACCACCCCCGGTGCATCGGCGCCGGCCGTGATGGAGTCGTTGTCGGTGATGGTGACGGTGATCGTGAAGGATCGGTCCTGTTGCTGGCAGAACGTCGGACGCTCGGCGCGGCGGATCGAAAGA
>JANNAK010000216.1:0-2260 GCA_031384195.1 Gammaproteobacteria bacterium
CGAGACGGCCGGGGCGGCGAGCAGCAGGAGCAGGGCCAGAATCGGGTGGCGCAAGGGAGTGTCGGTGGGGACCAGTGCGCAGTATCCGGCGCAGCGCAGGGCCGGCGCAATATGGAATAGTAGGGAACGTCCCTGTTTTTCCCGTATGCTCGCGCCCGTCCATGAATGAATCTTCCGACCCGCGCGCGCGCGGCGCCCGTGAGTGGGCACACTCGCAGTGGTCTGTCCGCAATCCACAGTGGGCAACGGCTTCGGCCGATGCCAGCTTCCGACGCTATTTCCGCCTGCAATCCGGGGCCGAGTCGCGAATCGTGATGGACGCCCCGCCGGCCCAGGAAGACTGCCGTCCGTTCGTCCGCATCGCCCGCCTGCTGGCGGCCTGGGGGCTGAACGTCCCGCAGGTGTTGGCAGAGGATTACGAACAGGGATTCCTGCTGCTCAGCGATCTTGGAACGCAGACGGTGCTGGATGTGTTGACGCCCGACAATGCCGACGCCCAGCTGGGCCTTGCGATGGATGCGCTGATTCGCATGCAGTCGATGGCGATGGCGCGGCCGTCCGAGTGGTCGTTTCTGCCGGCGTACGACGCCGACCTGTTGTGGCGTGAGCTGCGACTGTTCCAGGACTGGTACCTGCCGCGGCACCTGGGCATTGAATTGTCCAAGGATGATCGCCGCGAGCTGGAGTTGGCGCAGGAGCCGCTGGTGCGGAGCGCACTGGCGCAGCCGAGAACGTTTGTCCACCGCGACTACATGCCGCGCAATCTGATGGTCGGCGCGCCGGGTCCCGGCATCCTCGATTTTCAGGATGCGGTGGCCGGCCCCATCAGCTACGACCCGGTTTGCCTGTTCCGGGACGCCTTCCACAGCTGGCCGGTCGAGCGCGTGGAGGGCTGGCTCCGGCAGTACTGGCAGCAGGGGCGTGCGGCCGGACTGCCGCTGCCGGATGATTTGGCGAGGTTCCGCAAACAAGCCGACTGGATGGGTTTGCATCGGCACCTGAAAGTGCTCGGAATTTTCGCGCGGCTGAGCTACCGCGATGGCAAGGCCAAATACGTGGCCGATACCCCACGATTCGTGCGCTACGTGATGGACGTCGCGCCGCACCATCCGGAATTGCGGGCGCTGGCCGGATTCTTCGAGCGCCACGTCCTGCCGCGGGTGCCGCTGTGAAGGCGATGATCCTGGCCGCCGGGCGGGGCGAACGAATGCGGCCGCTCACCGACCAGGTTCCCAAGCCGCTGATCCAGATCGGCGGTCGCTCCCTGGTGCACCGCCACCTGGAGGGATTGCGCGCCGCCGGGGTGCGCGATTTCGTGATCAATCTCGGCTGGCTGGGAGAGCAGCTTCGCGAGGCGCTGGGCGACGGCGCGACGCTGGGGCTGCGTATTTCCTACTCGGAGGAAGGCTGGCCGGCGCTGGAAAGCGGCGGTGGCTTGCACCATGCGCTGCCGCTACTGGGTGATCAACCCTTCCTGGTCGTCAACGGCGATATCCATGCCGACTATCCCTGGCCGCGCTTGCTGCACCGCGCCGCCGAAATGCCGCCTGAAATTCTGGCGCACCTGGTGATGGTGCCGAACCCGCCCCATAATCCCGGTGGTGATTTCGCGCTGGACCAGGATGGAAAGGTCCGCAATGACAGCAAGGCGCGACTGACCTTCAGCGGCATCTCCATTCACCGGCCCGAGATCTTTGCCGGCTGCCAGCCGGGACACTTTCCGATGTTGCCCTTGTGGCGTGCGGCCGCCGACCGTGGTGCGCTGAGCGGTGAGGCGTTTGCCGGAGGCTGGTCAGACGTCGGGACGCCGGACCGCCTGGACGCCCTGCGAGCGGGCCTGGCCTGCCCAAGCCCGCGTCCCTTGGGGTCGCTCACTTGATGCGGCGAACCTTGATCTTGTTCCCCTTGGGTTTGACCGCCAGCCAGTACGCCCCGAAGTAGCTGCGGGTAATGATGACTTGCGGGTTGTCCGGAGTGTCCGGGTAGTAGCCGCGGCGGTCCGCGACGACTTTCCACTTCTGGCCGTTCTCCAGAGTGATTACCGTGCCACTTTCCCAACGGACCAGCTTGCCGACGACGCGCGAGGCCAACTGCTGCGGCTCGCTCGATTCCCGGGATTCGACCCGCGGCTTGCCGAAGTGGTCGGCCCCCGGGTCGGTCGCCGGCTCGGGCCCGTTCGCCGGGCGATTCAGGGCATCAAAGCAGGCCAGGCGCGCGGCGTCATCTGTCAGGGTCCGGCACGGCTCGATCGACTCGTCGC
>JANNAK010000221.1:0-26547 GCA_031384195.1 Gammaproteobacteria bacterium
GTGGCGGCGGCGCCGACCAGAACTGGTACTACCATTTCGTCTGCAACGGCGACTCCGAGTGCCTTTCGACAAATTTCGCGGGCGCTCCGTCCGGCACCTCGAACCAGGGCCCGGGACAGGGCGGCGAGAGTGGCTGCAACAGCCTGCTCATGTTTGGAAACAACTTCTGGAATATTCCACCGGCGCAGCAGTGGTGCGACCACTCCTCGACCATCCCGCCGCCGCCGGCGCCGACGGTGACCCTCGGAGTCCTGCCCGCCAGCATCGAGCTTGGCCAGCCCGCGACCCTGACCTGGACCTCTACCAACGCCACCTCCTGCACGGCGAGCAATGCCTGGTCCGGATCCAGGGCACTTAATGGCAACCAGGATGTTTCGCCCGTCGCCGGCGGAAGTTACAGCTATACCCTGACCTGCACCGGCGCCGGTGGCTCGGCCAACCGGTCGGTGACTTTGGTCGTGAATGCGCCGGCCATCAGCATTTCGTTGTCGCCGGCCACCATCACCGACGGCGCCAGCTCGACCTTGACTTGGTCATCAACGCGAACGGCTTCATGCACCGCCAGCGGCGCCTGGAGCGGGGCCACCACGCTCAGCGGGAGCCGGTCGATGTAGCCGTCGACCGGGAGCTTCACCAACACCTTGACCTGCACCGGCACCGGCGGCACCGTGGTCAGCAATTCAGCCACGCTGACGGTCAATCCATCTGCGTCCCTGCAGTCGCCGCCGACCGTGACCATTTCCGTGACGCCCGGCTCGGTGACCAACACGCAGACTTCCGAGCTGAGCTGGAGCACGACTCGAGCAACCTCTTGCACCGCCGGTGGCTCCTGGAGCGGTGGGCAGCCCCTGAGCGGCACCGTGACGCTGGCGGCCGCCTCCCAGGGCCACTACGAGTACGCGCTGAGCTGCAACGGTTCCGGCGGCTCGGCCAGCGGTGTCGCGGGGCGGACCGTGACCGGCACCTCGGTAATCTGCGGCCCCCCCACCGTGAGCATCGGCGTGTCCCCCAGTCCCATCGCCGAGGGCCAGTCCGCGATCTTGAGCTGGAGCGCCACGCCGCGTTCGGGCTGCTCGTCGCAAATCGTGAACTGCACCGCCGAAGGCTCGTGGAGCGGCAACGTGGCCAACAGCGGCACGCTCGGGGTCGCGCCCTCGGCCGGCAGCTTCACCTACGTGCTCAACTGCAGCGGCCGCAACGCCACCGTCAGCCGCTCGGCGACACTGACCGTGACCGCGTCCCCGCCGCCACCGACACCCACCGTGGACGTCACGCTCTCGCCCGGCGCGATCAACCTAGGCGAAAGCTCGACGCTGAACTGGACCACCAGCGGCGTGCGCTCGTGCACGGCCAGCGGCGCGTGGAGCGGAGCCATGGGGCTCAGCGGCAGCCGCACAGTGATGCCGGGCACGGTCGGCGGCCACGCCTATACCCTGACCTGCCTCGGCAGCAGCGCGTCGGCCGCAGACACCGCGACGCTGAGCGTCGAGTCCGCCGCCGGGACCACCGCCACGGCGCGCTTCAACAACCCTTCCGCGCTGGTGGTCGACGGTGCCAGCAACATCTTCGTGGCCGACACCACCAACAACACGATCCGCAAGATCACCCCGGGCAACGCGGTGACGACGCTCGCCGGCGTAGCCGGCAGTGCCGGCACGTCGGATGGCACGGGCGCCATCGCGCGATTCAACGGGCCGCAGGGCATCGCCGTCGACGCGGCTGGCACGCTCTACGTGTCCGACACCAACAGCCACACCCTGCGCGCCGTTACCCCGGCCGCGGCCGTCACCACGCTGGCGGGCCTGGCCGGCACCGTGGGCGCGGACAACGGCACCAGCACCGCGGCGCGCTTCAACTCGCCGTTCGGCGCCGTCACCGACAGCGTCGGCAACATCTACGTCGTCGACACTGCCAGCAACACCATCCGCAAGGTTACCGCCGCCGGGGTCGTCACCACGATCGCGGGGACGGCGGGCGTCACCGGCTCCGCCGACGGCACCGGTCCGGCGGCGAGCTTCAACAGCCCGCGCAGCATCGCCAGGGACGCCAGCAACAACCTGTACATCGCCGACTTCGGCAACTACAAGATCCGTAAGATTGCCGCCGGCACCGCCGACGTCACGACACTGGCAGGGGGTTCGACGTCCAATGTCGGCAACGGTGATGGCACCGGTTCTGCGGCGCGTTTCTACGGCCCTGCCGGTGTCGCTTGTGACAGCGCTGGCAACATATTCGTCACCGATATCAACGCGCACACCATTCGCAAGATCACTCCGGCGGGGATGGTCACGACGTTCGCGGGCGCTTTTGTCAATCCGGGCTCGGCCGACGGCACCGGCACTTCGGCGCAGTTCCGCATTCCCTCGGGCATCGCCGCCGACGCCAGCGACAACCTCTATGTCGCGGATACGTTCAACTGCACCATCCGCAAGATCACACCGGGCGCCGCGGTAACGACCATCGCCGGACTGGCGCTGGTGTGCGGCGGCAACAACTGACCGGGCCGGGCTAGGCCTTCGCTGCTTTTGCCAGGCTCGCCAACTCAGCGCAGGCCGCGTCGAGGCGCTTGAGGCCTTCGGCAATATCGGCTTCGGGGATGTTCAGGGCTGGCGCGACGCGCAGCACGTCGGGACCGGCGAGCAGGCACCAGACGCCGTGCTTCAGGCCCGCATTGACCACTTCCTTGGCCCGGCCCAGCCAGGCCGCGGACATGGGTGCGCCCATCAGCAACCCGGATCCGCGCACCGGCCCGAAGATTCCGTGCCGGGTGGCAATCGCATTCAAGCCCTCGGCAATGCGCGCGGCACGGGTGGAAACGCCCGCCATGGTGGCCGGCGCCGTCACCAGGTCGAACACCGCCTCAGCCACCGCACACGCCAGCGGGTTACCGCCATAAGTTGAGCCGTGGCTGCCGAACGGCAGGCTCTCGCCGATCTCGGCGGTGGTCAGCATCGCGCCAATCGGGAAGCCGCCGCCCAGGCCCTTGGCCGAGGTCAGCACATCCGGCGTCACGCCAAGACCCATGTAGGCATACAGGTGGCCGGTGCGGCCCATGCCGGTCTGGATTTCGTCATAGATCAGCAGCGCGCCGTGCTTGCTGCACAGCTCGCGGGCCGCGCGCAGGAACGCCGGGTCGGCGGGCAGGATGCCGCCCTCGCCCTGCACCGGCTCGATTACCACCGCGCAGGTCTTGTCCGACACGGCAGCGCGCAGCGCGTCGATGTCATTGAACGGCAGGTGGGTGATGCCACCGGGCAGCGGTTCGAAGCCCTTGGTGTACTTCGGCTGCCCGCCGACCGTAACCGTAAACAGGGTGCGACCGTGGAAGGCATTGTGGAAGGCAATGATTTCGTTCTTGTGCGCGCCATACTTGGTGCTGCCGTGGCGGCGCGCCAGCTTGAACGCGGCTTCATTGGCCTCGGCGCCGGAATTGCAGAAGTACACCCGTTCGGCGAAGGTCGCCTCGCACAGTTTCTTCGCCAGCCGCAGGGCCGGCTCGTTGGTCATCACATTGGACAGGTGCCACAGCTTGCTGCCCTGCTCGTTCAGCGCCGCGACGACTTTTGGATGGCAGTGTCCGACCGACGTGACCGCAATGCCGCAGGCGAAGTCGACATATTCGCGACCCTGCTGGTCCCACAGGCGGGAGCCCGCGCCGCGCACTGGCACGATCTCGGCCGGCGCGTAATTGGGGAGCATGACCTCGTTAAAGGTCTGGCGGTTGACGTTGCTCATGGCGCGGTACCCAGCGTAAAAGCGGAAATTTTGAAGGTTCCTGGAACCATTTTTTTAGAAATGGTGGAGCAGAAGGGGATCGAACCCTCGACCTCGTCATTGCGAACGACGCGCTCTCCCAGCTGAGCTACTGCCCCACAGGTACCGTGGAAGGGCGCGTATTCTACAGCAGCGCCGCGTCCAATAAAGCAATCCGCGCGTATAGTGATTACGACGCCCATGAAATCGCTGCCGATTGCCGTCCTGACCGCGCTGCTTGCCCAGCCCGCCTTGGCCGAGCGCCCGGTCTTTCCGACCGCCCCCTATGTCGAGGGTGAAGTGCTGGTGCGCTACCGGCAGGCCGCGACCCTGGCCAAGTCCCGCCGTGATCTCGGATTGAAGTCGCTGCGCAGCTTTCCCGCCCTGCACACCGAGCACCTGCTGCTGCCGGCCTACCTCGACCTGCCCGGCGCATTGGCACTTCTGCGCGCCGATCCGTCGGTGGAGTACGCCGAGCCGAACTTCCTGCGCCGGCCCCGCACCGTGATCCCGAACGACCCGTTGTTCGGCCAGCAATGGGGCCTGCGCAACACCGGACAGGACAATTTTGTGCTGGGTGGCCCGAGCGGCATTGCCGGCGGTGACCTGAACCTTGCCGAGGCCTGGGACGCCAATGGCGACGGCGTCCCCGACCGTGTCGGACTGCGCTCGGTGGTCGTGGCCGTGATCGACGATTCGGTCAACGTCGGCCATGCCGACCTCGCGGCCAACGTGGTACCGGGGCACGATTTCGCCTGCGACGATTCCGATCCCAGCCCCGTCAACAGCAACGACTTTCACGGCACACTGGTGGCCGGCTGCGCCGTGGGGATCGGCAACAACGGCATTGGGGTGGCCGGCGTGGCCTGGAACGCCGGCTTGATGCCCCTGCGATTTGGGTTTGATGTCGCCTCGCACATCGCCGCCCTGCGGTACGCACGCGAACACGGCGCCAACATCATCAACGCCAGCTTTGGCGGACCGGGCTATTCGCAAGCCGAGCGGGACGCCATCGCCGATCTCGCGGCTGCCGACATCCTGTACGTGGCCGCCGCCGGCAACGACGACTCCAACACTGACCTTGGGCAGCTCAACTACCCCGCCAACTACGAGGTCGAAAACATCGTTGCCGTGGCCGCGACCAACCGTCAGGACGACATCGCCAGCTTCAGCCAGTACGGGCCGATTACCACCGACGTCGCTGCGCCCGGGCTGCAAATCGTGACCACCCAGTCCAACGGCGGCTACGCGACCAGTCCCGGTGTCGCCGGCACCTCCTTCGCCTCACCGTACGTGGCGGGCGTTGCGGCATTGCTGCGCTCGCATGTTGCGCCCACGCCGGGCTACCTGGAGATAAAGGCGCGACTGATTGAGAGTGGCAGCGCAGTTGGCGGTGCCAACCCGACATTGCGCACCGCCGGCGGGCGGGTCGATGCCGACAAGGCGCTGGAGATGACGTCACGGCCGTCGCTGGTCCTGCGCGGCGTGGCGTTCCTCAACGGCGACGGCAATGGGGCGCTGGATCCGGGCGAGGCGCTCGAGGTCGAATTCAGCCTGCGCAACCTCTGGCAAACGGCCGGCAACGTGGTTGCCACGCTGGACGCCGGCAGCGACATCACCGTGAATTCAGGTCCGGTGAATGTCGGCACCCTCCTCGGTGGCAGCGACGCGACCGCGACGTTCAGCATCAGCGTGGCTCCCGGCAGCAGCGGTCATCGTTACATTCCATTCAGCCTGACGCTGACCGCCGCTGGCGGCTACTCGGCCACGCGCAGCTACATTGCGGAGATTGGCACCCTGGTCCCAGGCGTGGCCGTGGTGCAGGGCTTCGCCGACGACCTGTATGACGAATTTCACGCATGGCACGTGGACGTGCCGGCGCCGGGGGTCGGTAATCGCACGCTGGTGTTGCGCACCAGCACCGACGGCCGCAAGGACGTGGACCTGATCGCGAAGTACGGGACTCCGCCGAAGTACAGCATCACCGTGGGCATCAATCCGGAGACCACAGCCGGCTATTTTTGCACCAGCGGCAGCACTGTCGACTGCCAGGACCCGACCACGCAGGTCAGCGGCAGGCTCGATGGCAACGAAGCCATTACGATCGAGAATCCGGCACCGGGCACCTGGCACCTGGTGATGGTGAACTTCATCCAGCAGGCCCTGCCCTACACGCTCACGGCCACGCTGGCCGACGGCGACCTGCGTCCCGACGTGTTTTCGCTGGGAACCCGCAGCAATGTCATCAACGGATCCATGGAGTATTCAAGTCCGGTCACCATCGCCGGAATCGACACCCCGACCTTCGTCACGATTGTCGGCGGGGAGTACAGCGTCAATGGCGGGGCCTACACCAACGCCGAAGGCACGGCGCAGTCGGGCGACCAAATCGAAGTCCGCACGATCGCCGCCACCAACCAGCGCGCGCAGTTGACCGTGGGGGGCGTCACGGCAACCTTCCTCATCAATCCGGGCACCGGCCCGGCGGACTCGGGATCCGCGTCCTGCGCACGAAAAACACTGCCGGGATTCGCCGGATTCGGTCGCGGCAACCGCCTCGGGGAACTCCCGCTGGACCTGCTGCTGCCGCTGCTGCTGGTCGCCCTCACCCGCCGCCGCGTTTGAAAGTTTTGGTGTTTGCCCGCGCGCCGGTCCCCGGCCGCTGCAAGACCCGCCTCATTCCGCAGCTGGGCGCTGTCGGTGCCGCGCGGGTGCAGCATCGTCTGGCGACGCGCACCATCGCTACCGCGGTCGCGGCCGGCGCGCAGATCGAACTCTGGTGTGCTCCCGACTGCGCGCACGGCTTCTTCCAGGCGCGCCGTCGCGAATCGCAACTTACGCTGCGTCGGCAAGCGGCGGGAGACTTGGGCGTGCGGATGCGCCGCGCCTTGGCGCGCGGCCCGGCGCTCCTGATTGGCACCGATTGCCCTGGGCTGACAACGGACGACTTGCGCGCTGCCTGGACGGCACTGAAAACGACCGATTGTGTGCTGCAGGCCGCCACTGACGGCGGCTACGTCTTGATTGGCGCCCGAGGCCTTGAGCCGCGCGCGCTGGCGGGTATCGCCTGGAGCTCGGGGCGCGAGCTGGCCCAGACGCGCCGGCGACTGGCGCGACTGGGCTTGCGCTGCACCCTGCTTCCGCCCCGCGCCGACCTGGACACGCCCGGCGACTACCGGCGGGCCCGGCGCGCCGGCCTGCTCTGAACCCGAACGCCAGGTTCAGGATAGACCGCACGGGCCCCGAAGGGTGAATTGGAAAGCCTTTCCAGGTCACTGTTATTAAAGGACTTTATTCCGGCCGCTTTCCTTTGGAGCAAATCCCTGCTAAATAGCGCGCGAAATTTTATCCCGTTGCGATGGGGACTAGGTCGGAGAGACATGGCACGCAAAAAGAAAATGCCGGAGAAGGCGTCGGACGATTTGACCGACGAAACAGACGCATGGGACGACACCGTCGTAGAAGCCGACGACAAGGACATCGCGATCGTGGCCGCCCGTTCGCGCGACTGGCGCGACGTGGAGCGACTGCGTGAGCTGAAGGAGCTGCGCAACATCGTCGACGACACCGACGAGGAAATTGAGGAAATTTTCCGCGCGCCACCGCCACCGCCGCCGCCGGTGCCCAAGCCGCGCCTGTCAGCCAAGGAAAAAGCGGCCGCCAAGGCCGCTCGCATCGCGCAAGCCCAAGACGCCAAGCTTGCGCCGGCGGCCAGTGTCGCCAAGCTGGTGCCGAAATTGGACCAGGCCAAGAAAGTCGCCAACTCCGGCAAGGCCGTATCCAAGTCCACCACCAACAAGCTGGTGGAGCGGATTGCCAAGCGGCTGTCGATCAAGCTCAGGCCAAAGGCAAACGCCAAGGCCAAGCCCGCGCCGAAGAAGGCCAAGCACCGCTGATGCCATCCCCCGGGCCCTGGCCCGGGGGATTCGGGCCTTACAGCCCGGCGGTGATATGGCGAAACGCGACGTCCACCTTGTCGGTGACGCAGAACAAATCAAGGTCGTCAGGACTGATGAGGCCGCGACGGGCCAGCGCCTCGAAATTAAAGGCCTCGCGCCAGAACTCGGTGCCGAACAGCACAATCGGGATCGCGCGCGACTTGCGGGTCTGCACCAGCGTCAGGACCTCGAACAGCTCGTCCATGGTGCCGAATCCGCCGGGAAACACGACCAGTGCCTCGGCCAGCTTCATGAACCAGAACTTGCGCATGAAGAAGTAATGGAACTCGAACACCAGTTCCGGCGTGACGTATTCGTTCACGCTTTGCTCAAATGGCAATGAGATGTTGAGAGCAATGTTGAGCTTGCGGTCTACCCGCGCGACGCCACTGGCGGCGGCCTCCATCATCCCGGGGCCACCCCCGGTGCAAAACCGGTAGCGCTGCGCGGGCGTGTGCTTGCGCACCGTCCAGGCCGCCAGTTTCTCCGACAGCTTGCCGGCCAGACTGAAATAATCCGGGCCACGCTTCGGCTTGGGCTTGATGCGCGCGGAGCCGAAAAAAATAATCGCTTTTTTCACCTGCTGCTGCTTCAACCGCGTGAGCGGTTCCAGGTACTCGGCGAGCAACCGGATCGGCCGCGCTTCCTCGCTCATCACGAACTTGGGGTTCTTATAGGCTTTGGCGGGTTTTTCTGGGGTGCGCATTCGGGCTTGAACTCCGGAAATTGACCCCCATCTTAACGGCACCCGAACATCGGACTCGCCGGCTCATGCGCATCGACAAGCTGACCACCCGCTTCCAGCAGGCCTTGGCCGACGCGCAGAGCCTGGCCGTCGGTCGTGACCATGCCCACATCGAGCCCCTGCACCTGATGCAGGCGCTGCTCGACCAGGACGGCGGTTCAGCCCAGCCCCTGCTCGCGGCCGCTGGCATCAACGTCGACATGCTGCGCAACCGCCTTGCCCAGGCGTTGGACCGCATCGGAAAGCTGGGCCATTCCACCGGCGAGGTGGGGCTGGGCCCCGAACTGGGCAAGCTGATGAACCTCGCGGACAAGCAGGCGCAGGACCGCAAGGATCCCTACATCTCCAGCGAATTGTTCGTGCTGGTGTCGGTGGACGAAAAGGGCCCCTTGGGCGAAGCCCTGCGCGCTGCCGGCGCGCGCAAGGAGTTGCTGGAGAAAGCCATTGAACAGGTCCGCGGCGGACAGAAAGTTGACAGCCCGGGGGCCGAAGACCAGCGCCAGGCGCTGGAGAAGTACACCATCGACCTCACCCGCCGCGCCGCCAGCGGCAAGCTGGACCCGGTGATCGGACGCGACGAGGAAATCCGCCGCGTGATCCAGGTGCTGTCGCGCCGCACCAAGAACAATCCGGCGCTGATCGGCGAACCGGGCGTGGGCAAGACCGCCATTGTCGAGGGGCTGGCCCAGCGCATCATTAATGACGAGGTGCCCGAGGGCCTCAAGGGCAAGCGCCTGCTGTCGCTGGACATGTCGGCGCTGATCGCCGGTGCCAAGTTCCGCGGCGAGTTTGAGGAGCGCCTGAAATCCGTACTCACCGACCTTGCGAAGCAGGAAGGGAACATCATCCTGTTCATTGACGAGCTGCACACCATGGTGGGCGCCGGCAAGGCCGAAGGCTCAATGGACGCCGGCAACATGCTGAAGCCGGCGCTGGCGCGTGGCGAGCTGCACTGCATCGGCGCCACCACGCTGGATGAATACCGCAAGTACGTCGAGAAGGACGCGGCGCTGGAACGCCGTTTCCAGCCGGTGTACGTCGGCGAGCCCAGCGTCGAGGACACCATTGCCATCCTGCGCGGCCTGAAGGAGCGCTACGAGGTGCATCACGGCGTGGATATTCGCGACGAGGCGCTGATCGCCGCCGCCAAGTTGTCACACCGATACATCAGCAACCGCCAGCTGCCGGACAAGGCCATCGACCTGATGGACGAGGCCGCCAGCCGCATCCGCATTGAGATCGAGTCCCGTCCAGAGTCGCTGGACCGACTGCACCGCCGCCTGATCCAGCTGAAGATCGAGCGCGAGGCCGTGAAGAAGGACAAGGACGCCTCGGCCAAGCGCGGCCTGAAGCGGCTCGACGAGGAAATTGGCAAGTTAGAGCTTGAGTACGCCGATCTCGACGAGAAGTGGAAAATCGAAAAGGCCGAAGTCCAGGGTGCGACCGGGGTCAAGGAAGACCTGGAGCGCGCCAAGCTGGAGATGGATGCCGCGCGCCGCGCCGGCGACCTCGCCCGCATGTCCGAGCTTCAGTACGGCAGGATTCCCGAGCTGGAAAAGCGCCTGAAGGACGCGCAGTCCGCCAGTGCCAAGCCAAAGGAATCCGGTGCCCGCCTGGTGCGGACCTCGGTCGGTGCGGAGGAGATCGCCGAAATCGTGGCGCGTTGGACCGGCATCCCGGTCGCCAAGCTGGTCGAGGGCGAGCGCGAGAAACTGCTGCGCATGGAGCAGGCCCTGCACCAGCGCGTGGTCGGGCAGGACCAGGCGGTGACCGCCGTGAGCGATGCGATCCGCCGCTCGCGTTCCGGCCTGTCCGACGCCAACCGCCCGATTGGCTCGTTCCTGTTCCTCGGCCCCACCGGCGTCGGCAAGACCGAACTGTCCAAGGCACTGGCCAGCTTCCTGTTTGATACCGAGGACGCGATCGTGCGCGTCGACATGTCCGAGTACATGGAAAAGCACTCGGTTGCGCGGCTGATCGGCGCCCCGCCCGGCTACGTCGGTTACGAAGAAGGGGGCCACCTGACCGAGCGGGTTCGCCGGCGGCCGTACTGCGTGATCCTGCTCGACGAGGTGGAGAAGGCGCACCCGGACGTATTCGGGGTGCTGCTGCAGGTACTCGATGACGGACGCCTCACCGACGGCCAGGGCCGCACCGTGGACTTCCGCAACACGGTGGTGGTGATGACCAGCAACCTGGGCTCGCAGCTGATCCAGGAATTTGCCGGCAAGAATGACTACGAGGCAATGCGCGAGGCCGTGATGACGGTGGTGCGCGAGCACTTCCGCCCCGAGTTCATCAACCGAATTGACGAGTCGGTGGTGTTCCACTCACTGGGCAGCGCGCACATCCGCGCCATCGCCGAGTTCCAGACCAGGCGCCTCGGCCAGCGATTGGCCGACCGCAACATGTCGCTCACGCTGACCGATGCGGCGCTCAACCATCTGGCGCAAGCCGGCTACGACCCGGTCTATGGCGCCCGGCCGCTGAAGCGCGCCATCCAGTCACTGATTGAGAACCCCCTGGCCCGCGCCATCCTCGATGGACAGTTTGTCGCCGGCGACACCATCAAGGTGGGCTTCAGGGACAAGGCGCTGTCCTTCGACCGTGCCTGAGATCTCGGCGGGCGGCGGGCCGCTGGCGGCGGCGATGAACCGCGCCTGCGAGTGCTTCCCGGTCTCCCGCGCCAAGCTGACCCGCAGGATCCGCGTCTGGTTCATGGAAGCATCTCGTCTGGATTGAGCGTGGGCAGAAAGCCGGGCGGGCGACGGTGGCGGGTGGCCTGTTCGTAGGCGTACGCCAGCCGGATCAGCTTTTGCTCGGACCAGGCCGCGCCAAAAAACGAGATTCCAACGGGTAGCCCATGCGCCTCGCCCGCTGGCACCGTGACGTTCGGGTAACCCGCCACGGCGGCGAGCGAGGAACTGGCGCCGGTGTAGTGATCGCCGTTGACCAGGTCGATGGGCCAGGCCGGGCTGCCGGTGGGCGCGACCAGTGCGTCGAGCCGGTGCTTGCGCAGCGCGGAATCAATACCCTCGGGCCCTGCCCAGCGTCGGCAATTGGCGCGGTGCCGTCGGTAGGCAGCCGTGGTGAGGGGTCCCTTGGCCTGCGCAAGCTCAAACAGTTCCTGGCCGAAGAACGGCATCTCCCGCGCCGCTTCCTGCTGGTTGAACGCGATGACCTCGGCCAGGCTGTGCACGCGTCCGCGCTTGCCCAGCGCGGACAAATAGGCGTTCAGGCCGTCCTTGAATTCGTACATCAACACTTCCAGCTCGCACTCGTCGGTGCGGGCCGTGTCGATTTCGACCGGGTCGACAATCACCGCACCCTGCTCCCGCAGGACGCGAATCGCGACCTCGATCACCCGGTCAGCCTCCGGGCTGTACCCGAAGTGTCCCTTGCGCGAGACGCCGATGCGGGCGCCGCGCAGCGCCTCGGCGCTGAGGCCAGAGGCGTAGTCGCTGGCGGGGACCGGGGCACGCCGGGTGGCGGAGTCGCCCGGGTCACGCCCGGTCATCGCTGTCAGCAGGATGGCGGCATCCCGCACGGTCCGCGCCATCGGACCGGCCGTATCCTGGGACACCGATATCGGAATGATGCCGCTGCGGCTAAGCAGTCCCACCGTGGGCTTGATGCCGACGATGCCGTTGACGCTGGACGGGCAGACCACCGAACCGTCGGTCTCGGTGCCGACCGCCGCAGCCGCGAGGTTGGCGGAGACGGCGACGCCACTGCCCGAACTGGATCCGCACGGACTGCGGTCGAGCACGTAGGGATTGCGCACCTGACCGCCGCGCGCGCTCCAGCCGCTGGAGGAGTGGCTGGAGCGGATGTTGGCCCACTCGCTGAGGTTGGTCTTGCCCAGAATCACCGCCCCGGCCTTGCGCAACTTCCCGACCACGTAGGCATCGTGCGCTGCGTTCCAGCCTTCCAGCGCCAGCGACCCGGCGGTCGTCCTCATCCGGTCTCCGGTATCGATGTTGTCCTTGAGCACGACCGGAATGCCGTGCAATGGGCCACGCGGGCCGTGTGCCTTGCGCTCGGCATCGAGTTCGTCGGCAATCGCCAGCGCATCCGGGTTGATCTCGGCGATCGCACGCAGCCCCGGGCCGCGCTGGTCGATCGCTTCGATGCGCCGCAGGTATTGCTCAACCAGCTGCCGCGAGGTGTAGCGACCGGTCGTCATCGCCTCCTGCATCTGGTCGATACCCATTTCCTCCAGCGCAAACGACGCGACCCTGGTCCCTGCCGGCGTCGGAGCGGGGGCTATGTTGCTGCAGGCCACCGCAGACACCAGCGCCACCACCAGCAGGGCACGGCGGGCAATCACCAGTGAATGTTCCATGAAAATCCCTCCCTGAATGGGCTAACGTCGCGCGCGAAAAAACGCCTGCAGAATCGCTCCGCATTCCTCGGCCATGACCCCGCCGGTGGCCGCCACGACATGGTTGAGGCGCGGCCTGGAGATGATGTCGTACACCGAGTCCACCGCCCCGGCTTTGGGGTCGGGCGCGCCGTAGACCAGTCGTGCGATTCGCGAATGGATGATCGCCCCGGCGCACATCGCGCAGGGTTCCAGCGTCACGTAAAGCGTGAGTCCGGTCAGGCGATAGTTCTTGAGCGTCTGCGCGCCCTCGCGCAACGCCACCATCTCGGCGTGGGCGCTGGGATCATTCGAAGCAATCGGGCGATTCCAGCCTTCTGCGACGACCTCCTCGCCCTGCACCAGCACCGCACCGACCGGCACCTCGCCCAGGTCCGCCGCGCGCTGCGCCAGCTTCAGCGCCTGCGCCATCCAGCGCTGGTCAGTGGCCGGATCCATGTCAGAACGCGGCCAATCTCAAGGACCAAACGCCGAGGCAGATCATCACCACCCCGGCCATGGCGTGAAACACCCTCGGCGAGCGGTGACTCCCCAGCCAGATTCTTCACTCACTGCAGCGCCTCCCTGCGTCCGGTGCCGTTAGGGTAACCGAACCGGTGGGCGCAGCCCCCCGTGCGACGACTGTTTATTCCCACTCAATGGTGGCGGGCGGCTTGCCGGAGATGTCGTAGACCACGCGTGACACGCCCGGTACTTCATTGACGATGCGGCGGGCGCAGACGTCCAGCAAGTCGTACGGCAGGTGCGCCCAGCGCGCGGTCATGAAATCGATGGTTTCCACGGCACGCAAAGCGATCACCGGCAGGTAGCGGCGCCCGTCGCCCATCACGCCGACGCTCTTGATCGGCAGGAATACGGCAAACGCCTGGCTGACCTGGTCGTACCAGCCGGCCTTGCGCAACTCGTCAATGAAGATGGCGTCGGCGCGCCGCAGCGTGATCGCCGCTTCCTTTGTTACTTCTTCCAGGATGCGAACGCCCAGGCCGGGACCGGGGAACGGGTGGCGGAACACCATCTCGCGCGGCAGGCCGAGTTCGACACCAATCTTGCGCACTTCGTCCTTGAACAGCTCGCGCAGCGGCTCGACCAGCTTCAGTTTCATGTGCTCGGGCAGGCCGCCGACATTGTGGTGCGACTTGATGACGTGGGCCTTCTTGGTCTTGCTGCCGCCGGACTCGATGACGTCGGGATAAATCGTGCCTTGTGCAAGAAACGAAATTGGAACCCGATGCTTCGCATCGGGCGGCCCGTCCTGGAGCTTGTGGGCCTCTTCGTCAAACACCTCGATGAACACCCGGCCAATGATCTTGCGCTTGGCCTCGGGGTCGGTGACTCCCTTCAACTCGCCGAGAAAGCGATCCTCGGCATCCACCCGGATCACCTTGACGCCGAGGTGCTTGCCGAACACCTGCATAACCTGGTCGCCCTCGTTGTGGCGCAGCAGGCCATGGTCCACGAACACGCAGGTCAGCTGCGCGCCGATGGCCTTGTGCAGGAGCGCCGCAGCCACCGAGGAATCCACGCCGCCCGAGAGTCCCAGCAAGACCTTTTCCTTGCCGACCTGCTCGCGCAACCGGGCGATGGCGTCCTTGATGATGTTGCCGGCGGTCCAGGCCTTGCCACAGCCGCAAATCTCGTGCACGAAACGCGAATAGATTGCCGCGCCCTGCGTGGTGTGCGTGACTTCGGGGTGAAACTGCACCGCGTAGTAGCGGCGCTTTTCGTCGGCCATGCCGGCAATCGGCACGTCCTTGGTCGAGGCGATCAACTCAAAACCCGGCGGGATCGCGGTGACCCGGTCACCGTGCGACATCCACACGTCGAGCATGGCCTGGCCCTTGGCGTTGGCCCGGTCCAGGATGCCGTCGAACAGCGTGTTCGTGCCGCGCAGCTTGATTTCGGCGTAGCCGAACTCGCGCGACTCGGACGCCTCGACCTTGCCGCCCAGCTGCGCGGCCAGTGTCTGCATGCCGTAGCAGATGCCCAGCAACGGGACGCCGAGGTCAAACACAACGCTCGCGGCGCGCGGCGAGTCCTTGTCGAGGACCGACTCCGGGCCGCCTGACAGCACGATGCCGCGCGGGCCAAAGGCGCGGATTGCCGCCTCGTCCATGTCCCAGGGATGGATTTCCGAGTAGACGCCCAGCTCGCGTACGCGACGGGCGATCAGCTGGGTGTACTGGGATCCAAAATCGAGAATCAGGATTTTGTCGTGATGGATATCGGCCATCGCGGCGCGCTCAGCTCCCCACCCGGTAATTCGGTGCTTCCTTGGTGATCGACACGTCGTGGACGTGCGATTCCTTGACGCCGGCACTGGTGATCTTCACGAAGGTCGGGCGGGTGCGCAGCTCCTCAATGGTCTTGCAGCCGGTGTAGCCCATGCAGGCGCGCAGGCCGCCGACCAGCTGGGTGACGATGGCGCCCAGCGAGCCCTTGTACGGAACCCGGCCCTCGATGCCCTCGGGCACCAGTTTGTCGAGTTCGGTAGTGGTGTCCTGGAAGTAGCGGTCCTTGGAGCCCTGCGCCTGCGACATCGCTCCCAGCGAGCCCATGCCGCGGTAGGACTTGTAGGAACGACCCTGGTACAGCTCAACCTCCCCTGGCGATTCCTCGGTGCCGGCAAACATCGAGCCGATCATCACGGTGTGGGCTCCGGCCGCCAGCGCCTTGGCCACGTCGCCCGAGTAACGCACGCCGCCATCGGAAATCAGCGGAATCTTCAGTTTCCGCAGGCCCTCGGCCGCGGCCATCACCGCGCTGATCTGCGGCACGCCCACACCGGCCACCACGCGGGTGGTGCAGATTGAGCCAGGGCCAATCCCAACCTTGACCCCGTCGGCGCCCGCCTCGGCCAGCGCCAGCGCACCCTCGGCGGTGGCGACGTTGCCGCCAATCACCTGCAACGAGGGGAAATTCTTCTTGATCCAGGTCACCCGGTCGAGCACGCCCTTGGAATGTCCGTGTGCGGTATCCACCACGATGACGTCGACGCCCGCGTCCACCAGCGCTGCCACACGGTCTTCAGTTTCCGGACCGGTGCCGACCGCCGCGCCCACTCGCAGGCGACCTGCGGAGTCCTTGCAGGCCAGCGGGTAGTCGCTGGATTTCTGGATGTCCTTGACCGTGATCATGCCGCGCAGCTGGAACCTGGCGTCCACCACCAGCACTTTTTCGATGCGGTGCTGGTGCAGCTTGGTGATGACCTCCTCGCGCGACGCACCTTCGCGCACCGTCACCAGGCGATCTTTCGGAGTCATTGCGCTCGATACCGGATCGGTAAATCGGCGTTCAAAGCGCAAGTCGCGGCTGGTGACAATGCCAATCAGCTTTCCATTGTCGACCACCGGCACGCCGGAAATGCGGTTTGCGCGGGTGAGCTTGATCACCTCGCCGATGGTCATGTCCGGCGGCACCACAATCGGGTCGGTGATCACCCCGGACTCGTATTTCTTCACCGCACGCACTTCCGCGGCTTGCCGCTCGGCGGTCACGTTCTTGTGGACGATACCCAGGCCGCCTTCGGAGGCGAGCGCGATCGCGAGCTTGGACTCGGTGACCGTGTCCATCGCCGCCGACAGCAGCGGGATGTTGAGCGAAATCTCGCGGGTCAGGCGGGTTTTCAGTTCAACCTGGCGGGGCAGCACCTCGGAATACGCGGGCTGCAGGAGGACGTCGTCAAAGGTCAGCGCTTCGGTGAGAATGCGCGACGCAGGAAGTTTGGGGTCGGCCATGCACTATTATATATGAGCGTGAAAAAGCCACGAAATCCCAGCCAGTTTTCCATGAGTCTTCCGCTCGAGGAGGGCTCGGGACAGGATGCCCCGCCCCCGGCCCCGGCCCCGGCCGCCCGCATCTACAAGGTGGGCGAACTGGCCGACAGCCTGCGTGGCCTGCTGGAAGGCGCCCTGCCCTCGGTCTGGGTCCAGGGCGAGGTCTCCAACTTTCGCAATCCGGCCGGGCACTGGTACTTCACCCTGAAAGACGAAAGCGCCCAAATCCCCTGCGTCATGTTCAAGGGCCGCAACTTTGCCGTTCGGCCGCAGCCGCGGGACGGCGACGCGGTTCTGCTGCGCGGACAGGTGAGCTTTTATGCCCCGCAGGGCCGGGCGCAACTGATCGTCGCCCACCTCGAACCCGCCGGCGAAGGTGCGCTGCTGCGGGCGTTTGAGGACTTAAAGAAGAAACTCGCGGCCGAGGGATTGTTCGACCCGGAGCGCAAGCGGGCGCTGCCGCCGGTGCCGCGCGGTATCGGCATCATCACCTCGCCGACCGGTGCCGCGCTGCAGGACATGCTCAGCACGCTGCGCCGCCGCTACCCGCTGGGCCAGGTCTACCTGTATCCGGTACCAGTGCAAGGGGAGGCCGCGGCGCCGGCCATCGTCCGCGCGCTGACCCAGTTGCCCAAGCTTGCGCCGGTGGACGTGATCCTGCTGGCGCGCGGCGGCGGTTCGCTGGAAGACCTGTGGGCTTTCAATGACGAGCGGATGGCCCGCGCGATCGTTGCCTGTCCGGTCCCCGTGGTGACCGGCGTCGGCCACGAGACCGATTTCACCATTGCCGATTTTGCCGCCGACCTGCGCGCCCCCACCCCAACCAGCGCGGCCGAGCGTGTCAGTCCGGACGTGGCCGAGTGGCAGGCCCGGCTCGGGCAATTTGAAGGCGCGCTGCGGGAATTCCTGGAAGACCGGCAGGGCGATGCCCGCCAGGCGGTCGAACGCCTGCGGGCGCGGCTGGACCTGCAGCACCCCGGTCGTCGCCTGCAAGTGTTGCAGCAACGGCTGGATGAACTGGGCGAACGGCTCGCGCACACGGTTCCGGCAGGATTGAACTGGCGGCGGCAGCGACTCGATGCGCTCCAAATGCGCCTGCGCTCGGAGCATCCGGCCCGGCAGATCCAGTTGCAACGATTGCGGATTACCGCCGCCGATGAGCGCCTGCGCGCGCGCCTGACCGAGCGCCTGCGCGAATTGCAGCAGCGCGTGAAATCTCATGGGGCGGTGTTGCAGTCGCTGGGACCGCAGGCGGTTCTGGATCGTGGCTATGCCATTGCGGCTACGGCGGACGGCCGCGTACTACGAGATGCCGCGACGATCTCGGCCGGCGATGCCATAAATCTGACGCTGGCGCGTGGCAAGGTCAGCACCCGGGTTGTAAAGTAGCGCCTGACCGGCGCCGCCAGAAGCACCGGCGCCTGGCCCTTGCGGCCACAGCCAACAATTCCTGCCGGAGGAAGTCCATGAAGTCGATTATTGCCGCATCCCTGCTGCTGGCCTCGTCTGTTTCAACGGCTGCCGATGACTCCTACAAGGTCGACGGCGTCATTGGCGCCCTGCATGTCGGCCAGTCCGGGCAGGAAGTCCGGATTGCCCTGGAAAACGCGCCAACCCTGTGCGGCAACACCTGGACCACCGCCTACATCGGTGCCAAGGACGAGAGTTTCGACACGTACTTTGATGCGCTGATGGCGGCCAAGACCGGCAAGCTGCCAGTGACGCTGGTGACCAAGAAGGATGCCGAGGGCTACTGCCACCTCATCTACCTGATCCTGAAATAGAAAGTAGGGACGCGCACTACTTTCGCAAAAATCGAAGCAACCGGTCGGACCTCAGCCAAAAGTAGTGTGCGTCCTTACTTTTTAGGGTTGACCGGATATAACGGTGATGTTCGGACCAAGCGCGTAATAGCCAGTATCGATTTGGCTTATCCCTTGTTCATACGCGAAGCAGTCTCCACCTTCCCCGCTGAACCAGTTCGTTACGGTGCAATGCTCCATATGCGCTTTCACCCGAAAGTAATGAGTTCCGGGCGTCAGTCGATCCGTACGATATTCCTGCGACGGGCCATCGTAGATCACCCGACTGCCAACGAAGTTACTGTTGGTCGCGGTTTCGAGGGCGTAGCCGACAATGCGTTCCCGACAGTCTGTAACATTCGTCCCGCATACGGTCTGAAGCTTGGAGACTGGGCGGCCCCAGGTAACACCGAACGAACCATCCGCGTCTGCCGGCGGCGCAACAATGGTTCCGTCGGCTGCCCCCGGCAATGCACCCGCGCCGATTTTTGCGATGACGAAGCCGACATCGAAGTCCAGCACCTTCGCTGCCAGACGCTGGTCGTGCGCGCTGAGCAACGGCTTTAGCGCCTCGGGCGTGGCCGGAAGGTCGCTGGCCTTTGGATCGTCGGTCGTGGTCGTCACATCCAGATCGGGATACTTCTTGCGAAGCTCGACGCGGACCTGAATCAAGTTACTTGCGGCACTTGGCTTATTGTTTGAGCCCACGGCACTGATCGCGGCGGCCAGCAATCCGTCTATTTTCTGCCAAAGCGCCTGATCGATGAGAGCTTGCTGTGGCCAGATCCTGATGTGCTCGCGGAATTGCGCCAGCAGGGCCGTGCCGTTGAATGGATTGGAAACGAAAAAGATTGGAGCAGCCGCGACTCTGCCCACATAATCGTCGCGCATCAATTCAGACAGTTTCGCACTGGCCGTAGGCTCATGCGGACCGGATTCGGGCCATTGACCGGGGTCTCCATTGCCGCGTACCCGCGCTTTGGAAAGCCCTGGTAAATCCGGACTTTGATATCCGAAGTCCGCCTGAGTCTCCCCGGCGACGACCTCCGATCCGGGGGCATCTCCGTAACCATCCCAGCCCACGCTCAAACCCGCAACCGGGTCCGCTAGACCGGAGCAAATAACGTTAGTACTTCTCGTTACTGCCCCACCCCACCCCGCGGGTTTCCGAAGAGCATCCTTTCCCGCCTTGGCCAAGTATCCGCGGCGCGGATTACTACGCCAATCTGCAAGGCACAGATTCATCAGCTGTTCCGATGCGGTGATGCTGCGCAATGGCTCCAGCTGGAATGACCATATTGCCTGCTGCGACAATCCGCTGTTTAGGAGGGTGTAGGAATATTCGACTTGACCACCGGTCGTTATCGCAAACGCAGATCGAATCGCAGGCACCAGTTTTGTTGACGGCACAAACACCGCCTCATAAGGCCCACCGTCTCCATCGTCGTTCTGGTATGTAAATAGATAGTTCCCCGTTGTCGTGTCGAACTGCACGCTGGCACTGTGCGCGACAACAACGTCGTTGCAGACTAGAAGCGTCGAAACAATGATCAGATATTGACCTATTTTGGGCATGGGGTCGCATCCTTTTCCTGAATCAAACGCAAGTGAAAATGAGGCGGCGCACTCGGATGCTGCTGAGTTGGCTCTGGAAGTACTTGCACATGATTTCTTCGTGCAGCCTCGAGGAATCTGGCGCGACGGGCGGCCGGAATATTTCCTTCACTGACACTGCCGTTCCCACGCACATCAACACTTATGCCACAACCGTGTTCCGAGTGAGACCCGGACCATGTTCCAGCTAAGTCAAACTTCCCACCCCAGGGCAGGCTGGCGTCATTGAGCCAAACAAAAGGTTCATCCGGGTATTCAAAGTGATAGTCCTCCGCCAACATTTCCAGATTCCGGGCGGCGCTATCTGACAGATAATAGTTCTCGGGGTGTCTTTCCGTAAAAACCGCGCCGCTATCATCCTGATAACGATAGTACCCATCGCTTGTAGAATTGATTGGCATCAAGTCGTCAACTTTTGCCGTCACAACTTCGGGATCCGATGGTTCGCATGGATTATTGTCGTCAGTGCAACGCGCCGTTATGTCGTGAATGCCTGCCGCGCTCGGGGCTTTGAATGAAAACGGCACTTCACCATTACTATCTGTAGTCGTAAGCTTCCCCGTTTCGTGGACAGATCGTAAGTAGGGCTTTCTGGCATGTTACACAGCCAGGAGGTTCAGATGAAAAAGAGCAGATTCACCGAGACGCAGATCGTTTCGATCTTGAAGGAGGCGGACGGCGGGGTGCTGGTCAAGGACCTGTGCCGGAAGCATGGAATCAGCGACGCGACGTACTACAAGTGGAAGTCCCGGTACGGCGGTCTGGAGGCATCCGATTTGAAACGCATGAAAGAGCTTGAGAGCGAGCTGTCTCAGTTCAAGCGGATGTACGCTGATATCGCCCTGGAAAACCGCGCGATGAAGGATCTCATCGCAAAAAAATTGTAGGGCCGGTCGAGAAACGCGATGCGGCCCGAAGCTTGGTGGTGGCGCATGATCTTCCCGTTCGCCGGGCCTGCAGCTGCGTCGGGCTGTCCCGGTCAGCGTACTACCGACCGATCCTGGACTGGACCGTGCGGGACGCCGATGTCATCGCGGCCCTGGCCAAGCTGGTCGAAGGCCGGCCCAATCGCGGTTTCTGGAAATGCCACAAGCAGCTGCGTCGGCAGCGCCGGCCCTGGAATCACAAGCGGGTCTACCGGGTGTACAAGCGCATGAATCTGCACCTGCGGCGAGCGGCCAAGCGCCGGCTGCCCAAGCGGGAACGCCTGCCGTTGTACGTGCCCAGGACCCCGGACAGCGTCTGGTCGGCGGATTTCATGAGTGATGCATTGGCCTGCGGGCGGCGCTTTCGCACTTTCAACGTGGTCGATGATTTCAACCGCCAGGCGCTGCACATCGAAGTCGATACTTCGATCACCTCGGAGCGGCTGATCCGGGTCTTCGAACGCCTGAAGCGAGACCGTGGTCTGCCGCAGGTCTTGCGCACCGACAACGGCCCGGAATTTCTGGGCGAGTCCTTCTGCCAGTGGGCCAAGGGCGCCGGCATGGCGATCCAGTACATCCAACCCGGGAAACCCAACCAGAACGCCTACATCGAGCGTTTCAATCGCACGGTACGGGACGAGGTGCTGAATTTGCACCTCTTCGCCAGCCTGGACGA
Organism: Gammaproteobacteria bacterium; assembly: GCA_031384195.1. Classification (GTDB taxonomy): domain Bacteria; phylum Pseudomonadota; class Gammaproteobacteria; order Nevskiales; family Nevskiaceae; genus JACPFV01. The sequence continues at coordinate 21,612 of JANNAK010000221.1, forward strand.
TGTCCGCGAAGCGATCTACTGGTGGATGATCGAATACAACGAGGAGCGTACCCATGACTCGCTAGGCGATCTCACGCCCGTCGAGTACCAAACCAAATCCGCCGGAAACTCTACTTATGAACTGTCGCCTTGACGGGGAAGCTTACGACTGCTGCCCGTTATCCGCTCAGGCTCGTATTGCGTTTCAGACTAGCAGTGCGCCCCCCCCCGCTCGTCAAGGGGCAAAAAAAGTTGGGATCAGCGCTTGCTGCGTTCCCGCATCCGCTTGCGCTTCATTTGCTGGCGGGCGGTGAGGACATTTTTCTTGCCCTTGTAGGGGTTGTCGCCGGTCTTCAATTCCAGCTTGATCGGCAAGCCCTTTAGTTCAAACCGCTTGCGGAACTCGTTGATCAGGTAACGCCGGTAGGACATCGGCAGCTTTTCGGTCTGGTTGCCGTGCACCACGATGGTGATCGGCTCGCGGCCACCGGCGTGCGCATAGCGCAGCTTGATGCGCCGGCCCAGGATCGCCGGCGGCTGGTGCTCGAACACCATCTTTTCCAGCTCGCGGGTCAGTTCCGGCGTTTTCAGCGGACGGCGCGCGGCGTCGGCCACCGCCTGCGCATCGCTCATCAGCCCGGCCATGCCGGAGCCTTCCCTGGCCGAGATGAAGTGCACCGGCATGAAGTCCAGGAACGGCAGCTTGAAGTCCACCGCCTCGCGCACCCGGTCGCGGATGTCGTCGTCCAGCCCATCCCACTTGTTTACCGCCAGCACCAGACCGCGGCCCATCTCGGCCACCAGTCCCAGCAGGCGGGCGTCGTGCACGCTGATTTCGTCCTGGGCATCGACCACCGCGATCACCACATGTGCGTGCTCCACCGACTGCAGGCTCTTGACCACCGACAACTTCTCGACCATCTCGGTGACCTTGGCGCGGCGGCGGATGCCGGCCGTGTCGATCAGTACATAGTCCTTGTTGCGGTAACGAAACGGCACGCTGATTGAATCGCGCGTGGTGCCCGGCGTGTCACCGGCCAGCACCCGGTCCTGGCCGAGCAGACGGTTGATCAAAGTCGACTTGCCGACATTCGGCCGCCCGACGATCGCGATGCGAACCGCGCCGTCCGGATCTTCATTCGGCTCCTTCACGACCGGGAACGGCTCCAGCACCTCGCGCAGCAGTGCCTCGATGCCCTGCCCGTGCTCGGCCGAGACCAGCATCGGATCGCCCAGACCCATGCGGAAGAAATCTGCCGCGGCCTCGCGGCCGAGGCCCTCGGCCTTGTTGACCAGCAAACGTACCGGCTTGCCGCGCTTGCGCAGGTCGCGGGCGATTTCGTTGTCGGCCGGGTTCAGGCCAGCGCGGGCGTCGACCAGGAACATCACCGCATCTGCCTCATTGACGGCCAGTTGCGCCTGTTCTTCGGCCAACTTGGCTAGCGCATCGCCGTCGGCGGGCGACAGTCCGCCGGTGTCCACCACAATGAAGCGCTTGCCGTCGTATTCGCCGACGCCGTATTGCCGGTCGCGCGTCAGGCCGGGAAAATCCGCGACCAAGGCGTCACGGGTGCCGGTCAGGCGATTGAACAGGGTGGACTTGCCGACGTTGGGCCGCCCAACCAGGACCAATACCGGCAGCTTGTCAACGGATTCCAGCGTACTCACACGGTGCTCCAGCAGCGACCCGGCGAGCGGGACACCGGTTACTCGGACCGCGTATCGATCGCGGCAATCTCGCCCGAGGTGTCGAGCACGTACAACACGTCATTCTTCAGGACCATCGGCGCCCGGACCGGGCCGCCGACCGCGTGAGCGCGGGCGACGATGCGGCCGTCGTCCTCCGCCATCCAGTGCACGTAGCCATCCTGGTCGGCGACCACGACGCGACCGCGCACGATGATTGGGGCGGACAGGCCCCGGTACTTGAGGGCCTCGCTGTTCCACGACGCCGCACCCGTTCCGCCGTCGAGCATCCACACCACGCCATCGTCGGCGGTCACCGCCAGGCGCCGTCCTTCGAGGGCGATGCCGCTATAACTCTTGATCGGGCGGCGCCAGGCCACGCGCCCATCGACCACGCTGACCGCCGCGAGTTCGCCGCCGAAGCTGACGGCAAACACGCCGTCGTTCGCAACCAGCAGATCGGCGTCCACGTCGACGATGCGCTCCAGCTCCGATCGGCCTGACGCCGCCGAGACCACCTGCTCCCAGAGCAGCTCGCCACTGTCCAGCTTGAGCCCGACGGCGCGGCCGTTGTCGAGGCCGGCAAACACGGCGTTGCCATCAATGGCCGGTGCGGACATTCCGCGCAAGACCAGTGGCGGCACGCTGCGGTCGAAGCTCCAGAGCCGGGCACCGCCCCCGACCGAAAGCCCAAAGATCTTGCCGTCGCCGCAGCGGGCGATCACGATGTTGCCGCTGCCCACCGGCGGCGCCAGCACTTCGCTGGAGACCTTGGCCTTCCACACCAGCGAACCGTCGGAACGCTTGAGCGCGATCACCTCGGCATCCTGAGTCCCCAGCAGGACCAGGTCGCCGGACACGCTCGGCCCGGAAATCACGCGCGCGCCGGTCGCGGCCTTCCAAAGCCGCTTGCCGGTGGCCGGTTCCAGCGCATACACATCGCCCGAGATATCGGCAGTCACCAGCAGGTCCGGCTCGACCGCCAATCGCAGCCCTGTGTGCAGTCGGCCACCGCCCGAACCCGGTGACCGCGACCACAGAATGCGGGGCTTGAAGTCCGGCGAATCGATCCCGCTGAGCTTGGCCGGCTCGCGAACCGGACCGTCGCTGCTGCAGGCGGCCAGCAGGCCCCCCAGCAAGGCCAGGACGACAGCGGCGCGCATCAGGAAGCGCTCGCCGTGAGGTCGCTGAGCTTGCGTTGCAACAGGTCGCGCACGGCAGGCGCCGGCCCCAGCTCCAGTGCCTTCTGGTAGGCCGCGCGGGCGCCGTCGCGGTCGTTCTGCGACAGCTTGATGTCGCCCCGCAGTTCGAGGTACAGAGGCGCAAACGGATCGTCATCGCCGATCTCCAGCTGTGCCAGTGCCGGCTCGACTTCGCCGGACTGCCAGGTCGCCGCGGCCAGGCGCAACTTGGCGACCTTGACCAGGCTGGGATCGTCGCTGTGCGCGATGACCCAGCGGAGGTGCCCGCTGGCCACCGCCCAGTCCTTGCGGGCGGCGGCCGCCTGCGCCAGCAGCAGGGAGCCCTGCGCGGCGTAGGGGGTGCCGGAAAAATCGTTGACCAGCCGCTCACCCATGGCCTTGGCCTGGTCGGGCTTGTCGAGGCTTTTCTGCAAGTCGCCATACAGATGCGAGGCCTGCTCGGCCTTCGCGGTCTGCGACTGCTGCCAGTACTCCCAGCCAAAGATGCCGGCCAGCCCCAGCACCAGCCCACCGGCCAGTGCCATCCAGTTTTCCTGCCACCACTTTTTCAGTTCGGCGACCTGGGCTTCATCATCGTAGTGAGACATGCGTTTACTCTGGTTTTGGTTGCAAAAGACCGGACAGCCGGGCCGGAAGTTCGGTCCAGGGGCATTCCGCCGGGGGATTCGATTCGCCTGTTGCCAGACGCAGCGATTTTACTTGAACGACGCGCCGAGCGGTTTCTGCTTCGCCCAGGATCAGCGCCAGCGACGCTCCGGAGCGGTCGGCCCGCTTCAATTGGGCCGCCAGCTTGCCGCCGCCGGCGTTCAGCATCAGCCCCAGTCCCGGGCACTGGTCGCGCAGGGTTTCGGCCAGCTTCGCGGCCTCGCGTGCGGCGGCGGCGTCCTGCGTGCAGAAGTACACCTGAACGGGGGCGCCGGGAACGTCTACGTGCTGGGACTTCTGCAGCAGCAAAAGGCGTTCGATCCCGCAGGCCCAGCCGACGGCGGGGGTTTTCGAACCGCCGAGCTGCTCGACCAGCCCGTCGTAGCGCCCACCGGCCAGCACCGTTCCCTGGGCACCGAGCTCGGTGGTGGTCCACTCAAAGACCCCGCGGGTGTAGTAATCCAGGCCGCGAACGATGAGCGGATTCACGGTGTAGGCGATCCCAAGATCCGACAGTCCCTGCTGCAGGCCGTCGAGGTGCTCGCGGGAGTCATCGTCCAGGAATTCGGTGATGTGCGGCGCGCCGGCGACGATCTCCCTGGTGCGCGGAACCTTGGAATCCAGCACCCGCAGCGGGTTGGCCTGCAGCCGCCGGCGGGAATCCTCGTCCAGGCTGGACTCGTGCTTGCCGAGGTAGGCGAGCAGGGCATTGCGGTAGCGGGCGCGGGTGTCGCCCTCGCCCAATGAATTCAGTTCAAGCGACAGGCCCTTCAGGCCCAGGCGCTTCAGCAGCCGCGCCGCCAGGGCGATGATTTCCACGTCGATGTCGGGCCCGGGAATGCCGTAGGCCTCAACGTTGAGTTGGTGGAACTGGCGGTAACGCCCGGCCTGCGGCCGCTCGTGGCGAAATACCGGACCGGCGCACCAGAGGCGCTGCTGCTGGTTGTGAAGCAGGCCGTGCTCAAGGCCCGCGCGCACCACCCCGGCGGTGAACTCGGGGCGCAGCGTCAGGCTTTCGTTGTCACGATCCTGGAAGCTGAACATCTCCTTCTCGACCACGTCGGTGGCCTCGCCAATCGAGCGCTTGAACAACTCCGTCGACTCGAGCAAGGGCAGCATCAACTCGCTGTAACCGTAGGCCGAAAAAGTATCCCTGGCTGCGGAATGCAGGCGTTGCCAGGCCGGGGTGTCGGCCGGCAGGATGTCGTTGAAGCCCCGCAGCGACTGGTATTTGTTGGCCATCAGCCCGTCGCCCCCGCTTTCCGCGCCGCCAGCTTGTCCCGCACCAGCTTCTCCAGCCGGTCGACCAGCTCCTCGTTCCTGAACTTGTGCTGGATCCGGCCATCTTCGTAGATGGAATTCGGCCGCCCGCCGGCGACACCGATCGCCGCCTCGCGCGATTCGCCCGGGCCGTTGACCACGCA
>JANNAK010000239.1:0-45172 GCA_031384195.1 Gammaproteobacteria bacterium
CCGCCCACGTCCAGCCACAAAAGCGGCGGCTCCTTGGACAACAGCCGCCCGTTCAGGTACCCGATCATCGGCGTGGGCTCCTCGATACGCTGGCGGTTTTCTGCCGGTAGCTCCTGCTGTGAGCGTGACACAAGGCACACGCCAGCGCATCCGCCGCATCAGCCACCGGCGTCGCCGGAAGATTGAGCAGGACCCGGACCATCCGCTGGACTTGCGTCTTGTCGGCCCGGCCGCTGCCAGTCACGGCCTGCTTGATGCTGGCCGGCGAGTACTCATGCAACCCTTCGACCGCTTCGCCAAGTGCACAGATGGCGGCGCCCCTGGCCTGCCCCAGCACCAGGGCACTGGACACATTGTCCTTGACGAACACCTGCTCCATCGCCGCCTCGTCGGGCTGCAAGCGCTCGACCAGGTCCCGGAGGGCGGTAAATAGATGGTGCAGGCGTTGCGGAATCGGCCCGTCGCCGAGCCGGATTACGCCATGTTCGAGGCAACGCGAGCGACCCGCGGCGGACTCAATCAAACCGTAACCGGTCACCCTCGAACCCGGATCGATGCCCAGGATTCGTACGCTGGCGGGCGCGGCGGCGGCCATCAGTCGGGCGCTGCCTCCGAGCCGGGAAATACCGCGTTGGAGTAAACGTCCTGGACATCGTCCAGCTCCTCCAGCACCTGGAGCAGCCGGCGGACGCTTTCGGCTTGCTCCCCGTCCACGGAAATCGTGGTCGAAGGACGCAGCACCACGTCGGCCACGTCGGCCTTCAGGCCGGCCGCCGCCAGGGCGGCACGCACGCTCTCGAATTGCTCCGGGGCGGACTGCACCTCGGTCCAGCCCTCAGCGGTCTGCACATCGTCCGCAGAGGCCTCAAGCGCCGCGTCCAGGACTTTCTCCACCTCCGCCGCGCCGGGCGTCCGGAACCGCAGGATGCCAAGCCGGCGAAACAAGTAGGCCACCGACCCGGAGGCGCCCAGGTGTCCACCCTGCTTGCTGAACGCGTGGCGCACCTCAGCGACCGTGCGGACCGGGTTGTCCGTCATGCATTCGACCAATACCGCGATCCCGCCGACGCCATAACCCTCATAGCGGATTTCCTCAAGATGGGCGCCGTCACCGGCGCCCGAGCCGCGCTTGATGGCGCGCTCGACCGTTTCCTTGCTCATGTTTGCCGACAGCGCACGGTCCACCGCCATGCGCAGCCGGGGGTTGTCGTCGGGCACTGCGCCGGCGCGAGCGGCGACCGTTATTTCCCGGATCAGCTTGGTGAACAGTCGCCCACGCCTGGAATCTTCCGCATTCTTGCGGTTTTCAATGCTAGGTCCACGCCCCACGTCTATCCCCCTAGAAACGCAGCCGCATTCCAAAGTGGAAACCGGACTCGGCGGTGAGCCGCGGTCCCGCGTCAAGCTTGACCCGGATCTGGCGGTAGCCAAGGTAGATCGACGCATTGCGGATCACGTCGTAATCCACCGATAGCGCGTATTCCATGTGCTCGGCGAGGTCGCCAAAGGCGCTGGCACCTGGTGCCCAATACAGGTAGGAGCTCATTCCAAGGCGGTTGTAGGCAGGCAGGCGAGCCTCCACCACGCCGCCCACGGCCAACCCGCCGCCGCTGATGGTATCGGCATCCAGCAACACCAGCCGCCCGCCGAGTCCGGCGGTCACGTTGGCCTCGGCTGCGCCGGCATCCCCCGTCACCAGCAGGCCCGCGTGGGTTTGCACCACGTTGACCGCGCCCTGGTCGCTGATCAGGCCACCCAGCTCATAGCGTGCGCTGAACGAGGGCATGGGCGCCGAATAGTTCAGGCGCAGGGATTCGCCGTTCAGGTTCAGGTCCACCGCCTGCCCAAGCGCAGGCGTCGCGGCAACGCCCAATCCAATTGCCAGTGCCGGCGCTGTCAGCGCTCCCAGGAGGTTTTTTGTCATTTTTTCGCCGGTTTGTTGATGGAGTGGATGGCGCGCCCGTCGACAGACTGGACCGCGTCGTGAAAGGTCTCGGACAGCGTTGGGTGCGCATGCATGGTCAGCGAGATGTCTTCGGTGGTGGCCCCATACTCCAGCGCCAGTACCGACTCGGCCACCAATTCGGACACGTACGGGCCCACCATGTGGACGCCGAGTATCCGGTCGGTCTTCAGGTCGGCGACCACCTTGACCAGGCCCACGGCCTGCTCCAGCGCCTTGGCCCGGCCGCTGGCCATGAACGAACTCACGCCGGTCTTGACCTCGAAGCCGGCGGCGCGCGCCTGCTCCTCGGTCAGTCCCACCCAGGCCACTTCGGGCGAGGTGTAGATCACCGACGGCACCGCGTTGTAGTTCACCTGCGCATGGTGGCCCGCCAACTGTTCGGCAAGGGCCACTCCCTCCTCAATCGCCTTGTGGGCCAGCATCAGGCCGCCGATGACGTCGCCGACCGCGTATACATTCGTCGCGCTGGTGCGGTAATGCTCATCCACCTTGACGAACCCCCGCTCGTCCAGCGTGACGCCCGCCGCCTCGAGTCCAAGATCCTTGGTGTAGGGCCGACGCCCGACCGCGACGATCAGCTTGTCGAACTCTTCCTTGTGCAACTTGCCATCCTGCTCGAACTCGACGGCAACTCCGGACTTGCCCGCCTTGGCCGCGGTGACCTTGGCGCCCAGCCGGATATCGAGTCCCTGCTTGCCCAGTTGTCGCAGGGCTTCCTTGGAAACCTGCGCGTCCGCCATCGGCAGGAATCCCGGCAGGGCCTCCAGCAGCACGGTCTTTGCTCCCAGGCGCGACCAGACGCTGCCCAGCTCCACGCCGATTACGCCAGCACCAATCACGCCCAGGCGCTTGGGCACTTCCGCAAATTCCAGCGCCCCCCAGGAATCGACAATCTGATGTCCGTCAAACGGCGCCACCTTGGCGAGGTTCACCGGCTCCGAGCCGGTGGCGATGATGATGTGCTTGGCCTCCAGGACCTGGATCTTGCCGTCGTGCGCCTTGTACTCCACCTGACCCTTGCCCAGCATCTTTCCGAACCCGAACAAACCGTTGACCTTGTTTGCGGCAAACAGCGCCTTGATGCCCGTGGTCAGCGAACGCGAGATCGTGTCCTTGCGCTTGAGCATCTGTGCCACGTCCATCTGTACGCTGCCAACCTTTACGCCGTGGTTGGCGAAGTCGTGTTGTGCGCGGTGGTAGATCTCCGACGACTCCAGCAGCGCCTTGGACGGGATGCAGCCGGCGTTCAGGCAGGTACCGCCGAAGGCCGGCGACTGGTCGCGGTTCAGCCAAGCATCGATGCAGGCGGTTTTCAGCCCCAACTGCGCGGCGCGAATGGCCGCCGGGTAACCGCCCGGGCCGCCGCCGATCACGATGACGTCGTAGGTGTCGCTCATAGGTCTCCAAGACTTCCTTGTTGGCGGGTTCAGCGGCGCCGGTGTCCCGATTCGGGCGGGCGACAGGACGGCTTGCGCCACTGCAATCCGCATTCAAGGAACTCGACCTATTGTAGCCGCTTCCGCTTTCGCTCCCGGCAAAAAAAAGCGGGGGCCGGATAAATCCGGCCCCCGCTGGTTGAAAGGCTTACTTGATGTCGGTTTCGAAAACGAACTTCACGCCAGTGGCCAAGGTTGCATTCTTGGTGTCGGCGGCGTCGTCCAGGGTCACGTAACGGCCAGCGACGTAGTACGAGAAGTTCCGGGTCAGGTCGTGGAATGCGCCAAACGTGAGTCCGGTGCCGTCGGCGGTGGGCGTGTCGGCTTCGTGTCCGACGGCCGCCGCAAGGCGCCACTTTTCGGAGATCTGGTAAGTCGCAGACAGGAAGGCGTAATTGCGCGGATTCTGCTCGGCCTTCACGTCAACGATTTCATACGACAGGCCAACCGCCCACAGCTTCTCGGCAATGCTGGCATGCAGGCGATAGGCATTGCCGTCGCCAAGCGAGTTCGTCACAGGACGCTGCGAGGAATCATTCAGGTCCAGCATCTGGGCGCCGACGTCGAGACCCAGCCAGTCACTGTTGGCGTAGCTCACGCCCAGGCCGTAGTCGGCCTTGTCACCGGTGCTGGTGAGATTGTCGTTCTCGTTGATGTATGCCGCGAGATTGCCGCTGAAACCGCCGGCCACGGGACTGTGGACGCTGATGGTGTTGGCGGTGTATCCATTGGTCAGGTTCGACAGGCCGTAGCTCGCGCCTTCACTTGCGAAGCCGCCGCTGAAGCCCGCGACCGACGTGTTGTAGAACGGGTCGAGCCGCGCACCAGCGATGCGGTAGTCCGTGGCCTTGCGGCCGTAAATCAGGGTGCCGACCGAGCCGCTAACGCCGCCGAAAAACTCGCGCACGTCCTCGACGCCCAACTGGTCGTTCGAAGCGCCGCGTTCATAGGCGATGAAGGTGTTGATGCCGCCTTCCTGCGCCGAAGCGGAAACTCGGAAGTTCGAGCCGTTGTTCTCGACATCCACATCGGTGAGGCTGCCCGGGGCAGCGTCGTTGCTGTTGAAATATGACAGCGAGAGGCCGAACTTTCCGCTCAGGTTGACTTCGGTATCCAGGGCCGCGGCGGGGCCCGCCAGGGACAGCAATGCGACGAGACTCAGGCAGCGTTTCACAGGTTTCTCTCCAAGGGTTGAGTTTTAGAAGGCGCGCGAATGATAGCCGGATGGCTCATAGCTGTAAAAGAAGCCGGGAGGGGTCCTCAAGGCTTTCCTTGATTGACCGCAAGAACAGTACCCCTTCCCGCCCATCAATAATACGGTGATCGTAGGTCAGGGCCAGGTACATCATTGGCCGGATGGTGATCTCGCCATTGACGACCACGGCGCGATCGGTAATGCCGTGCATGCCGAGGATGGCGCTCTGTGGGGGGTTGAGGATGGGCGTGGAGAGCATCGAGCCAAACACGCCGCCGTTGGTGATTGAGAACGTCCCGCCGGTCAGGTCCTCGATGGTCAGCTTGTTGTCCTTCGCCTTCTGGCCGTAGGCGCCGATGGCCTTCTCGATCTCCGCAAAGCCAAGCCGGTCGGCGTCCCGCACGATGGGCACCACCAGCCCGCGCGGCGAAGACACCGCGATGCCGATGTCGTAGTAGGCGTGATAGATGATGTCGTTGCCGTCAATGGAGGCATTGACCAGCGGGAATTTCTTGAGCGCCTCGATGACCGAGCGGACAAAGAACGACATGAACCCCAGCTTTACGCCGTTGGCCTTCTCGAAACTTTCCTTGTAGCGGGCGCGTATTTCCGAGATCGCTTTCAGGTCAACCTCGTTGAAGGTGGTCAACATGGCCGCCGTGCTCTGCGCCTCGATCAGTCGCTCGGCAATGCGGGCCCGGATGCGGGTCATCGGGACACGTTGTTCTTCGCGTGCGGACCCACGCGCGGGCTGCTCCTCGCGCGCACCGGCCGGCACCGGGGTGAGCGCCGCACCGCTGTCGCGCGTCCCGCCGGCCGCGACGTCTTCCTTGGTCAGGCGACCGCCCTTGCCCGAGCCCGGGCCGAGTTGATCGGCGCTGACGCCCTTCTCAGCCAGGAGCTTGCGCACCGCCGGCCCCTGAGCCGGCCCCTGAGCCGGCGCACTGCCGGGCTTGGCCGCCGGTGCGGCGGGCGCCGCGGTCGCGGTGGTGGGACTTGGCGCGGCGGCCGCACCCTCCTCCAGGATGCCGAGGATGTCGCCGGCCTTTACGGTGGCGCCGGGTGCGATGCGAATTTCCTTCAGCACGCCGTCGGTGGTGGCAGGAACCTCAAGCATGACCTTGTCCGTCTCCAGGTCCACGAGGTTTTCCTCGCGGCCGATACGATCCCCGGCCTTTTTGTGCCAGGTGGACACGGTCGCCGAACTGACCGACTCCGGAAGATTGGGTACTCGGATTTCTATGCTCATGACGACATATTCCTTATGGGATGACCCGGTCTTTTTCACGCTTGCCCCGCAGCAGGGCGTCCTGTACCAACTGCTCCTGTTCCTTCTGGTGAACCTTGAAGTATCCGACCGCGGTGGACGGCGTGCCCAGTCGGCTCACGTATATCAGTTCGTGGCTGTCCTTGATGTAGGCCAGCAGCTTGTGCTTGATCTGGTACCACGCGCCCTGGTTCTCCGGCTCTTCCTGGCACCAGACCACCTCGGAGGTGTTCGGGTACTTGGCCAGGTTCGCATTGAACGCGTCACGCGGAAACGGATAGATCTGTTCGAGGCGAACCAGTGCCACATGGTCCAAGCCCTGCTTGTCGCGTGCTTCAAGCAGGTCAAAATAGACCTTGCCACTGCAGAAGACGATGCGGCGAATCTTTTTCGGGTCGTGCTCGGATGTCTCGCCAATCATCGGCTGGAAGCTGCCCTTGCTCAGCTCTGCGACCGGCGAGGTCGAGAGCGGATGCCGCAGCAAGCTCTTGGGCGTCAGCACGATCAGCGGCAGGCGCAGGCTTCGCTTCATCTGCCGCCGCAGCATGTGGAACATTTGCGCGGGGGTCGAGGGCACCACGACCTGCATGTTGTCGCCGGCGCACATTTGCAGGTAGCGCTCAAGGCGGGCCGAGGAATGTTCCGGGCCCTGCCCTTCATATCCATGCGGCAGGAACAGGGTCAGGCCGCACAACCTGCCCCACTTGGCCTGGCCCGAGGCAATAAACTGGTCAATCACCACCTGGGCGCCGTTGGCAAAGTCACCAAACTGCGCCTCCCAGATCACCAGCGTATCCGGATCGGTGGTGCTGTACCCGTATTCGAAACCCAGCACGCCCTCCTCCGATAGCAGCGTGTCATTGACCACAAACGCGTGCTTGGATTCGGCGATGTGGCGCAGCGGCGTGTAGCCCGCGCCGGTCTTGGAATCGTGCAACGTGGCGTGCCGATGGAAAAAGGTTCCGCGGCGCGTGTCCTGCCCGCACAGGCGGACGGCAAATCCATCGTTTACCAGTCCGGCGTAGGCCATTATCTCGGCAAAGCCCCAGTCCACCGGCATCTCGCCCGCCGCCATCTTGCGGCGATCGTCAAGAACTTTCTGCACGCGCGGATGCGGTGTGAAACCCTCGGGAAGCTTGTGCAGCTTGTCGGTCAGCACCCGCATGCGGTCTGGCGATACCGGCGTGTCGGCCGGGCTGTCCCAGGTGCCCTGGGTGTAGTTCTTCCAGTTCACCGTGTACTTGTTGCCGACCAGACCCAGGGTGGTGCGAATGGTGTTCTCGCCCTTGTCGAGGCCATCGCGGTAGGCACGGGCAAACGTGTCGGGAACATCCTTGCCGACACTGCCCTCTTCGGTCAGCTTGCGCCCGTAAACCTGGAACGGCGTTGGATGCTTGCGGATCGCCTCGTACATTATCGGCGAGGTCACGGCCGGCTCGTCCGCCTCGTTGTGGCCCAGGCGGCGGTAGCAGCAGATGTCGATGATGACGTCGGTGTGGAATTCGTTGCGGTAATCCATCGCCAGCTTGGTGACGAACACCACCGCTTCCGGATCGTCGCCGTTGACGTGGAAGACCGGCGCCTCGAGCATCTTGGCAAGATCGGTGCAATACCGACTGCTGCGCGCCTCGTGGCCCTCGCGCGCCTCAATCGGGTTCGGTGTGGTGAACCCGATCTGGTTGTTGACGTTGAAGTGCACAGTGCCGCCGGTGCCATAGCCCTTGGCCTGCGATAACTGGAGTGTCTCCATCACCACGCCCTGCCCGGCAAACGCGGCGTCACCGTGAATCAGCACCGGCACCACCCGCTGGCCACTTTCGTCATTGCGGCGCGTCTGGCGCGCCTTGACCGAGCCCTCGACCACCGGATTGACGATCTCCAGGTGCGAGGGATTGAAGGCCAGCACCATGTGAATTCGCTTGCCGCCGATGTCGACGTCGGTGGAAAAGCCCATGTGGTACTTCACATCACCGGCGCGCGAGAGGGCATCCGTGGCGTATTTGCCCTCGAATTCGGCGAACAGATCCTTGGGCGACTTGCCCAGGATGTTGACCAACACGTTCAGCCGGCCGCGGTGGGCCATGCCGATGACGATTTCCTCGACGTCACGTTCGGCGCAGGAACGCAGGGTCTGGTCCAGCGCCGGAATCAGGCTGTCGCCGCCTTCCAGCGAGAAACGCTTCTGTCCGACGTACTTGGTGTGGAGATAGCGCTCCATGCCCTCCGCCGCCGCCAGCAGGTTCAGGATTTCCGGCTTGCGCTCGGCGGGCACCTTGGGCTGGAACGCCGTGGTTTCGATCCGGTTCTGGATCCAGCGCTTGCGCGCGGTCTCGGTGATGTACATGTACTCGGCACCGATGGTGTCGGTGTAGACGCTTTTCAGGATGCGGTGGATCTCGCGCAGCGGCAGGTCGTCCACACCGGCCAGCGTGCCGGTGTTGAACACCGAATCCAGGTCGGCATCCGACAGGCCGTGGTAAGCCGGATCGAGGTCGGGAATCTTCGCCGGCGGAGAAAGCCCCAACGGATCCAGCCGCGCGGCCTGGTGGCCACGAACGCGGTAGTAATTGATCAGCCGCAGCACGGCCGCCTGTTTCTCGACGGCCGCGGCGTCCAGTCCGCCGACCGCCGTCCGGGCGGAGTCCGGCAATCGGGCCAGCCGTTCAAACCGCGCCAGCACTTCGCTGTGAGCGGTTTCGCGCGGCGCGTTTTGGTCCTGGATCAGCCGGAAATAGGCGCGCCAGTCCGACGGCACCGATTCGGGATCCCCAAGGAACTGTTCATAAAACGCCTCGATGTAAGCCGCGTTGGCGCCCTGGACCGAAGACGACTCGATAAATTGCCGGTAGGACGAGCCGCTCACGAGGTGACCTTGCCGCCCGGCTTGATCTTGCCCGACATGCGCCCCTCGAGATATCCACGAAATTCGTCAGCAAGTTCCGGGTGCTGCAAGGCGAACTCAACATTGGCCTTGAGGTAACCCAGCTTGCTTCCGCAGTCGTAGCGGGTGCCCTTGAATTCGTAGGCCAGCACCGTCTGTTCCTGGATCAGGGACTCAATGGCGTCCGTCAATTGGATTTCGCCACCCTTGCCGCGCGGGGTATTTTCCAGCAGACGGAAGATCCGTGAGGTCAGCAGGTAGCGGCCCACCACGGCGAGGTTGGAAGGCGCGTCCTCGACTTTCGGTTTTTCAACGATGCGCCGGATCTCGCCAAGGCCGGGCTTCAGCGTCTGGGTATCCACCACGCCGTAGGAGCTGACTTCTTCCCGGGCCACCGGCTCAACCGCTACCACGCTGGCGCCATGCTCCTGGTAAACCTTTTGCATCTGCAAAAGGCAGGGGCTGCCCTCGCCGTCGATCAGATCGTCGGCAAGGATGACGGCGAAATCCTCGTCGCCGACGGCGGGCCGGGCGCACAACACGGCGTGACCCAGGCCCAGCATCTCGGGCTGGCGGATGAAGATGCAGGTAATCCCGGCCGGGAGTACGTCCTGGACGATGCGCAGCAGCTTGTCCTTCCCCTTCTGCGCCAGCTCCGTCTCAAGCTCATAGGCCTTGTCGAAGTGGTCCATGATCGAGTTCTTGCTGCGGCCGGTGATGAAAATCAGTTCCTCGGCGCCAGCCGCAATGGCCTCGGTCACCGCGTACTGGATCAGCGGCTGGTCCACCACCGGCAACATTTCCTTCGGACTGGCTTTGGTGGCCGGCAGGAACCGGGTGCCGAGACCGGCAACCGGAAACACCGCCTTGCGGATTTTCATATATTTCCCATTCAATCGGTCAAGTTTAGTTCAACTTCCGCGGGGCGTGGCCCCAAACCCGCCCCTTCGCCGGCCAAGGACTGCCACTGTGAAGTCCTTGAACGAAATAACCGGCTCACTCTAGCGCAGCGCCCCGGCCAAATGGACGCGATCGCCATCCTGGCTGAGCAGGCGGAAGCCGATACCGTCGGCCTCGTCACCATACCGCAGCGTGGCACGCCCGGGCAGGAACAGCGGCTGGATGAACTTGACCGTGAGCTCCCGTGCCGGGTGCGAGAGTCCCGATTGCAGAAGTGCGCAACAGCGCGCCAGCGACCACATGCCGTGTGCAATCGGCCGCTGGTAGCCGAACAGCCGCGCGGTCAGCGGATAAAGGTGGATTGGGTTGTTGTCGCCCGCGATCCGGCCATAGCGCCGTCCGAGGTCGGCCGGCGCGGACAGCGCGTGGTAATTGGCCATGCCGTGGGCCGTTGCTGCGGCGGATTTGCGCGCCGCCAAACCAGTCTTGCGCCGGAACAACACCGTCGCCGTCGCCGTCCACACCACCTGTCCCTGGGCATCGGTGTAGGAGGTGTCAATGTCGAATTCCAGACCCTTGGTGGTGCTGCGGTGCTCGCCGACGCCAACGCGCACGCCAAAACTCTCTTCGGCGGACAGCTCACGCACCTGGCTGATGCGGTTGCGCAAGTGGACCAGTCCCAGCAGCGGCAGCGGAAACTGCGGCTGGGTCAGCAGGTACATCTGGAGTCCAATGGCGTTGACCTGCGGATACGGCAGGGGCACGGCGCCACCGTCCGGAAACCCGCAGATTCCGCGATAGGCTGCAAGGTTGGCCGCGTCGAAGCTCAGCGACGGAATTTCGACCGCAAGCTCCGGCAACACGATATCGGCAGGGGGGCGGCGGCGAATACTGGCGACGGCCCGCCACATCATGGAGCCCGAATCCGGCACCGAATCCAGCTTTAAGTTCATGGGTTATCCAATTGATAATTAAAGAGTTCTCTATACAAACTAGAGCTTCCGATCGATCACCAGGCGGTGCCGGCCAGCGGCCTGTCCGAGCTCGAGGTCGATCTCGCCTTGAAGATCGCCGGGCTGCGGCTGTGCGTCGCCGCTTGCGCTGATCCGTGCCAGGATTTTCCACGAACTGAAGTTCGATAGTTTACGACCGGGCAGCATGCTTTTGCTGTCGTCCAGCGTAATTTTCCACGGACCAGCGCCGGCCACCTGGCGGTGCACCGCCAGCGGCATGCGCGGTCCGCCCGGCTCCAGCGCGTACACCATCAAGGTGGATCCCGGGGCGAGCTGCTCCGCCAGGCCTGCGGCCACGCTCACGTCAAACAGGAGTGCAAGGCCGACGGGCGCCGGAACGGGCTTGGGCACGGCGGCAGCGCCCGGCTGGATCTCGGCAATTTTCTGCGTCAGTACCGCACGCATATCCTCCGGCAAGTCCTGGCGCAGAAGCCGCGTCCAGTACCTTACCGCCGCGTCGGAATCCCCGGCACGCAGCGCCCCCAAACCGCCGTACCAGAGCGCGCGCGGATGCTCGGGTGCCAACGCCAGCGCAGCCTGGAACCGCGCCATCGGTGCCCCGGTCAACTGACCCTCATGCACCCAGGCCAGCGCCTCGCCCTCGTCCACCAGCCAATCCGGGTTCTGACCGCCACTCAGGCGATTGGCCTCTGCCAGCGACTGCGCCCCGGCCGCGTAGAGCCCGCCGCGAACCTCGCCCTGCCCGGCCATTGCCCAGGCGTCGGCATCCTGTGGATTGGCGGCAATTCGCGCGCGGACGCGCAGCAATTCCGCGTCGACTGCCGCCGCCTCGGCCGCCGCCGGATTAACCTGCGCCAACCCGATCAGGGCCTGCGTCCGCCAGCTGCCGCCGAGGCCGTACCAGATCGCGGCAAATATCAGCAGCGCTGCGGTCGCGATGCCGTAGGCGCCCAAGGTGATCGCGGCCGGGACGAGGTCCGGGTCCGGCCTTGACTCTTCCGGCTCCGTTCCCGGATCGCCGGGACTACGGATGCGGCGGATGTAAAGCGCGGCGGCCAGCGCCGCCAGCAACAGCGCGACAAACGGGCCCAGCCAGAGCACCAGGGTTCGCAGTCGGAACGGCGGCCGGTACAGGACGAAATCGCCGTAGCGGTCGGTCAGGAAGGCGGCGATCTGCTGGTCACTTCGGCCTTGCGCTATCTGTACCCGGACCTGCTCGCGGAGGTCGGCAGCAAGGGGCGCGTTGGACTCTGCGATGGACTGGTTCTGGCAGACCAGGCAGCGCAGTTCCGAAATCAAGGAATGAAACCGTTCGTCGTCAGACTCGGGTGCGGCGCTGCAGGCGGCCAGTGCAACTGCCGCAAGTATCGCGAACCAGGCTCCGCGCCCGGTGACGGAAGGGATCATCGCGTGGCGGCCTGTTCCAGTGCAGGCGCAAGATGGTCGCGCCAGTCGTCCGGGGTCACCGGACCGATGTGCTTGTACCGAATCACGCCTTGCGCATCCACCACGTAGGTTTCCGGAGCACCGTAAACACCCCAATCCAGCCCGGCGCGGCCGTCCCGGTCGGCGGCGACCACGGAAAATGGATTGCCGTGCCGGGCCAGCCAGGCGCGTGCCGCAATATCGTCGTCCTTGTAACTGATGCCCACGATGGACACGCCACGTCGGGAGATTTCCAGCAGCATCGGATGTTCCTGCAGGCAGGGCGGGCACCAGCTCGCCCAGAAATTGACCAGATGCGGCCGCCCGCGCAGCGCCGCTGTCGTCAGCACCGAGCCCTCTCCGGTCACAACCGGCAGCTCAAAAGTCGGGGCCGGCTTGCCGATCAACGGTGATGGCACCCGGGTCGGGTCGAGCCTCAATCCGAAGGCAAACAGCACCAGCACTCCCAGCAGGAGCAACACCGGTATGGCGTACCGCAGCCTCACGCGGGATTCGTGGCCGCGGCGGCGGCCGGATCGATCGGCGCCGTCGAGCGCTGCACCCGGTAGCGGCGGTCGGTAAGCGACACCAAACCCCCAAGGAAGGCCAACAGGCCGCCGAGCCAGACCAGCCGCATCAGGGGGCGGTAATAGAGCCGCAAGCTCCACTCGCTCGCCGCCTTGTCCAGCGGTTCGCCCAGAGCAACATACAGGTCGCGCAAGGGCGAGGCATCAACCGCCGCCTCGGTCATGGCATTGCGCTGCACCCGGTACAGCCGCTTTTCTGGCTGCAGCGTGGCGACGAGTTCGCCATTTCGCAGCACCCGCACCGTGGCGCGGTCGGCTTCGAAATTGGCGCCCGAGTAGGGTTTGACTCCGTCCAGTACAAACTCGTAGCCGGCCAGCTCGGCGGACTGCCCCACGGCCAGGCGCACATCGCGCTCCGCATTGAATTGCGAAACGTGGGTGATGCCCAGGACGAACAGTCCAAGTCCGGTGTGCGCAAGGGCCATTCCCCACTGTGACCGGGGAATGGCGCCCAGGGCTTGCGGGATGGATTTTGCTGCCACAAGCCGCCGGGAAATCTCGACCCAGGCGGTCATCACGGTCCAAAGCCCGACCACACTGCCGGCCAGGGTTGCAATCGTCATGGTTCCTTGCAGAACCCAAGGCAGTGAGCCGCCGAGTAGCAGCGCCAGCACCGCCGGTGCCGCGAGCACCCGAAGCTCGCTGGCTCGTGAGCGCTTCCAGCTGACCGCGCCTACCAGCCCGGCCAGGACCGGCAGCGCCACCGTCAGCGGAACGAACACGGCGTTGAAGTAAGGCGGGCCAACCGACAACTTGCCCAGATTCAGGGCGTCAATCACCAGTGGATAGAGCGTCCCGAGCAATACCGCCGTCGCCGCCGTGAGCAGGAAGACGTTGTTGAAGAGCAGCAGTCCCTCACGCGACAGGAATTGCACCTCGCCGGCCGACACCAGCCGCGGCGCCCGCCAGGCGTAAAGGGTCAGTGCCGAGCCGACGACCAAGCCCAGGAAGACCAGGATAAAGACACCGCGCGCCGGATCGGTGGCAAACGCGTGCACCGACACCAACACTCCGGAGCGAACCAAAAACGTTCCCAGCAGCGACAGCGCGAAGGCCATGATTGCCAGCAGCGCGGTCCAGCTTTTCAACAAGCCGCGCTTCTCCGTCACCGCCAATGAATGGATTAGCGCCGTGCCGACCAGCCAGGGCATGAACGATGCATTCTCAACCGGATCCCAAAACCACCAGCCACCCCAGCCCAGCTCGTGGTACGCCCACCAGGACCCAAGAGTGATGCCGATCGTCAGGAACGCCCAGGCGGCCGTGGTCCAGGGCCGCATCCAACGCGCCCAGGTCTCGTCCAGCCGCCCGGTCAACAAGGCCGCGATGGCAAAAGCGAAGGCGACCGAAAACCCGACGTAGCCCATGTACAGCATGGGCGGGTGAATGATCATCCCCGGATCCTGCAGCAGCGGATTCAGGTCGCGGCCATCCAGCGGCACCGGAAACTGCCGGTCAAAGGGATTCGAGGTCAGCAGCATAAACAGCAGAAATCCGGCGCTGATCACGCCCAGCACCGCCAGCACTTGGGCGCGCAAGCGCGTTGGCAAGGCACCGCTTGAGACCGCCACGGCGACCGTCCAGCCCGACAGCATCAACATCCACAACAACATCGACCCTTCGTGGCCGCCCCATACTGCCGTCAGGCGGTAAATCGTCGGCAAGTCGATCTGGCTATTGGACGCCACGTAGACCACCGAGAAGTCGTTTTGCAGGAACGACACCGCCAGGCAGACGAATGCGGCGAAGACCATGATGAACTGCCACACCGCCGCCGGAACCGCCGCAGCAATCGCCCCGCCGTGATTACGGGCCAGGCCCCAGGCCGGCAGCAGCGACTGCAGCGCGGTGATGCCGAGCGCAAGGATCAGCGCAAGATGCCCCAGTTCGGCGGCCATCGATCAGCCTTCCCGCCCAACCGGCTTGAACGGCGCGCAGGAATGTCCGGTGGAGGTCGTCAACGATTCGGCCAGTTGCGGCGGAATGTAATTTTCATCGTGCTTGGCCAGGATTTCGTCAGCGACGAAGACTTGCTGGGTGTCGACGCTGCCGGTCGCCACCACGCCCTGGCCCTCGCGAAACAGGTCCGGCAGGATGCCGTCGTAGCGGACCGCAAGCCGGTGGGTGCAGTCGGCCAGCGTGAACCGGACTTCCAGCCCGCTGCCGCGCTGCATGCTGCCGGGTTCCACCAGGCCGCCGAGGCGCATCCGGACACCGGGTGCCGGCGGCGTCGCGACCAGGTCGCTCGGCGTGTGGAAACTCATCAGGTTCTTGCGAAACGCGGTCAGCGTGAGCACTGCCGCCAGCGACAGGCCGACCGCCAGCACCGCAATCCCCAGCAGGCGTTGCTGGCGTCGGCTCATGACCGGTCCTCCGATTCGGCGCGGCGGCGCAGTTCTCGCCCCTGCGACTGCGGTGCCCACAGGTTCCAGGCGAATACGGCCAGACCCGCGGCATAGCTGCCCCACACAAAAAAGGCGTATCCGCCCATTTGCAAAAATTCGTTCATGGGATCACCGAGCGCGTCCACGGATTGCCGCGTTCCCGCCACCACAACATGTTCCGGGCGCGATGCAGCACCACCGCGGCGGAGAACAGCGTGAAGCCGAGCGCCATTGACAGCAACGGCCAGAGCATCGAAGCCGCCATGGTGGGCTTGCCGAGCCTCGCAACAGTGGCGGTCTGGTGCAGCGTGTTCCACCACTCCACCGAGTAGTGCACGATCGGAACGTTTACCGAGCCCACCAGCGCCAGCAGCGCGCAGGCTCGGGCGGCGGCGCGGGGATCGGCGATCGCCTGGTGCAGGCTGACGATCCCCAGGTACAGGAACAGCAGGATCAACTCCGACACCAGGCGGGCGTCCTGCCACAACCAGTACGTGCCCCACATCGGCTTGCCCCACAGCATTCCTGTCAACAAGGCCAGCGCCGTAAAGCTGGCCCCAACCGGGGCGCAGGCCAGCAGTACGCACTCGGCAACCTTGACTCGCCAGACCAGCGCAATCAATGAGAAAACGGCCATCACCGAATAGCCGAACAGCGACATCCAGGCCGAGGGGACGTGCACATAAATAATCCGGAACGCATCGCCTTGCTGGTAATCCGGCGGCGCCAGCACCAGCCCCCCCAGCAATCCGTAAGCCAGCAGCGGAACCGACAGCAGCCCCAGCCAGCGGGCAGCGGCTCGCGCGAAGGCGAAAAACGCCGGCGGTGAACTGAGTTGGCGAACTTGATTCAACATGATTGCGGGGCTACTCGACGGCATTGCGCAGTGCAGCGGCGGCGGCCAGCGGCACGCCACACACGGCCAAGACCAGGATGGCGGCGAGGAAGTATAAGGGCGCATCCGATGGGAGTCCGGACTGCGCCTCCCGAACAGCGCCAGCGCCGAAGATGACAACCGGCGCCAGCAGCGGGAGAACCAGGACCGGAAGCAGCATCCCGGCCCGCGGCAATCCGACCAGCAGCGCCGACGCAAATCCGGAGGTAAAGACCAGTGCCGGCATCCCGAGCAGCAGGCTGGCCAGCAGGACTCCGACCGCCGAAGGCTCCACACCGAGGCTGAGCGCGAGCACCGGTGCCAGCACCGTGAGTGGCAAGCCGACCACCATCCACAAGGCAACCAGCTTGGCCGCCACCAGCAGCCACAATGGCGGCGGCGCGAGCATCACTTGCTCCAGTGTTCCGTCTTCCACATCGGACCGGAACACGCGGTCCAGCGACAGCAACGCGGCCATCAAGGCGCCGACCCACAAGATCGATGGAGCAGCGACCCGCAGCCATGGGGCGCCGGGTGCGGCGCCCAACGCAAAGAGCGTCGCGACCACCGCGTAGAACACCAGCGGCTGTACCCATTCCGCGCGACGCCGCGCGGCGAGCCGCAACTCGCGCACCAGCACGGCGGTGACCGGGCTCATTTCGAGAGGTCCCAGACGCGCACACCGACGCGGGGCCCCGGCAGAGGCTGGTGGCTGGTGATCAGCGCTGCCCCGCCCTGCCGTTGGTGTGAATCCAGCAATGACAGCCAGTGTCCAGTCGCCACCTCGTCAAGCGCGCTCAACGGTTCGTCCAGCAGCCACAAGGCCCTCGGCGCGACCGACAACCGGGCAAGGGCCGAGCGTCGCTGTTGGCCGGCAGACAGTTGCCGACACGGTCGATCGGCAACGCCTTGCAAGCCGAAACCACTCAGCGCCGCAGAGATCATCCCGGTCGGGACGCCCTGTAACTGGCACCAGAATTCAAGGTTTTCACGCGGCGTGAAAGCCGGGTTCAGGGCATTTCGATGACCGATCCAGTGGCACGCTTCCGGTTCCGGGGTTGGTGAAATCCTGCCTGCGTGCGGCTCGCGCAAGCCGCTCAGGACTTCAAGCAGGGTGGTCTTGCCGATGCCGTTGGGCCCGGTCAGGTGGACGATTTCCCCGCGCCGAATCGCGCCGGCCAGGCCCTCGCGCAGGGTGCGGTCGCCACGACCGATCGCCAGACCGTCGAAGGCCAGCAGGTAATTCATTTCGTGTCCCAGAGATCTGCTTCGTCGCTTTTGGTGCCCGAGGCTGGACTCGAACCAGCACGGCCTTGCGGCCACAGGATTTTAAGTCCCGTGCGGCTACCATTACGCCACTCGGGCAGGCGGTTTGAAGGGTGGAGGCTCGACCCGGAATTGAACCGAGGTACGGGGATTTGCAGTCCCCTGCATAACCACTCTGCCATCGAGCCCTACTTTTGAATCGGCACGAATTCTAGCCGGTCATAAAGCAAAAGACCTCGTCTGCACGAGGTCTTAGGCAAAAAAACTGGAGCGGGAAACGAGACTCGAACTCGCGACCTCAACCTTGGCAAGGTTGCGCTCTACCAACTGAGCTATTCCCGCGAAACAGGGTCGCTATTGTAGGGCCGGACGGTGGAGTGTCAACAATTTCCGGCAGGCCTCAGGATTGTTCCTTCATCAGCGGCCAGGCCGCCCGCAGGTACATCGCCATCGACCAGACCGTCAGGACCGCCGAAATCAGCAGCAAAATATAGCCCAGCCAGTACACCGGCAGGCCAAAGATGTCTTTCTGCCAGATCATCATTCCGATCGCGACCATCTGGAACCCGGTCTTGACCTTGCCAATCGAACTGACCGCCACACTGGTGCGCTGGCCGAGTTCCGCCATCCATTCGCGGAGCGCCGAGACGGTGATCTCGCGGCCGATAATGATGGCAACGACCACCGCCAGCACCACCCCACCCCCGCCGGAGTGGTCGCGCAGCAGCACGGCCAGGCACACTGCCACCAGCAATTTGTCGGCCACCGGGTCCAGGAAGGCCCCGAACTTGCTGGTCTGGTTCCAGCGCCGCGCCAGCCAGCCGTCAATCCAGTCGGTGATACCGGCGGCGGCAAACAGAACCGTTGCAAGCTGGCGACCATGGGGCCACGGCAGGTAGAAAAGCACCAGCACCAGCGGAATCGCCGCGACGCGACCGAGGGTCAGGATTAGCGGAAGGTTCATTCGCACGCCTGCAGTTTAGTGGAAGTGCTGGTGAATGCGTCGCGCCATCGCCAGCGAGATACCCTCGACCCGGGCCAGGTCCTCGATGGTGGCCCGCTGCACCTGTGCCAATCCGCCCAAGGCCTGCAGCAGGCGTTTCTTGCGCAGCGGCCCCAAGCCGTCAACGCGGTCGAGTTCCGAGACTTCCCGGGCACGCGCTCGACGGCCGCGGTGCCCGCTGATCGCGAACCGATGGGCCTCGTCGCGGATCCTCTGGATCAGGTGCAAGCCCGGCGAGTCCGGCGGCAGCACCAGCGGCGAATCGTGCTCGGGCAGGTGCAACTGCTCGAGCCCCGGCTTTCGGCTCGGCCCCTTGGCCACGCCGACCACCGGCAGCGAGTCGATACCAAGCTCCTGCAGCGCATCCGTGGCGGCCCGCAACTGGCCCGCGCCGCCGTCGATCAATAACAGGTCCGGCAGGCGGCCGTCGCCGCCCTGCACCCGGGCGTACCGGCGCCGCACCGCCTGCCCGATCGCCGCGTAGTCGTCGCCCGGCGTCACCTGCTCGATGTTGAAGCGGCGGTAGCCGGACTTCACCGGGCCGTCGCCATCAAATACAACGCAGGCGGCCACCGGAAGCTCGCCCTGGGTGTGGCTGATGTCAAAGCACTCGATGCGCTGCGGCAGCTGGTCCAACGCCAGGACCTGCTGCAATTCGGCCAGTCGCTCGCGGGAGCTGGCCCCGGCACTGAGGCGGGCGGAAAGCGCCTGCTGCGCCGATTGCAACACCACGTCCTGCATCCGGTGGCGGGCCCCGCGCTTGGGGACGTGCAGGCGGACCTTGCGCCCGCCACGCGCCGCCAACCAGTGCTCAAGCCAATCGGCATCCTCGGGCCGCTCCGGAACGAAAATCCGGGCGGGCGGCTGGCGCTCAAGATAGTACTGCTCAAGGAACCCGGACAGGATTGCAGCGGCTTCCAGTTCCGGGGGGTGGGACGGAAAAAAGCTGCGGTGGCCGAGGTTCATCCCATCGCGGACACACAGCACCACGACGCAACTGTGTGCGGCGTGCGGGGCCAGGGCAATGAAGTCGGCGTCCCGCACGCCGCCCGCCATCTCGCGATCTCCCTGCAGCCGCCGCAAGGCGGCAATCTGATCGCGAACCCGGGCCGCGCGCTCAAATTCCTGCGCACCCGACGCCGCCGCCATTTCCTCCTGCAACTGCCGCGCCAGTGACTCGCTGCCACCCTCGAGCAACTGGCTCGCACGCTCGACGTCCTGCGCGTATTCCATCGGGCCGATCCGTGCAACGCAAGGGGCCGAGCAGCGCTGGATCTGGTGTTGCAGGCAGGGCCGGGTCCGGTGGGAAAAGAACACGTCACTGCATGGCCGGAGGCGAAACAGTTTCTGCAGGGAAACCAGCGTTTCGCGCACCGACGCCGCGCTCGGATAAGGGCCGAAGTAGCGATGCGGCGGGACCCGCGTACCCCGATGGAAGGAAATTCGCGGGAACGCGGAAGGCCCGCCCGGAGCGCCCGAGGGCGTATCAATCCGAAGGTAGGGATAGCTCTTGTCGTCGCGCAGGCTGACGTTGTAGCGAGGCGATTGCTGCTTGATCAGCGTGGCCTCGAGGACCAGCGCCTCGTCCTCGGTTCGCGTGATCGTTACCTCAACCCGGCAGATCCTCGCAACCATCGCCTCGATGCGAGGATTGCCGCTGGCGCGCAAGAAGTAACTGCTGACCCGCTTGCGCAGGTTCCGCGCCTTGCCCACGTACAACAGCACCTCGGCGTCCCCGTACATGCGGTACACGCCGGGCTGCGTGGTGAGCTGGGCCAGGAACGGCCCGGATTCGAATTCCGCAGTCATGGCCTGAACCTGGAGAACACCGGTCGAAACCCGCGCTCCTCCGCGGACACTCACTTCACCGCGGCGAAAATCTCGGTAACGCGTTCCGGATTCGCCACGGCAGCGGGACCTCCGGGATATCGCTCCCAGCTCGGACCCGCCTGCTCCAGCCCGGCCGCGGCCAGATAGGCCTTGAGCTGTCGATGCGCCGCCGGGAGCTCGGCGTCCTCCCCGCGCCAGACTGCGCGGACCGCCGATCCGGCCGGCGTCAGG
Source organism: Gammaproteobacteria bacterium (assembly GCA_031384195.1). Taxonomy (GTDB): domain Bacteria; phylum Pseudomonadota; class Gammaproteobacteria; order Nevskiales; family Nevskiaceae; genus JACPFV01. The sequence continues at coordinate 20,220 of JANNAK010000239.1, forward strand.
CCGATACGGATCTCGCCAGCCGGAGCGACGGTGGCGTCCCCCAGCGCCAGCCCGGCGTCAAAGTACAGCAGGCCCTCCTGCTCGCCGTGAAACACGGCAAGCGCCGCGCCCGAGGGTTCGACGCCATGCGCACTGAGGAAACCGGAGACCTTGCTGTAGGCGACGCCCAAGGCCACGCCCAGCGCCCTGGACTCCAGAGCACTGCGGCCGGAAACGAAGACAAACGGCTCGGCCTTTGCCTCGACTACTGTGACGTCCAGCCTTGAAAAGTCCTCTGGCGGCAGCGATTCCACCAGGGCCTTCAGGCGCGCAAGTCCGGTCTCATAATCCGGTCCCAACATGCGATCGGACAGCAGGCCGAAATAGCGGCCCAGGATGTTGCTGCCGTAGTCCGCGTCGAAGCCCCAGGTCAGCTGCGTACCACCAGCTATCGGCTCGACCGTGAACGGCGCCAGGAACTGCCCGCCAAAATCCCCGAATTCGAGCCTCATCAGGATACGGCGATACGGCTCGCTCTCAATGATCTCCTGGCGGCCGGTGCCGACCGATGCGTTACCAGACCAGCTCAGTGCCGCCCCGACGCCCATCGGCGGGCCGCTGAACGTCACGCTCATGTCGGGATCCGCATGCTGCCACGGCGACCAGCGCGGAAACTGGCGAAAACCGTTGAGCACCGTGAAGACGGTCGACGGCGGTGCCTTGATCTGGACGTGGCGCTCGACGTGAGCCGTGCGCGGCAGGAAAAAACCGGCAACCACCAACAGCACCACGAATGCGGCAACACCCAGCAGGAGCTTTTTCAGGATTCTCATGACGATGGTTTCCTCCGGCTCAGGGCTTGTTCAGGAACTTTCCAAGGCCACCGAGGCCGTCCTTCAGCGCCGGCACAGCCCCCAGCAGTTGCGCAAATTTCTCCGGCCCGGCGGCGGCCTTGATCTGGCCCATCACGGACGAGACAAACTGCATGGCGCTGTCAGGCTTGAAACCGGCGCGCTGCAGTTTTTCCATCAAGTCAGACAGTCCTCCAGCCGACCCGCCAGTCAGCTTGCCGAGGAGACCCATGGCCTGCGCCATCAACCCGCCTGTCGCACTCTGCGCGGCCGCAGGCAGCGACGCGGCCTTGCCCATCCACTGCTGGGCCTGCGGGACCAGACCCTGCAATTGCTGCCATTGGGCGGCCGGAACCTTGGACTGGATAAATCCCAGTAGCGCGCCGACACCGGCCTCGACTTGATCGGTCTTCAGGCCAAACTTTGTGGCCCACGCCTTGATTTGTTCCTGCATGGCTGTGTCTCCGTCAGCGCCCGCTGGCGCCGCCAGAGCCTAGCAGAGCGAGCGACGCGCCAACCAGCGCGCCGTCCTGGATTCAGGATCTTTTCCGGCCTAGAGCACCGCGCCACTCAGCTTGAAATCGGCGTGTTGCCAGGCCTGCTCAAACTCCGCCTGCTCGGCGGCCGCGGGCTTGTGTTGGGCCTCAAGGCTGAGCACCAGCCCGCGCAGTGACCAGCCATTGCCTCGATTGCGGCGGAGATCCTCCCGAAATACGGCCTCGGCCTCGACCGGCCTGCCCGCCACCAGCAAGGCCTGGCCGAGATTTTGCCGCGCCGGCTGGTGCCACAACGGTGGCTCGAAGTACGGATTGGCATCCTCTTCCGCCACCGCCTGTTTCAGCGCCGCAAGTGCCGCAGCAACATTTTGGTTCGCCACCGCGAGCTCGCCGGCCAGGATCCTTTCCGCGACGATCACGGTACGGCCCAGGGAGTGCTGGGGTCCGACGTGGATTTTCTTGATGGCGGGATCGCGACTGGCAGCCTGCAACGCCAACCAGTGGGCTTGCGCGTCCTCCAGTCGCCGCTGGCGCACCGCTGCCATGCCCTGCGCGAACTCCCAGATGGCCACCGCATACGGCATTTCTGCCGGTGGCTTCGGAGTCGCCACAATCTGGTCCCACCGCCCAAACGTGACTTGCGCCTTCAGCGGCGTGACCCAGAAATCATGCAGAAACTCGAATCCCGGACTGCGCAGCAGTTCCGGATTCGACGTTCGTTTTGCAGTTTCGCTGGCCGCCGCCAGGGCGCGGCCGCTGTCCCCCTCCATTGACGCAGCCCACCACAGAAAGTGGTGGTTGTGCGGAACGTAGCCCAGCGGGTATATCCCGGGCGCCGGTCGGCAGGTGGCTAGATAGTTGTCGTCGGCGGCGATGGCAAGTTCGTTGACCTGCGCCGCATCGTCGTAGCGCCCGACGCGGGTGTAAATATGCGACGGCATGTGAACCAGATGTCCAGAACCGGGCACCAGCCCGCGCAGGCGGTCGGCAGCGGTCGCGCCACGATCAGGATCGGTCGAGGCCTCGACCGCATGGATATAGAGGTGCAAGGCGCCCAGATGATCCGGATTGCGCGCCATGACCGCTTCCAGCACCGCCACGATCTCCGCCGTTCGCCCTTTTGGCTGGCGTTGCTCGTCGTAGTAGTTCCAGGGCTGCAAGTCCATCAGGGCCTCGGCCTGCAGGGTCGCCGCATCCAGGTCGTCCGGGTAGTTCCGCACCAGTTCCGACATCGCCGCGGCATAGGCCTCATCCAGGGCGGTGCGGTCGTTGGGAGGCGCTTCGGCATAGCGAGCACTCAGGGCCTGGACATAGGCCTGCTCCTGGCGGCTCGAATCGGCAGCCGCCGCCTGAGCTTTCTGGATCCGCATCCAGGCCTTGGCGTTGTTGGAGGGATCCATCGGTGCATTTATGTGTGGACCCAACACCAGCGCCGCTCCCCACCAGCACATCGCGCACCGGGGATCGAGTTCAAGGGCTTTCAGGAATGAACGCTCCGCCGCGTCATGGTTGAACCCAAACGCCAGCGACAGGCCTTGATCAAACCACTTCTGGACGTCCGGGCTTTTGGACTGGATGGCCCGGGAGTACGACCCCATCCCGGGCAACAGCGTCGCCCCGACCGGCTGCGGAACAACCGCCACCACCGCTTCCGGCGGCGCCGGATTCCTGCTTGGCTCGCGCACCCCGAAATGGATCACGGCAGCCAGGACGATCACGAAAACCACAAACGAGACCAGTCGTCGCATGGCACGCCCCCTCGTGAAGTCCTGAGGCGCGTTCTACTCCTGACTGGAATTATCCGCAACTTGCCAAAAAAAACCCCCGGGAGGTCCGGGGGTCTTGTGATGCTCGACGCCGCCTCAGTGAAACTGTTCCTCTTCGGTAGAACCGGTCAGCGCCTTGACGTTGGAACTGCCGCCCTGGATCACCGTGGTCACGTCGTCGAAGTAGCCGGCGCCGACCTCCTGCTGGTGCGAGACGAAGGTGTAACCCTTCTCGCGTGCCCGGAACTCGGGCTCCTGCACCATCTCGGTGTAGTGCTTCATGCCCTCGCCGCGCGCGTAGGCGTGCGCAAACTGGAAGGTGTTGTACCAGTTGATGTGAATGCCAGCCAGGGTGATGAACTGGTATTTGTAGCCCAGTTTGGACAACTCGTCCTGGAACTTGGCGATGGTCTTGTCGTCGAGGTTCTTCTTCCAGTTGAACGACGGCGAGCAGTTGTAGGCCAGCAGCTTGCCGGGCGCGGCTTTCTGCACGGCCTGGGCAAACTCCCGGGCAAAGCCGAGGTCCGGCGTGCCGGTCTCGCACCAGACCAGATCGGCGTACGGCGCGTAGGCAACGCCGCGGCTAATGCCCTGCTCCAGTCCGTTCTTGACCCGGTAAAACCCTTCAGCGGTGCGCTCGCCGGTGAGGAACGACTTGTCGTTGGGGTCGTGATCCGAGGTCAACAGGTTGGCAGCTTCGGCATCGGTACGGGCGAGCACGATGGTCGGAACGCCCATGACGTCCGAGGCAAAACGCGCGGCCGTCAGCTTTTCGCAGGCTTCCTGGGTCGGCACCAGAACCTTGCCGCCCATGTGGCCGCACTTTTTCACTGCCGCCAATTGGTCCTCAAAGTGAACGCCGGCGGCGCCCGACTCAATCATGTTCTTCATCAGCTCAAAGGCATTCAGCACGCCGCCAAAGCCGGCTTCGGCGTCGGCGATGATCGGCAGGAAGAAGTCGATGAAATCCTTGTGCCCCGGGCCAATGTCGCGGCCCCACTGGATCTCGTCGGCGCGCTTGAAGGTGTTGTTGATGCGGCGAACCATGGTCGGGACCGAGTCATAGGCATACAGCGACTGGTCGGGGTACATGGTTTCGGAGGTATTGCCGTCGGCGGCAACCTGCCAGCCGGACAGATAGACCGCCTCGAGCCCGGCCTTGGCCTGCTGCATCGCCTGGCCGGCGGTGATGGCCCCGAAGGAATTCACGTAACCCTTTTTGGCCTCGCCATTGATCAGCTTCCACAGCTTCTCGGCGCCGCGGCGGGCGAGCGTGTGCTCGATCGGCAGGCTGCCGCGAAGGCGCACGACATCGGCCGCTGAATAGGTGCGCTTTACGCCCTTCCAGCGCGGATTGGTGGCCCAATCCTTTTCGAGTGCCTTGATCTGGTCTTCGCGGGTCATCGGTGCAGTCCTCTTTGGGGAAACAGTGGTCGGTGAACGGCCATCGATGGGCGCAGGAACGCTGCGTCCATCAACGTCGGTGTCAATTTACGGATTTCAGTCCAGGTAGTCGTAGCTCGGCAGCGTCAGGAAGTCCGCCACGATTGTGGCGGTCGACATCCGCGACATCAGGCCGGCGGCCTCCAGCATGCGGCTGGCGTGGAAGCGCTCGGCCCCCAACTCAGCCCGGATGGTGGACAGTTCCTCGTCCAGGATCTGGTTGACCAGCGTCGGGGTAACCTTTCGTCCATCGTCCAGCAGTGCGCCGTATTTCTGCCATTGCCACACCTGGGTGCGGGAGATTTCAGCGGTCGCGGCGTCTTCCATCAGGTTGTGCAGGGGAACGCAGCCGTTGCCGCTCAACCAGGCCTCGGTGTATTGCATGCCCACGTTGATGTTGTTGCGCAAGCCAGCCTCGGTGATCTTGCCTTCCGGGCGCTTGAGCAAGTCCGCGGCCTTGATCCCATAGTGGAACTGCTTGTCGATCTGGTTCGGCGTTGGCATGTGCTCGTCGAACACCTGCATTGCCACCGACACCAAGCCCGGGTGCGCGACCCAGGTGCCATCGTGACCATTCTTGACCTCGCGCAACTTGTCGGCGCGCACCTTCGCGAAAATACCCTCATTGGTGGCGGGGTCGCGGGTCGGAATGAACGCCGCCATGCCGCCCATCGCGAAGGCGCCGCGCTTGTGGCAGGTCTCGCACAGCAGCTTGCTGTAGCTGTCGAGGAAGTGCTTGTCCATCCCGACTTGTTGACGGTCCGGGACCATCCAGTCGCCGTGGGCGTTCAGCGTCTTGATGCAGCTGAAAATGTAATCCCAGCGCCCGCAGTTAAGGCCAACGATGTGGTGGCGCAGTTCGTACAGGATTTCGTCCATCTCGAACGCCGCCCACAGGGTCTCGATCAAAACGGTGGTCTTGATCGTCTTTTGCGGGACCTTCAGCGCGGCCTGCGCGTCCTTGAAGATGGAATTCCACAGCCGCGCCTCAAGATGCGACTGCATCTTCGGCAGGTAGAAATACGGCCCGGTTCCGCGCTTGATCAGCGTCTTGGCGTTGTGGAAAAAGAACAGGCCGAAATCGACCATGCCGCCGGGCGCCGGCTTGCCGTCGATGCGAATGTGCTTCTCGACCAGGTGCCAGCCACGCGGGCGCACGATCAGTGTGGCGATTTTTTCGTTGAGCTTGTAGCCCTTCCCCTCGGGCGAGGTGAAGGTGATGCTGCGATTGGCAGCATCGCGCAAGTTGATTTGCCCCTGGATCATCAAGTCCCAGGTCGGCGCCGCCGAATCCTCAAAATCGGCCATGAAGCAGCGGGCGCCGGAATTCAGGGCGTTGATGACCATCTTGCGGTCAACCGGCCCGGTAATTTCCACCCGGCGATCCTGCAGGTCGGCGGGAATCCCGGCGATCTTCCAGTTGCCGCTGCGAATTTTGCGCGTCTCCGGCAGGAAGCCCGGCAGCTTGCCGGCATCAATGCGGACCTGGCGCTCTTTGCGAAGGGCGAGCAGCTTTTCCCGCGTCGGGCCGTGCTTGCGCACCAGCTTGGCGACAAAGGCGAGCGCTTCCGGGATCAGTATCTTTTCAAAGCCCGCATTCATCGGGGCAAGGATCTCGACACCCGCTGGCAGCTTTTTCATCACATCTCCACGTGACAGAAACGAGTTGGTGAACCATTCAGTCCACGCGGATTACGCAGCGTCGCAGCGGCCTGCGTGGCCGGCTGCGCGAAATCCGGGGGAACGTGTGAAACGGCCGCGAATTATAACGGAATGAGACACTTTTGTTGCATCGCAGCGAGCGCCCCCGAAGCGGCACTCGTGGAGCGAAATCGCATCCGGTATCCTCTTTTCCTGTTCAATAACTTAGCGTCGTTTCCTAAACGACCGGGGGAGCACCCGAAATGAGCCATACCGTGTTCACGGCGATTCTGCTGCCGCTGGCCCTGGTGATCATCATGACCAGCCTGGGCGTCGCGCTGACACTGGCGGATTTTCGCCGGGTGCTGGTTTACCCAAAGGGTGTGGCCATTGGACTGGGCAACTTGTTGTTGATTTCGCCTGCGCTCGCCTTTGGCATTGCCTGGGCTTTCAGCCTTCCGCCCGAACTGGCTGTCGGTGTGGTCCTGCTCGGGGCGGCTCCCGGGGGCACCATGGCCAACATGCTGACCCACCTGGCGCGCGGGGATACCGCGCTGGCGGTGACCATGACCGCTGTGAGCAGCACCGTGTGCGTATTCACGATGCCGCTGCTGCTGGCCTTGGGAATGATGGTTTTCATGGGCGGCGATCAAGCCACGCCGATCCCGGATCTCGGCCCCATTGTCGTGAAGATCCTGATGATGACCCTGGCACCGCTGTCGTTCGGCATGCTGGTCCGCGCGCACCTGCCGCATCTGGCCGCCCGGAGTGCAGGTCCGCTCAAGGCTCTGGCGATCGGGTTTTTTGTGGTGGTGGTGGTCGCTGCCATCGTTTCGGAGCGCAACAACATCCTCGGCTACATCACCTCGGTCGGAGCTGCGGTGGTCAGTCTCAACGTTCTGGCGATGGGTATCGGCTATACCTGCGCCCGGGTCGGACGGCTCAGCCAGCCGCAGTCAACCGCGGTAGCCATTGAATTGGGCGTCCACAACACGACCCTGTCGATGGCGGTGGGCGGCATGATCTCGATCACCATGGCGATCCCCGGCGCGGTCTACGGCACTTTCATGTTTGCCACCGCCGGCGTGTTTGCCTACGCGATGGCGCGGGTCATCTCGCCGGCACGGGTACCGGAGCCGGATCCAGCCTGATCCGCGCCTCCCGGTTCAGCCGGTCAGTTCGGAATCGGAAACCACGATCCCGTCGGCGTCTGCGTAAAGCCACGCGCCCGGGCGAAACGTCACGCCGGCAAATATCACCGGGCGATTGCGCTGGGCCGTGTGCAGGCCTTTCTCGCTCTTGCGCGGGTGCACGCCCAGCGCCTTGACGCCGACGGCCTGACCGGCGATTTCCTCGGAATCCCGGATGTAGCCATACACCAGCACGCCGGCCCAGCCATTCTTGACCGCCAGCTGCCCCAGGTTGCCGCCCAGCAGCGCGCAGCGGGCGGATCCGCCACCGTCCACCACCAGCACCCTGCCCTCGCCGGCCTCTTCGAGCATTGCGCGGACCTGCGCGTTGTCCTCAAACACCTTCACCGTTGCGATGGCGCCATGGAACGCACGTCGCCCACCGAAGTCCCGAAACAGCGGATCGCAGACTTGCAATCCCGGGTACGCGTCGGACAGGTCGGTCGTGGCGTGGCTCATCGCGAGTCCTTGGCGGACAGGCGCGGCAGGATCGGCATCAGGCTCGCCCACAGCGCCAAGCCGAGGAAGGCGACCAAAGTCCAGCCCGGCAGCGAGAGTCCAAGAAAGGCCGCGTCGATCCTGGCGCAATTGCCGTCGCCCTTGAGGATCATGCTGACCACGTCGAGCATCGGGAATGCGTCCATCAGGTAGTCCAGGGTCGGGCCGCAGGCCGGCACCTGGTCCGCAGGCAGGCTCTGCAGCCACACATGGCGCCCCGCAATGATCGCCCCGGAAATTGCCGCAAGCTCCGCCAGAACCGCGTACACCCACCGCCCCGTTCCCGCCGGCGCGTGCAGCGCTCCGAGCAGGAAGATGACGCCAGTTGAAATCATCGCCACGCGCTGGAAGATGCACATCGGACACGGCTCGAGGTCCTGTACGTACTGGAGGTACAGCGCGAACGCCATGCCCCCGGCACAGGCGGCAAACCCGAGGAACCCGAGAGTCCGGAAGCTCGTGAACCTCATTGCGGAAACCGTGAGCCGTGCCGGTCGATGCAGGGACTTGGACTCAACCCCCGGCTCCGCCAGGCCCCTTGATGCCGCCGGTGGTCAGCTCGGCCGGGTTCAGCAACTTGGAAAGTTCCTCGCGCGACATGCCGGTCTCCGACATCGCCACATCAATCACCGGCCTGCCCTCGGCGTATGCCTTCTTCGCGATCGCGGCGCCCTTCTCGTAACCGATTACCGCGTTCAATGCGGTAATCAGGATCGGGTTGCGCTCCAGCGCCTCCTGGATGGACTTCTTGTTCACCTCGAAGCCGTCGATTGCCGACTCTCCAAGCAGCCGCGAGACGTTGGCAAGAATCTCGATGCTCTGCAGCAGGTTATGGGCAATCATCGGCAGCATGACGTTCAACTGGAAGTTTCCGGCCTGTCCGCCAATGGTGATGGCCGCATCATTGCCAATAACCTGCGCCGCGACCATGCAGGCGGCTTCCGGGATCACCGGGTTGACCTTGCCCGGCATGATGCTGGATCCGGGCTGCAACGCCGGCAACGCGATTTCGCCCAGTCCGGCCAGCGGGCCAGAATTCATCCAGCGCAGGTCGTTGGAGATCTTCATGATCGACACGGCAACGGTCTTCAGCTGGCCGGACAGTTCAACCGCCGCGTCCTGCGTTGACATGCTTTCAAAGTAATTCGGGCTGGTGGTAAACGCCACGCCGGTTCGCTGCGCCAATGCCGCGGCAAACTTGCGGCCAAATTCAGGATGCGCGTTGATGCCGGTGCCCACCGCGGTGCCGCCCTGCGCCAGCGCCTGGATGCGCGGCTGGCAGGCCTTGATCCGCGCCACGCCGTTCTGGATTTGCTGCGCCCAGCCGCCCAGTTCCTGGTCGAATCGCACCGGCATCGCGTCCATCAGGTGGGTGCGCCCGGTCTTGGTCATGTAGCGCAGGCTGGCGCCCTTCCTGGCGATGGTCTGCGCCAGGACCTCCAGGTACGGAATCAGGCGCTCCGTCAGCGCCAGGCTCGCCGCAACGTGGATGGCCGTCGGGATGACATCGTTGGAGCTCTGCCCCATGTTGACGTGGTCATTCGGATGGATCTTGAGCCCCGCCGCCCTGGACGCAATAAAGGCGATCACCTCATTGGCGTTCATGTTGCTGGAGGTGCCGGATCCGGTCTGGAACACGTCGAGCGGAAACTGGTCATCGTGATGGCCTTCGGCCACCGCCATTGCCGCGTCCCGTACCGCCACGGCGGTCTGGCCGTCCATCAGCCCCAGCGACTCATTGACCTCGGCCGCCGTGGCCTTGATCAGACCGAGGGCGCGGATGAATCCGCGCGGCAGGCGCAGGCCGCTGACCGGGAAATTGTTGTACGCGCGCTGGGTCTGGGCCCCCCACATGGCGGCAGCCGGGACCTCCAATTCGCCCATGCTGTCCTTCTCGACCCTCAATCCGTGCTTGCCCATGGTTTCTCCAGACTCCCGACCGTCATACAATGACGCGCATTCTAACGAAACAAATCATCCGCCGATGAACCTCACTGCGTTGACCGCCCTATCGCCGATTGACGGCCGATACGCGGAGAAGACCTTCGGCTTGCGCGAAATCTTCAGCGAGTACGGGCTGATCAAGTACCGCCTGAAAGTCGAGGTGGAATGGCTGGAGGCGCTGGCCGCCGAGAGCGGCATCCGCGAAGTCCCCGAACTCAGTGCGGTTGCCCGCCGCCGGCTGCGCGCCATCGTCGACGAGTTCGACATCGCCGACGCACAGCGGGTCAAGATCATCGAGGACACCACCAACCACGACGTCAAGGCGGTCGAATACTTCCTCAAGGAAAAGATCGGCAAGGCCCGCGAACTTGCAGCGCTGAAGGAATTCACCCACTTCGCCTGCACTTCCGAGGACATCAACAACGTCGCCTACGCCCTGATGCTGCGGGACGGCCGCGACCTCGAGTTGCTGCCGCGGATTGACGCCCTGATCGCCTCGATTTCCGCCGTGGCGCGCGCCCAGGCCGAGCAGCCCATGCTGGCCCGAACTCACGGCCAGCCCGCCTCCCCGACCACGCTCGGCAAGGAAATGCTGGTGTTTCGCGAGCGCCTGCGGCGCCAGCGCCGGCAATTGGCCGAGGTCGAAATCCTGGCCAAAATGAACGGTGCGGTCGGCAACTTCAATGCCCACCTCGCCGCCTACCCCAAGGTGAATTGGAGCCGGCTGAGCGCCCGGTTCCTGAAGTCACTGGATCTTGCCCAAAGCCCGGCCACCACTCAGATCGAGCCGCACGACTGGATCGCCGAGTATTTTCACGCTCTCTCACGCCTGAACACAGTGCTGATCGATTTCAGCCGTGACTGCTGGGGCTATATCTCGATGGGTTATTTCCGCCAACGGATGGTCCCAGGGGAAGTCGGGTCCTCAACCATGCCGCACAAGGTCAACCCGATCGATTTTGAGAACGCCGAGGGCAATTTGGGCGTGGCCAATGCATTGATCACGCACCTGGCCGAAAAACTTCCGATTTCGCGCTGGCAGCGCGACCTTTCAGACAGCACGGTATTGCGGAATCTCGGGGTCGGTATCGCCCACAGCCTGCTGGCCTGGCAGTCCCTGGATCGTGGCCTGAAGAAGCTCGAGGCTGACGCCTGGCGCATGGGCCGGGACCTCGACGACAACTGGGAAGTGCTCGCCGAGGCGATCCAGACCGTGATGCGACGATATGGGTTGCCGGAGCCCTACGAGCAGCTAAAACGCTACACCCGGGGCAAGCGCGTCGGGAAGGAAGCCCTGCGCGCCTTTATCCAGAACCTTGCCCTGCCGGTCGCAGAGAAGAAGCGGTTGCTGGCCATGACGCCTGCCGATTACACCGGCAACGCCGCACAACAGGTCCGCGACCTGAAATGAGCGATCAGGAATCCGCGGTCCTGCTGGAAGGCCAGGCCCCGTATGCACAGCGGGCGCTCGAAATGGTCTCCGGGGCGCGACAGGATCTTTCCCTGCTCACGCAGGCACTCGAGCCGCGCACCTGGTGCACCGAGGCATTCGTTGATGCCGTGCGATCGTTCGTGCTTCAGCACGAACGCACCCGCTTTCGCATACTCGTCACCAACGCCCGCCAGGCCATCTCCGGCGGCAGCCGGCTGGTGGAGCTGGGCCGTGCACTATCCAGCTTCATTGAATTTCGCGAACTTCAGCCCGAGCGTCGCCTCGGCGTTGTCGAGGAGTACCTGATTGCCGATGGCCGCCTCCTGCTCCACCGCGAAACCCCCAGCGATCTGCAGAGCCGGTTTTACGGGTCCCAGCCGCGTAGCGCACGATTGAAGTTGCGGGAATTTGACCTGCTGTGGAATGAATCCACCACGGCGCAAGAACTTCGCGACCTGAAACTCTAGGCCCGCCGCCAGCTACTCGTCGCGGCGCCAGTGGGTCCGGAAGCGGGTCGCGCCCGGGACGTTCCGGCACTCAAGATCGGCACCGAGCAGGCACTTGGCTTCGCCTCCGCCCGGGATGGCGAGGTTGACGAAGACCACGTCCGACGGGATGCCCGCCGACGCCATGCGCTCGAATCGGTCTGAAGCGCTGTTGGCGGTGCCGCCAACGCCGGCACCATCTGCCGTATTGAAGTTGAACACGGCAGTCCCGTCGAGCAGGCTGACGGCATAGAACAAACCGGTCCCCTCGCTGGGCGCACAGCTGGTCGTGTCATTGAGCGGCCGGGGAACGTAGCTGGTGAAGTAGACGCGGTGGGCGGCAGTCAATGGCGATGAGAGAATTTTTTCTCCGCCGCCCTGTGTCAGGCGCAGACGCCATCCCGCCGCAAGATTCGGATTGCAGCCGCTCGACGCCCCACCCTGCAGACAGTTGCTGCTCAGATCCGGCAGGCTGGCCGGCGTGAGCACGCTGCCGGAAACGCTGTCGGACGCCGAATAGGTCGCAATACGACGATCCTTGATCACATAGAAGGCATTCTCCGCCAGCGTCTCAGTGCCATCGGCATTCCGGACCCGGCCGTAATCCATTGGATCCTCGCGATCCCCACTGCCAATGACGATCGCGTCAAACAGGCCTGCCGTGTCCCTGGACAGCACGTAATCGGGCTCGTGGAAGAAGCGTCGGTCGTTGGTCTTTCCGGAAGCGTAGTGGCGCCCCATGCGCGCCAGCAGCGTCAAGCGCCAATCGTCGGTGATCTGTGCCGGGCCGGGATTCGAGGTTCCATCGTCGTCGCCGCCGAGATCGGCGCGCCAGACATTGCCACCGGTATCACCCACCACCACGCGGTCAATCGCGCCATCGCCATCGGTGTCGACAATCGTCAGCGTTGAAGAAATGCTGTCCACCAACTGCGCGTGGCGAAAAACCCTCGGGTCGGCGGTTGGCCCGGTACTCGTCCCCTTGACGGCCTTCCAGATGACGACCCCGGTCTCCGCATCGACAACATAAATAGCCGTTCCCCGCGAATCGTCCGTCGGTACCGAGCCCGGGCTGGCCGCGCCACCCGACAGGAGACCGGTCAGTGATTTGGGGTAATCCTTGTTGGGGTCATAGCCACCGGCAAAGAACACCGCCGGACGCGTCAGCGGCCGGCCAAAGCTGTCGACCCCCACCTGGACCTTTCCGATCCGTGGCTGCGGGAAGGAGTAGCCGAGTTCGCAGTAGTCGCCGCTGCAACCCAGCAGGTTGTACTCGGCGGCACACGGGCTGTTGATCGAGGTCGCGGTCTTGGCCGAGACGCTGAGGCTGCACGCCGCGCTGGTGGTAAGCGCCGGGGTCAGCACCGGCCGCGCCTGCCAGAGAAATGCCGGGTTTTGCGGGTCGGTGATGTCCAGCGCGTAGTAGCCACGGCCGCCACGACGCAGGCCGAAGTAGAGGTAAACGCGGTCGCCGCCGGCCGGCTCGATATTGCCATCCTGGTCGACATCCTTGATGTAGGTTGAAGGAGCTCCATCGACACCGTACAGACGGGCGCTGGTGACTCCGTTCACCGCGAGGCGGTCCTGGATCCCCAGCGCCTCGGTCGGCATGAACGCCCAGATCTCGGTACCCAATTCGCTGCCAGACGATGAGGTGTTCCGGAACAGGTGCAGGAACCCGTCATTGGTTCCCATCGCGATGTAGATCGCCGGGTTGTCCACCGTGTGTCCGCCAATCGCGCCGTAGTTGATCGGCAGCGGACGTGAGTGCAGCGGATCTCCCATCAGCCAGGGGCGGGCCTCGTTGGTGACCAGGTCGCCATCCACATCCAGGCAGTCGTTCCCGCGGACGCACAACAGGAGATTATTCGCCAATGCCGCAGACGCCACGCCAAGCGCCGGCTGCAGCAAGGCCGCCGTGGCCAGGTCGGCATTGAGCGGCGTCAGTGCGGTGCCAGTTCCGGAGTAGGTGTACAGATGCCTGGCACCGGCCGCACCATTGCTTGCGCCCGGCGATCCGGCCAGGAATCCCGGGATCTTCTGGCCGGCGCCTCCCAGCTCGACGTGACGGCCATCGCGCCCACCCACCACACCCTTGAGAGGATTTGGCGCGATCGTGGACGGGTCGGTCCAGAATGTCAGCGACTCGTTGCGGATACGCCCGTCCGAGGCCAGGGCGTCCTGTCCCAGCGCGTCAATCAGGCCGACATTGGTATTGCCGGCAGTGCCGGTCGGATTCAGGCGGAGCTTTTTCAGGTTTCCCGACCAGAACGGCTTGCCGTTGGTGTCGGCCTGGAACAGCGCTGAATAGACGTCACTGAGGGTCTGCGAGCGGTTGAACACGTTGACCGGGATCGAGGCCGAGACAAATGTGGTGCTGACGCTGAGGATTTGACCGGCGACACTGTTGAGGTTCTGGATCAACAACTCAGGATCTTCATTCAGCGGCAGCGGCCGCCCCGTCCCGCCTGCCAGTGCGTAAGCCAGCGACTTGCTATCGAACTTTGGCGGACTGCTGTCAACCGGCGTCGGCGTCGCAAAGAAAAACGAGGTGACATTTTGCTTGCCCTGGATGACCGGTACCGTGCCGAACGGATTGGCCGCGCGGGCAAGGTCCACGTCGTTCAGGTAGCCGACCACCGCGTCGAAGGCAGTGGCCGGCGCCGCCAGGCTCAGGCCCACCATGCCACCGGCCGCACTGCTGCTGATCGCAGTGTCCGAGTCATCGTCCTGCCGGCTGGGGTTCAACAGGAAGTTGATGGTAAAAATCCGGCTGCAACTCAGGTCCGCGGTCAACGGCGAGATGTAGCGATTGACCAAGGGCACCTCGATCCCGGCATCCCAGTCAATCGCGGGATTGTCCATGTTCAGGTTTTGCACGGCGGTGGTGCCGTAATCCACCCAGCCGTTGTGCCCGTTGTAGACGCCTTGGCCGGTGAGGTAGCGGAAAATCTCGAAGAACAGTTCCTTGCCCTGGAAGGGGTGATCCGGAAGCCCGGTCGTGATCGGAATGTTGTCAATGATTCCCAGCAGTTCCCCGAGGTTCGGGCCAGGGACGAGCAGCGGCGGACTGGTAAACGGGACGACCACGGTATCCACCGGCTTGAAGCCCCGGGCGATGTACCCGCCGTTGCTGCACAGCAGGGCGCTCGGCCCCGTGCACCTGACTTGGTGCTTGTGCGGCAGCGTCAACCCGACCTTCATGCCGCCGTTTTCAATCAACGCCGTCCGGATCGCGAAGCGCATGGCGTCATAGCGACGGAACGGCTTGTCCGCCGCGGGCATCAAGGCACGGCAGGTCGGACAACGATCATAAAAGAACCGGGCCGGGGCACAAAGGGTGACGCCGGCGCCGGTCTTCGCGCAATTGGCATACTGGCCCTCGATTCCAGACCCGAGGTCGAGAGTCAACATCACCAGCGGCAGGGAGCCCGGGGGGACCACCCGGTTGGTGTAAATATCCGTGTCGTCGGCACGGCTGCCGCCCGCGACGGCCATCGCGATGACGCAGGCGATCCAGGGGCGGACGGTCACCCTAGCCTCCGGGCATCGGAACGATCACGGCGACGCCCTCGGTCAGCGCGGCTTGGCCCCAGCCGCTGCTGGTTTCGTCGTAGCGGGTCTGAACTTCCATCGACGCCGACTGGAACTTCACGGCGCTGTAACCAGCAATCCGGGGCGGCGGAGACTGTTCCGGGGCGAGTCGCGTCACGGCGACGCTGGTGCCGGACAAGACCAGCGGCCCATACGCCTCGGCAGCCATGTCCGGGAGGCTCAGGTTGTTGCGCGCGCACCCGGCCATTGTCGGCAGGCAATTACGTTCGCTCGCCGTTCCGACGACGGCGGTGTTGCCGGCGATTGCCAGGGTTCCATCGACCAGCGATTGGGCCCGGTGCAGCGCGTCAACGCGCAGTTCCTCGTTGACCGCGCTGCGCAAGCCACCAATGCTCATGCGCACGCCGGTCACCGCCAGCACCGTGATCAGCATGATGACGACCAGCGAAATCAGCAGGACCGCGCCTGCCTGCCGGGGTGGTGGACGCCTCACTGGATTGCAACTCCTTGCAGCGTCCGCGGATTGCGCAAGACGATCTCGGTTGAAAGGGTCTTGTGATAGTAGTGCCGATCCAGTGCATCGTCGGCCGGTTCGTGTGGCGCAGTCATGTTGGAAAACATATAGGACTTGCCCGCCGGCTCGAAATGGCTGGCGTCGGGCCGGGAAGACCGGGCCAGCAAGAATAGCCGGACGCTCACGATTTGCCCGGATACCGACGCCGTCGGCGATGCGGTGAAGTAATTTGCCGCCCCATCGGCATCGGTGTCGATTCCCGCCTCGAGCTGCAGGTTTTCGACGCCCTGTGCCAGGCATTCCCGGACGAACGCAGGCGGCGAACCGGCACCGGTAGCCTGCAGGATTCGACGGCACAGTGCCGGCTCGGCGACACCATCGACGGTCGGCTGGACGTAGTAAATCGCCGGGCGGTACTCCCAATTCTCGAAGGGCGGCGGAACATTGCCAAAGGCCACCCCATTGTGGAGGTACAGGCGTCCGCTGAGGTTTCCGGTCCGCAGGTAGACCGCGCCCGGCGTTTGCCCGCCCATGCCCAGGTCGGAGCCGCCCGGACGCCCGGCCACGCGCTTCACTGCCACCACGTCGGTTCCCGGGAGAATATCGCTGGCGGGAAGACACTGAAAGGAGGCATTGGCACTGGCGCCGGTCGCATTGTCGAGGATGCTGAGCGCCGTGCGGTCGGCATAGGTCCACGCCGTCGACGTAGGACCGCAGTCCTGCGCAATGGCCAGGTTGTCATGCAGCTCGACGCGCGCCGACTCATGCAGACGCGCCCAGTGGCCGGCCATCTCAATGTCCTGCATCAGTTGCGCGATAGCGTAGGAAAGTTCCTGGTTCATGAAGCTCATCCGCTCATCTTGCCGGATGGCGCGCGAGGACATCATGAACAGCGACCCTACCGCGGCAATCACGACCAGGCCCAGGGCGCTGGAAATGAGGAGCTCGATCAGCGTCAGTCCCCGCGACCGGGAAATCACTTGGGCACCGTCGGTGTGATGTAGGCCTGTACGACGATGCTGCGCCGATACTGGTCCTGGTCACCGTACAGTCGCGAGCCGTCGGTAAACACCGCGCCGGCGCCGCAAGTCACCGCAGAATTGGCCGGCAAGGCGGCCGCGCCGCGGAATGAGAGCACCAGCGTGTAGTTTCCCGGGAGCCCTGCCCCGGTTGCCGGTGGCGCCAGGCAGACGGTCGGAAACAGGATGCCGCCAGTCTCGGTGCCGTTGAGTTGCTCGGCAGTCCCATCCAGCAAACGCTCCCACAACCACAGGTCAAATTGTGCAAGTTGCTCGGGCGTGCACGGGCTGCTGTCCACACAGGTGCTGGCCGGCAAGGGTTGGTCCGGACCGCTGATGCGGCCCATACCGAGGAAAGGCGCAGCCGCGGACACGTACTTCTGGAGCGCGGCCTGCGAGTTATTGGCATTCAGCCGCTCCAGAAGCGCGTGGGCAAGTTGGGTGGCCTCCAGTCGCTGGCTGGCATCCCGGACGGCGCGCGTCGAGACCAATTGCAGGGAGGCGACCGATAGGGCCCCGACGGACACCATGATCACCGAAACCAGGACTTCAATCAGGGAAAAGCCGCCACTCGCTCGCGACAACCGCGACTGGCAGCCGACCGGATTGCGTAGACGGGCGGGCGTCATGGTGGGCTCAGTAGCAGTCCGTCGAGCGTTGGCTGAAATCCCGTGCCGCGTTTTCCGCCGACTCCCGCGCTGTCCGCCGGTCATGCAGGCGGGCAATCCCCCGGCCATCGATCCAGATGACCCGCGAGTAGTCGGGCCCGCGGGCGTCCAGGATGCACAGCGTCGCGGCAGCATCGTCGGGCCCTACCGCGACCGGCATCCCGGGCTTGAACGACAGCCGATCCCATTCCGCGCTTACCAAGACGTCGCCCCGCGACTCATTCAGTGCGTGGCCGACGACTCCCTGGCGCTCGATCGGGCCAATCTCGCCATCGCCGTCGCGATCAAAAAAAGCAACCCAGCCATCCGACCAGTCGCCACTCCGGCTGCACGTTTGGCCGTCCGCGCTGGGACACAGTGTCACGGTCGCCCCGTACTGGTGCGCCGTTCGATGGGCAAGTCGCAGCCCGACCAGCAACTTGTTGCTGACGGTCGCGCGATCAAGATCCGCGACGTAATTGTTTACGCCGCCGGCACCTGCGGTCATCAGCAAAGCCAAGGCGGAAAATCCATTGGTGAACTCCAGCATCGAGAATCCTCCGATGCGATGACCAACCGCTGCTCTCTTTCCGATCATGCGAACGCTCCCTCCCGTCTGGATAAGAGATTGACTCCATGGAGAATTACCCACAATTCGACCTAGGTCTCGGGTTACAACCAAGGTCGTAGGCGCCAGGCTCCGTTTAGCTCCCCGAATCAACCACTTAGCGGGAAACTCTCGTGGGTGCTGGTAGGATTACGACGTCATTCGAAAATCACGGTGGAGATTCAAGGTGCGCCAGAGCGCGGCACTGTTGTTTTGCCTCAGCCTGGTCCTGGGGCTTGCCACCAGCGTGGCGCATTCATCGGCGCCGGGCGGAATCGTCCAGTCCCCGGCACCGTCGCCGTCCGACCCGCCATTCTGGGCCCGACCGCGACCGGCGCAGCCGCGAAACGCGCCGGAATGCGACTGCGCCGCCGATACCACCCTCAAGCCTCAGGGTCGAGGCCCACTGTCGCCGCTCAGCATCGGCTTGGCGATTGGCGGGCTGGCTTTCCTGCTCCTGCTCTGGCGCTGGACGCGGCCGAAGCCGATTGCCACCAGCACCGCCCGGTTCACGCCCGCGGTAACACCGACCGGTACCCCGAAGGCGGCCGCGGCGCGAATTCCGCTATCGCCCGCCCCGATGACACACAGCCTGGCGGTGGCCGAGGGACCGTCCGGAACGGACGGCGACATTGAGCTGGCGGAGTCCGAGGAAGAACCCACCACCGAGGAGTCGCTGAAGTTCTACAGCGACGTCGCCAATTCCCTGTCGGAGGCGATCGAAAAACACCCGGATCGCCAGGACTTGTGGCGAAAACTCTTCGAGGTTTACAGCACCTCGAAGATGGCGAGTGAGTTCGTCAACCTCGCCTACGCATTCCTCGAACGGCACGGCGGCCGGTCCAACCAGCACTGGTACGAAATCGGTTCGATGGGACGGATCCTGCTCCCCGAGCATGAATTGTTCCGGGACTTTGGCGACAAGCCAGCCGCGCGGCGAACCCTGCAATTTCGCCGCTATTACGACCGCAAACTGGACCAGGGTGCGATGTTCCGGGCCCAGGAAAAACTGGAGGCCGGATTCAACGCGGTCCGGAACCAGGAAGATTTCAAGTCCCTGCTTCGGCGCGCGCTGGCCGATGGCGCGCAACGGCCCTCTCCCGTTGCGCCAGCGCCGCTGCTGGATCTCGGCGAGCAAGGGGCCCGGATATTCATGAAGCGCGAGGACCGGCGCCGCGCGAGCGACGAAAACCTCATCAATTCGATTGGCCAGGTGTTGCTGGCCCAGCATCTGGGACACCGGCGGGTACTTACGGCGACTCGCGACGGCACTCATGCCATCGCCACGGCCACCGTCGCCGCGCGGCTCGGGATGGAGTGCGTCGTCTACATTTCAGAGAGCGACTTGCACCGGCAATACGCCCGGGTTCTGTCCCTGCGCCGGCTTGGCGCGCTGGTGCGTCCAGTACGCATCGACGACGAGTCGCGGTTCGGCGACCCCAGGCAGTACGCGCTCACCGACTGGCTGGAGAATCCCGGCGAGTCCCAATACATCTGCGGGCTTAGTGGCGGCCCGCAACCGTTCCCGATGATCGTTGGCGAGTTCCAGGCCAGCGTTGGCCATGAGGCGGCGGTGCAAATGCAGAACCTCGCAGGCCGGCCTCCCGAAGCCGTGGTGGCGCATGCGGCCGATGGTTATTTCGGACTTGGCCTGTTGCGTGGCTTCCTCGAGCACGAAACCGTCAAGCTCTATTACGTGGACGCGCCGGATCCCGACCACTCGGAGGTCGACGGCGCAAGTTCCATGTACCTGCGCGAACATCGCTGGCTGCGCGACACCGGTCGCGTCCTCTATGTGGATGGACAGGATTCCGACGCGATGCGGGTGGTGGAGCAATTCCACGGCGCCGGGACATCACTGAACGCCGCTACCGGGCGTTCGCTCGCCTATGCCCGCCAGGTTGCGCTGCAGTCCGACCCGGGGCAAACCGTACTGGTGGCCTACTCCGGCCAGGCCGATGCGGGATTCCGGACTGGCGGCAGCGACTACTGAGACTTACCCGCCCTGGTGGATGAAGCGCACCCGGTTGGTCAACCCGCAAAGCAGTTCGTAGGCAATGGTGCCGGCCGCGCTGGCAATTCCTTCCACTGGCAACTCCAGGCCCCAGAGCAGGACCGGGTCGCCGACCGCCGCTTCCGGCGCCTGCCGCAGGTCAAGGTTGATCATGTCCATCGACACCCGGCCGACCAACGACGCGACTCGCCCCCGGACCAGAACCGGCGTTCCGGCCGGCAGGCTCCGGTGATAACCATCGGCATAGCCCACCGATGCGACGCCAATCCGCATCCGCTCGGGACAGCGATAACTGGCGCCGTAGCCGATCGCATCCCCCGCCGAGTACTCGCGGACCGCGATTAACCGGGTTTCGAGTTTCATCGCCGGTTGCAGGCCGAGTTCAACGGCGCCGCGCCCTGGCAGCGGCGATGCCCCGTACAACATGAGGCCGGGACGAACCCAGTCGGCGCGCGCCTCCGGCCACGCCATCAATCCGGCCGAGTTGGCGATGGATCGCGGGCCCGGAATCCTTGCAAGGGCCGCCGTAAACGCGGCGACTTGCGTCGGCGTCGCCTCGTTGTCCGGCTCGTCCGCGCAGGCCAAGTGCGTCATCCAGCCGCAGAACTGCCAGTCTGGCCGGGCCTGGATTCGTGCCCACAACGCCGGCACGTCGGTTAATGGAAATCCCAGCCGGTGCATGCCGGAGTCCAGCTTGATCCACAGCGAAATCCGCGCGCCAGCCGGTAGTGACTCCAGAATCGCCAACTGCCAGTGATCATGGACCACCACCTGCAACTCGTGGCGCAGGACCAGCCTGGCTTCCTCGGGCGACAGAATCCCTTCGAGCAAGACCAGCGGCGCGCGGACCCGCGCCTCGCGCAGCACCAGGGCCTCCTCGAGGCAGGCCACCGCAAAGGCATCCACGTCGTCCTGCAATGCGCGCGCCACCGGCACTGCCCCGTGTCCGTAGGCGTCGGCCTTGATGGCGGCCATCACCTTCGAGGCCGGGGCCTGCCGTCGCACCTGGCCAAGGTTGTGGCGGATCGCGGACAGGTCGATCGTCGCCGTCACGCGCGGGATCATGGCTCCGCGAAGCTGGAGTCGGCGAGGTTGTCGAACTTGGTGTACTGGCCCAGGAATGTCACTTCGAACTTGGTCGTCGGTCCGCTTCGCTGCTTGCCGATCAGGATTTCAGCCTTGCCCTTCGATTCGGCCTTGTCCGGGTAATACATCTCGTCGCGATAGATGAACAGCACCAAGTCGGCGTCCTGCTCGATGCCTCCCGACTCACGCAGGTCTGACAGGCGCGGCCGCTTCTCATCACGCTGTTCCAGCCCGCGATTGAGCTGCGACAGAGCGATCACCGGCAGCGACAACTCCTTGGCCAGCGCCTTGAGGCTCCGAGAGATTTCGGAAATCTCGTTGGTGCGGTTCTCCTTGCTGCCGGACACCTGCATCAACTGGATATAGTCCACCACGATCAGCTTGATGCCATGCTGCGTCACCAGACGGCGCGCCCGTGCGCGCAACTCCAGCGGCGACAGCGCGCCGGTTTCGTCGATGTACAGCGGAGCCTCGCGAATCAGGGCGTCCGCGGACACCAGTCGATCCATATCGGCATCGTTGAGCTGCCCGCTGCGCAGCCGCCCCAGCTCGATCTTTCCGAAGGACGACAGGATGCGCAGCGCAAGCTGTTCGCCGGACATTTCCATGCTGAAGACGCCCACCGGAGTCTTGCGATCAATGGCGACGTGCTCGGCGATATTCATGGCAAAGCTGGTCTTGCCCATGCCGGGCCGCGCCGCAATGATAACCAGGTCGCCCGGGTGCAAGCCGGTGGTTCTGCGGTCCAGCTCGGTGAAGCCGGTGGCCAGCCCTGCCAGGGCGGTGGGGTCCTTGCGCAGCATGTCGATGCGCTTCTCGATCCGTTCCAGCAGTGGCCGGATCGCCTCATAGTTCGCCTTGCCCCGGACTCCTCGCTCGCGGATGGCGAATACCAGTTTTTCGGCGTGGTCAACCAGTTCAACCGGCGGACGTCCCTCCGGGCGATAACCAAGCTCGCCGATTTCCGCCCCAGCCGCGATCAGCCCGCGCAGAATTGCCCGCTCCCGGACGATTTCCGCATAGGAAACAAGATTGGCGATGCTGTGGGTGTCCACCGCCAGTGATCCGAGGTAGGCCACGCCTCCGGCCTGCTCAAGGCGGTCCTGATGGCGCAGGTGCTCCGACAGCGTGATGTAGTCGCACGGTTTGTTGGCGCCGATCAACTCGCAAATGCCGCGATAGATCAGCTGGTGGTCGGCACGGTAAAAATCCGTCTCGGTCAGCTTGTCGGCAAGGTCAAACCAGGTTGGGTTGTTCAGCATCAAGCCACCCAGCACCGACTGCTCAGCCTCGATGGAATTCGGCGGTTGCTTGGCCTGCAAGGGCACCAGTTTGTTCTGGGGTTTTGGTTCAGCCATCAGGTTCTCAGGCGGCACGGCGACGGCCCGCACACTTTAAAGCAAACGGCCCGCCAAAGGCGGGCCGTTCACAACTCTGTGCAAAAGCTGTTGAGCAAAAATAAAGCGCCTCAGCGTGCCTTCTCTTCCTCGACCGACACGTTGAGCGTAACGGAAACTTCGGCGTGCAGCCGCACCGTCACGGCGTACACGCCGGTCTGGTGAATCGGCCCGGTCGGCAGGTCCACTTCGCTTTTCTTGAGGTCCAGACCCGACGCCACGGCGGCGCGCGCGATGTCGCCGGTGCTGACGGATCCGTACAGCTTGCCTTCTTCGGCGGCCAGCGCCTTGAGGGTGATCGTCTTGCCAGCCAGCTTCTCGGCGCGCATCTTTGCCGCCGACAGCGAGTCGTCCGACCGCTTGATCAATTCGGCCTTGCGCGCGTCGAACACCTTGCGGTTGGAATCGGTTGCCGGCAGCGCCTTGCCCTGCGGCAGCAGGAAGTTGCGCCCGTAACCGGGCTTGACCTTGACCGTTTCGCCGAGGTCACCGAGGTTATTCACTTTTTCCAGGAGAATGACGTCCATGGCGGCCTCAGGCGTGCTTGTCGGTGTAGGGCAACAGCGACAGGTAACGGGCCCGCTTGATCGCCACCGCCAGCTGGCGCTGGAAGTGGGTCTTGGTGCCTGTTACGCGCGCCGGGACGATCTTGCCGTTCTCGGAGACGTACTGCTTGAGGGTGGCCAGATCCTTGTAGTCGATCTCGGTCACGCCTTCGGCGGTGAACTTGCAAAAACGCTTGCGGCGGAAGAACCGCGAACCGCCGCGGTCGTCCTCGCGTTCCTTACGCTGCGGCTTCTTCATTGGTTTCGGCCTCCTGCCCGGTTACGGTTTCGGTTGCGACTTCAGTGTCCGTCTCAGACTTGGCTTCCGGCTTCTTCTCTTCGTCCGGGACCTTGAACAACGGCGACTGCGCAGTCACTGGCGCTTCCTTGCGGATCACCAGCTTGCGGATCACGGCATCGTTGAAGCGGAAGGCCGTTTCCAGTTCTTCCAACGCCTTCTCCGAGCACTCGACATTCAGCAGCACGTAGTGCGCCTTGTGCAGGCCAGCAATGGTGTAGGCGAGCTGGCGGCGGCCCCAGTCTTCGAGTCGATGGATCTTGCCGCCGTCGGCTTCAACCATCCCTTTGTAACGTTCCGTCATGGCCGAGACCTGTTCACTCTGGTCCGGATGCACCATGACTACGATTTCGTAGTGTCTCAACTGCATCTCCTTGTGGATACGGCCGGATGTCCGGACCGCAGTCCCCCGCCTAACGCCGGTGGGACAAGTGGTTTCCCGGATTGACTCCGGAAAGGGGCGCGAACTCTAATGGATTCAGCGCCTTGCTGCAAGCAAAGATTTTTAGCCGCGCTTTTGCTGCCGGAACGCTTCGTACAGGCAGATGGCTGCGGCCACCGAGACGTTCAGGCTCTCGGCCTTGCCCAGCATCGGGATGCGAACCAGCTGGTGACAGTGCTCGCGGGTCAACCGGCGCAAGCCCTCGCCTTCGGAGCCCATCACCAAGACGCGGGGGCCGCTGAGATCGGCATCGAAGACCGAGTCGGTTGCGTCCCCGGCCAGTCCGGTGATCCAGTAGCCCAGGTCGCTGAGCTTCTTCAGGCTGCGTGCAAGGTTGGTGACGGCAAGCACCGGAACGCGCTCTGCCGCCCCCGCGGCAGCCTTGCGCGCCACCGGGCTCAGGCTCGCGGCCCGGTCGCGCGGAATGATCACGGCATTGACCCCCGCGGCCTCCGCGGTGCGCAGGCAGGCTCCCAGATTGTGCGGATCCTGCACCCCGTCGAGCACCAGCAGCAACTGGTCGGGGGTCGCCGGGACATCCAGCGCATCCTCGCCGGAGTAGACCGGCGCCGGCATCTTGGCCAAGACGCCCTGATGTCGCAGTTCGGGCGCCAGCAAATCCAGTTCCGACTTCGGCAGCGAATGCAGCGGGATGTCCAGCGACCGCGCCAGCTGGGCAACGCGCCGGCTGCGCTCGTCCTGTCGATGATCGGCAAGCAGCACTTCCATCGGCTTGACTTCGCTGTCCTCCAGCGCCGCCATTACCGAATGGAAACCTCCGATATAGATCGTGTCTTTCATTCGCCGGCTCCGGGAGGCCGCCAGGCACTGGCCTCGGCGCCGCGCACGACCGGACGAACGAGCAGCCGAAGCTGCGGCTTGGCGTCGGTTTGGCGACCCTCGCCGCGCAAGCGCGTCGCCGGTACGCCGCTAAAATTCAGAACCGCGACCACGCTATCGGCACGCCGCGCCGCCAGCCTCGAGGCCGGCTCCAGGTCCCGATCGGTGTCGTCGCTGGCCAGCACGTGCGTCACGCCACCGCCGTGACGGTACAGCGCAGCGGAAATTCGGGAACAGGCCAGCATCGCCTCCGGATGCAGCTG
>JANNAK010000245.1:0-5598 GCA_031384195.1 Gammaproteobacteria bacterium
GCCGTTGGCCAGCTGGGCGCGGGTTGGCAGCGACAGCGCCCAAAAAAACGACCCTGGATAAATCTCGGGCAGACGCGCCCAGCTGGCGCCGTTGTCAGTGGACTGCGCGAGCAGTCCGCGCTCGCCGGCCAGCAGCAGCGATCCATCGGCGGCCTGGACCATGCCGTTCAGGTGAAAGTCCCCCAGTGCCTCGTGCACCTGCGGCAGCCAGCTGCGACCGCCGTCGGTCGACACCAGGAATTGCCCGAAGGCACCAAACGCAATCAGCTTGCCGGCAAAGGGCCCCGCGACGCCCATCAGGGGCAGCGATTTATCGCCGTCGAAAAAGGCTTCCTTCCAGGTCTTGCCCTGGTCCTCGCTGCGCAGGATCCAGCTGTCGTGGCCGACGGCCAGCGCGACGTCGTCCCGGAAAATCGCCGCGTTCAGCGCCGAGCCGCGTGCCGGCTCGACGCTGGCCTCGGTCCACGGGCCGGCCGGGTCGTCCGCCAGCAGGATCACGCCATTCTCACCGGCCGCTACCCAGCGGGAGCCGTGGTGCGCCAGGCCATTCAAGATGACCTTGTTCGCGAAAATCTGCGTGGCGGCAAACGGCGGCGGATGGCGCGGCGAGAACGAGTACACCGCCGCCGCGAACACGATCCCCGTGATCAACAGTGACGGCCAGCCCCGCGCCATTGAACTTGTGGTGGCAGCGCTGTGCGCCGCCGTTGGCTTGGCCTGTGACATTTTCCGGACCTCCAGCACGTCCCCAATCGAATCGGGGCTAGTTATGTATTTGAAATCTCGAACAGCCCGGCAGCACCCATCCCCCCGCCGATGCACATCGTAACCACAGCGTACCGCACTCCCTGCCGACGGCCCTCGAGCAGCGCGTGGCCGACCATGCGCGCACCCGACATGCCGAACGGATGGCCGATGGAAATCGCGCCACCGTTCACGTTCAGCCGGTCGTTCGGGATGCCCAGCTGGTCGCGGCAATAAATGACCTGGCAGGCAAAAGCCTCATTCAATTCCCACAGGCCGATGTCCGACACTTTGAGGCCGTGGCGGGCCAGCAGCTTGGGGATGGCAAACACCGGGCCGATGCCCATCTGGTCCGGATTGCAGCCGGCCACCGCAACACCGCGGTAGGTGCCCAGCGCCTTGATGCCGCGCTGCCTGGCCTGAGCCGCACCCATCAGCGTGACCACCGCCGCGCCATCCGACAGCTGCGAGGCATTGCCGGCGGTGATGTGCTGGCCCTGCTTGACCCAGCGACCGTCCTTCCAGACTGGCTTCAGCGCGGACAGGCTCTCCAGCGTGGTGCTCGGGCGGTTGCCTTCGTCCTGATCCAGCGTGACGGCCTGCTTGTCGGTCGGCTTGCCTTCCTTGTCGTAGAGCTGCTTCTGCACGCTCATCGGCACAATTTCGTCCTTGAACCGACCCGCCTGCTGCGCCGCTGCCGTGCGCTGCTGGCTTTGCAGTGCGTACTCGTCCTGCGCCTGCCGCGAGATGCCGTAGCGCTCGGCCACGATCTCGGCGGTCTCAATCATCGGGATGTAGGCGGTGGGTTCGGCCGCGATCACGGCCTCGGAGATGAAGCGGTAGGTGTTCTTGTGCGCGTTCTGGGTCAGCGAGATGGATTCCAGACCGCCGGCGACCACCACGTCCTTCTCGCCGGCCATGATGTTCTTGGCGCCGAAGGCGATGCTCATCAGTCCCGACGAGCACTGGCGATCAAGCGTCATGCCCGACACCGTGTCCGGCAGCCCGCCGGTATACGCGCACAACCGGCCGAGGTTGTAGGCCTGGGTGCCTTGCTGAGCCGCGGCGCCGAGGATCACATCATCCACTTCTTTCGGCTCGACGCCAGCGCGCTTCACCGCCTCGCGGATCACGTGGCCGCCGAGCACCGGCGCCTCGGTATCGTTGAAGGCGCCGCGATAGGCCTTGCCGATGGCGGTGCGGGCAACGGAAACAATCACTGCTTCATTGGTCATGAAATGGGGCCAGGTTCGATTTTCGGAGGACTCATTTTGGGGTACGCGCGACCAGGGATGACATTCGAGCGCGGCCCCTTTTTAGAAGTAATAGCGGGAAATGGTGTCGGCCACGCAGGCCGGCTTGGGCTCGTTCTCGATCTCGACGGTGACGCGGATTACCGCCTGCACGCCGCCGTCCTTGGTGCGCTCGGCAGCGACCACTTCGCCGTGCGGGCGAATGCGGGCGCCTGCTTTGACCGCCGCCGGAAAGCGCACCTTGTCGGTGCCGTAATTCACGCCCATCTTCATGCCCTTCACTTCAACCAACTGCGGCAGGAACCTGGAGATCAACGACAGCGTGAGATAGCCATGCGCGATGCAGGCACCGAACGGACCGGCCTTGGCCCGCGCCGGCTCGACGTGGATCCACTGGTGGTCGTCGGTGGCGTCGGCGAACTTGTTGATGCGCTCCTGTGTGATCAGCGTCCACTCGCCATGGCCCAGCGACTTGCCGACGCTGGCGAGGATGGATTCGGGCGAATCAAACACGGTGCTTGGCACGGTCAGGCCCTTTGGCTGGAAGCGGAGATCACTTCGCCAGTCATATAGGAGGAGTAGTCACTGGCCAGGAACACGATGACGTTGGCGATCTCCCACACCTCGGCGGCGCGGCCGAAGGCCTCGCGCGAAGCCAGGTTGTTCAGCAACTCCTCGGAAGCGCTCTTCTTCAGGTGATCGTGGATGGCGATCGACGGCGCCACCGCGTTGATGCGCACGCCGAATTCAGCGGCTTCCAGCGCCGCGCAACGGGTCAACGCCATCACGCCGGCCTTGGCGGCGGCATAGTGGGACTGCTCCTTCTGCGCCCGCCAGCCCAGCACCGAGGCGTTGTTGACGATGGCGCCGCGACCCCGGCCCTGCATCTTCTTCAGCATCGCGCGGGTCATGCGAAAGGTTCCATTGAGCGACACGTCGATCACGCGCAGCCATTCCTCGTCGCTCATCTCGACCAGGCGCTTGCTGCCGCCGTGGCCGGCGTTGTTCACCAGCACGTCGATGCCGCCCGTCTGCTGGTCCGCTTCCTCGACCAGCGCCTGCACGTCGGCCTCGATGGAGACGTTGGCCAGCTTGCCGAAAACCCTGGCGGCGGGAAATCCACTTTGCAGTGCGGCCACCGCCTCGCCCAGCCGGCGCTCGTGAATGTCGGAAATCACCAGCGCCCGGGCACCCTCTTCCAGGCAGCGCCTGGCGGTGGCAAAACCGATGCCGCCACCGGCGGCGGCGGTGACCAGCACCGAGCGACCCTTGAGCAGTCCGTGTCCGGGCACGTAGCTTGGAGCGATGTTCATCCGCAGACTTGCCAATGACGAGAAATCGTATGCGACACCATTTATTTGTCTCCTCTGGGTTCGCGCGGCATGCCCAAGCCACGTTCGGCGATCAGGTTCAGCTGGATTTCATTGGTGCCGGCGTAAATCGTGTCGGCGCGCGAAAACAAGAATAGCTGCTGAAGCGGACGGATGTCCGGGTGCTGGCTGATCACGTCGGCTTCCGGCCCCAGCACGTCGGCGGCCAGTTTGCCGAGATCGCGGTGCCAGTTGGACCAGCAGTACTTGGAGATCAGGGCTTCGCGCGACAGCGTCGTGCTCGCCCCGTCGCCCAGCATGCGCAGGGCGTTGTAGCGCAGCACCTTCAGGCCGGTCCAGGCGCTGGCCATGCGTTGGCGGATGGCCGGGTTGCGCAACTGCCCGTTGCGCTTTGCCGCCTTGACCACCAGGTCCAGCTCGTGGGCAAAGCGCAGCTGCTGGCCCAGCGTGGACACCCCGCGCTCGGCTTCGAGCAAGCCCATGGCGACTTTCCAGCCGTTGCCCGGCCCGCCGACCACGTCGTCGGCCGCCGCCACCGCGCCGTCAAAGAACACCTCGTTGAATTCGCTGCCGCCGCTCATCTGTTCGATCGGGCGAATGGTGATGCCCGGCTGCTTCAGCGGCATCAGCAAAAAGCTCAGGCCACGGCCGCCCTTGCTGCCAGGCTCGCTGCGCGCCAGCACGAAGATCCAGTCGGATTCGTGCGCCAGCGAAGTCCAGATCTTCTGTCCGCAGACCTTGAAGCTGCCGTCGGCCTGTGGTTCTGCGCGGGTCTGGACGTTGGACAAATCCGAGCCGGCATTCGGTTCGGAATAACCCTGCGCCCAATACGTGGTGCCGGCGACAATGCCCGGCAAGTGCCGCTGCTTCTGTTCCTCGCTGCCGAAATTCAGCACCGCCGGCCCGAGCAGTCCTTCGCTCAGCAGGCTGATACGTCCCGGTCCGCCGGCGCGGGCGTACTCCTCGTGGAAGATCACTTGCTCGCCGATCGACAGGCCGCGGCCCCAGGGCCTGGGCCAGCCGACGCAGGTCCAGCGACCCTTGGCCAGCGCCAGTTCCCAGTCCTTGCGCAGCGCCGGGTAGGCCTCTTCGTCACCGGGTCCGCCGCGATGCCTGAGCACGGCGAAGCGGCCGGTCAGGTGCTTGCGCATCCAGTCCGACACTTCGCGCCGGAACTCGCCGTCGCCCGCGCGGACCGGCTGGCGTGCGCCGCGCGTCGCTCCCAGCACCTCCTCGGCGACCGCTTCCCGCAACAGGTCAGCGGCGCCGAGCCAGTGCGCATTGGCCTGCGCGCGCTTGAAGTAGAGCTGTGGATCGAACTCGGTGGTGAATCCCACGCCGCCGTGCAACTGGATGCACTCGGCGGCGGCGTGGAAGAAGGTGTCGGAGGCCAGTGCCTTGGCCGCCGCGCATTCTATGCCCGCGCCCTGGACGCTGGCGCCGTGGACCAGCGAGCGCAGGCTCTCGATCATGACCATCAACTGTGCGCAGCGGTGCTTGACCGCCTGGAACGAGGCAATGCTGCGTCCAAACTGCTTTCGGTCCGAGGTGTAGCGGACGATGAGGTCGAGGCACTGTTGCGCCCCGCCCAACTGCTCGGCCGCCAGATAAAGGAGTGACAACAGGCGGGCTCGGGCCAATCCCGCGGGCTTGCCGTCGTCGACGCGCAGCGCGGGCGTTCCGCGCAGGCTGACGCGTGCGTATCGGCGAGTGATATCCCAGGTCGTCAGCGGCTCGACTTTCAGTCCGCGAGCGCCCGGCGCCACGGCATACACGCGCCGGCCATCGCCAAACAGCAGCAGGCTGGCCTCGGCACCGAAGGACACGATGGCGCTGCCCGTCAGCTTGCCGGCGTTTACCGTCATCGGCACATCCATGCAGGCCGTGGCGATCAGCGACCCGTCGGCGATCTTCGGCAGCCAGGCCGCCCGCGCCTTGGCATTGCCCGCTTGCGACAGCAGCGTCCCGGCCAGGCCGACGCTGGAAAAGAACGGCGACGGCGCGAGGAAGCGGCCCATCTGCTCGGCGATGAGCGCCAGTTCGACGGGCCCCATGCCAAGACCTCCGTGCGATTCCTCAATCGCCACCCCGCACCAGCCCAGCTCGCCAATCCGGCGCCACAAGTCGGCATCAAACCCGGCCGCCTTGCGCACCGTCGCAGAGTCGCAGGCATCCGCCAGAAACTCGGCGGCCGAATCCCGGATCATTTTCTGGTCGTCAGTCAACGGAGTCAAAGGGGACGCTCCCCATTGATCAAAGGGTTCAAAGGG
>JANNAK010000248.1:0-2948 GCA_031384195.1 Gammaproteobacteria bacterium
AGCCGTCCTCGACCGCGCGCACGGTCTTGCCGGGTGCGAGGCCGGTGCGGTTGGCGACGCGAAAGATGTGCGTGTCCACCGCGATGGTCGGCTCGCCAAAGGCAGTATTCAGCACCACGTTGGCAGTCTTGCGACCCACGCCGGGCAGGGCTTCCAGCGCGTCGCGCTCGCGCGGCACCGTGCCGCCGTGGTGATCCAGAACCTGCTGGCAAAGTGCGATGATGTTTTTGGCCTTGGTGTTGAACAGGCCGATGGTCTTGACGTAGTCCTTGAGTCCCGCAAGCCCCAGCTGGAGGATGGCCTGCGGGGTGTTCGCCACCGGGAACAGCCTGGCAGTGGCCTTGTTCACGCCCACATCCGTGGCCTGGGCCGAGAGCACCACCGCCACCAGCAATTCGAACGGCGTCTGGTACTTGAGTTCGGTGGTCGGGTGCGGATTGCCCTCCCGCAGCCGCTCGAAGATTTTCTGACGCTTGGCCAGGTTCATGGCCGATTCATTTGCGGCGCAGGGTGGCCCGGCGGCGTTCCCGCGACGCCTGCTCGGCCTCGCGCTCCGCTGCGAGGCGCGCCTTGCGGGCGTTGATCCGCCGCTTCCAGCGGGTGGCCAGTG
Source organism: Gammaproteobacteria bacterium (assembly GCA_031384195.1). Lineage (GTDB taxonomy): Bacteria > Pseudomonadota > Gammaproteobacteria > Nevskiales > Nevskiaceae > JACPFV01. Next base: position 611 of record JANNAK010000248.1, read on the forward strand.
TTTTCGGCGTGGCGGATTCGCCGGTGCGGGGCTGCATCACGATGCAGTCGGTGGGGCAAACCGGCAGGCATTTGCCGCAGCCGGTGCAATCAGCGGCGATCACCGTGTGCAGGAATTTGTTGGCGCCGATGATGGCGTCGGTGGGGCACACCTTCAGGCACAGCGCGCAGCCGATGCAGCGCGGCTCGTCGATCCGGGCGACGGGCGGAAAAAAAGCGGACCGTCCGCCTTTTTCGTCCGGCCGCCGAGGCGTGCTCACGTGCGCATCCGGAAAAGGGGGCAGGCCCCTCTACTTCACCCGCATGCCGGGTTCGGCGCCGGTGTCGGGCGAGAGGATGAACGGCTTGCCGTCGCCGTGGCTGGCAGCCAACACCATGCCCTCGGACATGCCAAAGCGCATCTTGCGCGGGGCCAGGTTGGCCACCACCACGGTCAGACGGCCAACCAGGGATTCGGGCGTGTACTGCGACTTGATGCCGGCGAATACCTGGCGCTTGCCGAGGTCGCCCACATCCAGCGTCAGCTTCAGCAGCTTGTCGGCGCCTTCCACGTGCTCGGCGTTTTCGATGCGCGCGATGCGCAGCTCGATCTTGCTGAAGTCGTCGATGCCGATCGTTGCGGGCGCGGCGGCGGCGGGCGGCGCGGTTGGGGCAACTGGGGTGCCGGGAACGGGGGTGCTCATGGGTTTCATGTCCTCTTTGGATTCTTCGATAACCGCAGCGACGGCCGTGGGTTCCACACGCGCCGCGAGGTGTTCATAGGTGGCAACGGAACGCGCCAGAGTGTTTAGCTGCATGAACGATGGGGTTCCGCGGATCCCGAATAGAATTAGCGCGTCGCGCGCTAGCTTCGGGAGGATGGGGGCCAAGTACACACTAAGGCGTTGGAACGCCCAGAGCGCATCGGAGCACGCATCCTGCAATTCAGAATGTCGAGTTGAATCCTTCACCAACGTCCAAGGTTTCTGCTTGTCCCAGCGCAAGTTTGCATAATCAGCGATGCTCATGGCATCGCGAATGACCTGCGCATAATTGCGCGACTTGTACGCGTTTTCGATGCTTTCCCTTATTCCAGCCGCAAAATATGCGGAGGGAAAGTAAATAGTGTCCCCATCGCTTCTTGGTTCACCCTGGGACAGCGCGCCGCCAAAGTGCTTCGACACAAAGCCCGCAGCCCGGCTGGCGATGTTCACGTACTTGCCGACCAGGTCGCTGTTGATGCGCGCGACGAAGTCCTCGAGGTTGAGGTCCAGGTCCTCCGGCGCTTCGGTCAGCTTGGTGGCGAAGTAGTAGCGCAGGTACTCGGGATTGAGGTGCTTGGCCCAGGTTTCCGCGCGGATGAAGGTGCCGCGGCTCTTCGACATCTTGGCGCCGTTGACGGTGAGGTAGCCGTTGACGTTGAGCGCCGTCGGCACCTTGAAGCCGGCGCCCTTCAACATCGCCGGCCAGAACAGGCCGTGGAAATTGACGATGTCCTTGCCGATGAAATGCCACATCTCGGCCTTGTTGCCGGGTTTGAGCAGGCCGTCGAAGTCGACGCCGGCACGGATGCAGTACTGCTTCAGGCTGGCGAGGTAGCCGATGGGTGCGTCCAGCCAGACGTAGAAATACTTGCCGGGCGCGTCGGGAATCTCAAAGCCGAAGTAGGGCGCGTCACGCGAGATGTCCCAGTCCTTGAGGCCGGCGTCAGTCCATTCCTTGAGCTTGTTGCGCACCGAGCTGTGCAGCCCGGCGCTGTCCAGCCAGCCGTCGAGGAAGCCGCCGAAGTCCGAGACCTTGAAGAAGAAGTGTTCCGAGGACTTGCGCACCGGTGGGGCGCCCGACACCACCGAGTACGGGTTCTTGAGGTCGGTGGGCGCGTAAGTCGAGGCGCAGTTCTCGCAGGAATCACCGTACTGGTCCTTCGCGCCGCACTTGGGGCACTCGCCCTTGATGTAGCGGTCCGGCAGGAACATCTGCTTGACCGGGTCGTAGAACTGCTCGACCTGGCGACTGGCGATGTGTCCGGCCTTTTTCAGCCGACCGTAGAAAAGCTCCGACAGTTGCCGATTCTCTTCGGAGTGCGTCGTGTGGTAATTGTCGAAGGCCACGCCAAAGGTGGCGAAGTCTCGCGCGTGCTCCTGGTGCACGACGGCGATGAACTTTTCGGGCGTGGTCCCGGCCTTTTCGGCCGCCAGCATGATCGGTGTGCCGTGCGCATCATCGGCGCAGACATAATGGACGGTGTGCCCCTGCATCCGCTGGAACCGCACCCAGATGTCGGCCTGGATGTAGCCCACCAGATGGCCGATGTGGATCGGCCCGTTGGCATAGGGCAGCGCGTTGGTGACGAATATTTC
>JANNAK010000252.1:0-19200 GCA_031384195.1 Gammaproteobacteria bacterium
CCCGACCCGTAATCGGCACCGCGCCCCTCCCGCAGCGGTAACTGTGCCGTCGAGCGCTGGCCAGAATGCCGGTGACCGCAAGCGCCCGGCTGACTAGTGTTTCCTCCACGGCAAACCAACGGAGGGCGACATGAAGACGAAGGATGGGCTGACCGGCAACGTGGTGGCGTTTGGCGACTTTGGCTCCTTCCGGATCCTGGATCCGGGCCTGATGGAGATCGTGGATTGCGGGGCACTCGATCTGGTCAGTGGCGGCAACTACGGCTGCCTGAGCGTCGGCGACGTCAATACCGCCTGCAACAACCAGCGGTGCTTCAACAACGTCTGCATCCAAAACCTTTGCGGTTAATCGTGATGGGCGGGACGGTTCGCCGTCCCGCCCACACCGCCCTGCACCACAGACACGGGAGATCCCGGTGAACGGACTGGATAACTTAAGGCTGGCCCTGCACCCACGCGTTCTCGAACTGATTATCTTTCCGACCGAAAAGTGCAACTTCCGTTGCACCTACTGTTACGAGGATTTCGAGCTCGGCAAGATGAAGCGGCCGGTCATTGAGGGCATCAAGAACCTGATCAATGCCCGCATTGAGCGCAACACCCTGGAAGCCCTGACGCTGTCCTGGTTCGGTGGCGAACCGACGCTGGCAGCGGACGTGGTGCTGGAATTGTCAGGGTACGGACGCTCGCTGCTCGAAGCGGGCCGTCTGCGGCAGTTTTCCGGGGGGCTGACCACCAACGGCTACCTGCTGCGCGAGACCTTGCTGCGCCAGCTGGTGGCCTGCCGGCAGACCTCGTACCAGATTAGCCTCGACGGTTATGGCGACGGCCATGACCAGACCCGCAAATACGCCTCCGGCAAGGGAACCTTCGACGTGATCTGGGCCAACCTGCTGGCGGCCCAAAAGACCGACCTGCAGTTTGAAATCCTGTTGCGCCTGCACCAGACCGACAGCAACGGCGATTCGATGCAGCAGCTGGTGGACGCGATCGAGCAGAACTTTTCAGGCGACACCCGCTTCTCGGTGTTTTTCAAGAGCATTGAAAACCTCGGCGGCGCAAACGCCGCGTCAATCAAGAAAGTGGATGTCGATCGTGTCGGTACCCGGGTGCGGAAGCTGTCGGCGCAGTTGCGCGAACGGGGTTTCCGCGTCACCGCCGTGCTCGATGGTCCGGAAAGCAGCCGCGGAGATTCAGACGACGTCCCGGATGCCGTCAACGATTCGTCCTTCGGTCCCCCATCCGGCAATGAAACGTTGGCGCCGAAAGGATATGGCGGCTACATCTGCTATGCGGCAAAGCCCAACTCGCTCATCATCCGCTCCGACGGCCGCGTCGGTAAATGCACCGTGATGCTGAACGACGACCGCAACATGGTCGGCCGGCTGCACCCGGATGGCAGCCTGAGCCTGGACGACGCGCGGCTGAAACTGTGGATGCGCGGCTTTTCCTCCTTCGACCCGATCGAGATGGGCTGCCCCGCACAAACCCTGCCGGCGCTGCCGCTGGCCGCCAACCATGAAGTTCCCCTGCTGAAGCTTTCCGACCTGCGCGCGTCGGTCGCACCGTGACCGGCTTGCCAGAGGGCATTTCGCTGTTTCGCAGGGAAGTCGTGGAGCGGCGTGCGAACGTGTTGTACGGCACCACGTTGCTGCCCCCAACGCGACTGTTCTCCGCATTGACCTGGGGCGTGGTGGCGCTGGTCTCCGGCATTGTCGTGGCCTTGCTGACCGCCCGCTACACCCCGCACGTGGCGGCCAGCGGACGACTGGTTCACCAGCCGGGTGATGCGCTGGTCAACAGTCCGCGCGCGGGCACCGTCACGCGCTTGTTTGTTGCGGATGGCACGCCAGTCGAGGCCGGCGCGGCACTGCTGGAAATCCAGTCCGACCGGCCCTCGAGCCTGCCGGTCAGCATTGAACTGCAGGTGCTTGAGGGATTGCGCGCCGAAGCGGCCAGCCTGCAGCAACAAATCGGGACCGAACGGGTACTCCTTGAGTCCGAGTTGCGAGCCGTCCAGTGGGAGCTTTCAGGAATTGAGCGCAACCGCGAACGGCTGGACGAGGTGCACTTGCTCGCGCGACGCAAGCAGGACATGGCAGACGCCGCGCTGTCTCGCGCCTCGGACCTGGCCGGGCGTGGCCTGCTGCCGCGCACCGCGGTGGAGTCCGCCGAATTGGATGCCCTGGCCTCGCGCATAGCCGTGCGCGAGGTCGAGCAACGCCGCAGCCAGGAGCACTCGGCCCGCCTTGCCCGGCTGGCCCGGGCCGAAGCGCTGCCGCTGCTGATGCGGCAACGGGTGGCCGAACTGGAGCGCCAGGCCGGTGCCGTCGCGCTACGCCTGACCGAGGCCGAGGGCCAGCGCGTCGGCGTCCTGCGCGCCCCCATCGCAGGACGATTGGCGCGCACCCAGGTGAGCGTCGGACAGTCGGTCACCGTCGGGACGGAGCTGCTGACGCTGATCCCGCAGGACGCCCGGCTGCAGGCCGAGTTGATGCTGCCGACGCGGGCGGCCGGATTTGTTTCTGCCGGGATGTCGGTCCGGATTCGCTATGACGCATTTCCCTTCCAGCAGTACGGACAGCAGCCGGGCACCGTGCTCGGCCTGGACGGTTCCGCCAGCGAATCCAGATCGAGTCCCGGAAACCCGGTCTACCGAGTCGCGATTGCCATCCCCAGCGAGTCGATTGTGGCCGCCGACGGGCCGGTGCCGCTGCGCGCCGGGATGACGCTGCGAGCCGACATCCTGCAGAAGCCACGACGGGTCATCGACTGGCTGATGGACCCGCTGCACACCTTGCGCGCGGGCTGAACCGTGCTTATCGACCGACCCGCCGTGGTGCCACGATTTCGGCGCCGGACGCCGGTGGTGCTACAGGCCGAGAGCGCCGAGTGTGGACTGGCGTGCCTGGCGATGATTGCCGGCCACCACGGGCTGGAGCACGACACCGGCTCGCTGCGCACGGCCATCACCGCCTCGCATCGAGGAACCAACCTGTCGCAGCTGATGCAGATGGCGAACGCGCTGGGACTTTCCGCTCGCGCCCTGCGACTGGAACCCGCGGCGCTGGGTCAGTTGCGAACACCGTGCATCCTGCACTGGGACCTGGATCATTTCGTGGTGCTTGAACGTGTTGGCGGCTCGACGGTCGAGTTGATCGATCCGGGAATCGGGCGGCGCCGGCTGACCATCCCTGAACTGTCGCGACACTTCACCGGCGTGGCTCTGGAGTTGACCCCGACCGACGCGTTTCGGCCCGCGACCGCGCGCACGCCACTGACGCTCGGAGTATTTTTTGGCAGCGTGCGGAACTTGCCCACCGTCCTGTTCAAAGTCCTCGCACTGTCGATGAGCATCCAGGCGCTGGCGCTGCTGATGCCGTTCTATTCCCAGATCGTCATTGACGAACTGCTGGCCTCCGGCGATACCGCGTTGCTAACCGTGCTGGCGCTGTCGTTCGGATTCATCGGATTGCTGACCGTCGCCATCAGCGCCCTGCGGTTTCTGCTGGTCCTGAGCCTGGGCGCCACGCTGCAGTTTGAGTGGGGCCTGCGCCTGTTCCACCACCTCATTCGCCTGCCACTCGCCTACTTCGAGCGGCGCTCGGTGGCCGACGTGGTATCCCGGTTCCGGTCACTGAACGCCGTCCAGAACCTCACCACCAATACCCTCGTCGAGGCCGTCGTAGACGGGGCGATGGCAGCCTCCACCGTCGTGGTGATGGTTTTTTACAGCCCAATCCTGACATCGATTCCGCTGGCAACGATCGGAATCTACGTCGTGCTCAGGCTGCTCATCTATCGCTCACAGCGGGAAGTGGCGAACGAAGCCATCATCGCCGCGGCGCGCGACAGCGGGCACCTGCTGGAATCCCTGCGCGGGGTGCTGGCAATCAAGTGCCTGTCCGGCGAAGGCATTCGCGAGGCGACCTGGCAAAACCGGTCTGCCGATTCCATTCGCACCAATGCGTCCGCGAGTGCCTTCAGCACCTCCTGGCAGCTGGCCAGCCAGGCCTTGCTGGCACTGGAGGGCGTACTGGTGCTTTGGCTGGGCGCCGGCTTGATCATTGCCGGCAGCTTCAGCGTCGGCATGCTGATGGCTTTCCTGGCCTACAAGATGCTCTTCACCTCAAGGGCCATTGCCCTGGTCGACAAGTGGCTGGAGTACCGGCTGATCTCGGTTCATCTGGACCGGCTGGCGGACATCACCGACGCGGAGTGCGACGTGGTGGATGCAGGACCGCAACCGGTCCGGCATCCGCTTGAAGGGCGGATCGCCGTGCGCCAATTGTCCTTTCGCTACTCTCCGGGCGATGCCTGGGTGCTGTGGAAACTCGACCTCACTGTTGCGGCGGGGGAATGCGTGGCGATCTCGGCCCGCTCCGGGGCCGGCAAGACAACGCTGATGAAGTTGTTGCTAGGGCTGCTAAGACCCGAGTCTGGGCAGATCACCGTGGACGAGGTGCCGCTAGACCCCGGACGGGCGACCTGGTTTCGCCAGCACTCGGCAAGCGTCATGCAGGAAGACACGCTGCTGTCCGGCACCATTGCCGATAACGTTGCATTCTTCGACTCGAGCCCGGATTCAAGTCGCCTTGAACGCGCCTGCCGGCTGGCCGAGATTCACCAGGACATTGGCCGCATGCCGATGGGCTATCGAACCCTGGTCGGCGACATGGGCTCGGCGCTGTCCGGCGGGCAAAAGCAACGCTTGCTGCTGGCACGGGCCCTGTATCGCGAGCCGCAGGTGCTGTTCCTGGACGAAGCCACTTCGCACCTGGACCTAGAGACCGAGCGGCGCATTCACCAGCGATTGGCGCGACTCAATGTAACGCGCGTGATGATTGCCCATCGCCCGGAAACACTGCGAATGGCGGACCGGATCCTCACCCTGGACGACCTGCAGGTGGCGCGGCCGGAGCCAACGGCCACTCCGCTGCGTCTTGAACAGGCGGCCGGAGCCTGAGGCGATGAACAAGGGTATAGCCGCCGTACGCAAAAAATGTCGCATCAACTTGTCAAAAGTGACAGTGCACCGGCCGCCGGGGCCGGTTTATTGTCGAACCGGGCGCAGGCCCAGTCAGCCCCCGGCCCAACCAATTAGAGGGAGGAAGCCATGATTGACCTTCAGCAAATCGTGCTCGACCAGCACGGCGTCTTTGAATTCGACAGTCCCGCACTCGCCGAGCTGGTCTCGGCCGCGGGCAACAGCTACTGCTTCAACGATTTCTGCAACAACAACACTTGCGCACAGGCAGCCTGCGCCCAGGCGCTCTGCGTCGATGTTCGCCGGCCGGGCCCGCCACAGGCCTATTGCCCGGGGAACATGGCGTGCCCGCCAACCCAAACCCGCTGCTTCACGCCCTGACCCGACAACTACGGAGAGAACCATGGAAAGGATATCGACTGACATCGCACACTTCGACCGCTACGGGGCCTTCGAGGTGGTGGCACCCGGCCTTGTGGAGATCGTGGGTTCGGAACTTTTGCGGGACATTGCCGGCGGCAATTTCGGTTGCGCCCGCATCGGCCCGCGAAATTCCAGCTGCTACAACGATTTTTGCCACAACGGCACCTGCGTCAACGTGGCTTGCTGACGGCTACCAAGCGGAGTATTTTTGACACAATAAGGGATCACAACAGGAGAGAACTCGTGAGCGCTTTGAGATCAGGAACCGTGGGATCGGTACTGGCGGTGGCCGCCTTGGTCGGCGGTTGTCGGGGCGACGGCGGCGGAAGTCAACGGGTGTACTGCGACTATGTTCGCGGAACGGTCAGCTTTACCCGAAACCAGACCGGGGCCGGTGATGCGCAAAACCCGGATCTTTCGGCCGATGGCCAATTGTCGAGCTTCGCCTTCGTCGGCACCTCGCTGCAGCAAACCTTCACGTTCAGGGACAGTGCGCCGGATTCGGTGAACTTCACCGACCTGCCACGCGCGGTCGGAGCGTTCGCGACCATCGTCCCGGGGCCAGCCGACTCCGTCACCCTGAACACCTACCTGGACGGAGTGCTGCAGGAGGCGGCAACCAATGACGGACTGAATCACGTGCAGACCGAGGGCCGGACCGAGGCCAAGGAATACTTCGGCTTCGCCGCCACGAAGGCCTTTGACGAGGTCGAACTGGTGGTCAGCACCGCGGGCGGGAGCGGGGGCGGATCCGAATACTCGATCTACGAGTTCTGCGCGGACGCCAAGCTCCTCGACTGAGGCTGCCAGGCGGTTCCGCGCAGAACCGCGCGGAACCGCTACGGTAATCAGGTTAGGATGCGGCCGGATTATTTCCGGAGAGAGCACCATGCACCGCACCGCCCGACTTAGCACCGCAACGCTGGCCGGCCTTGCCTTGCTCGCCCTGTCGGCCTGCAACAAGACGGCCGCACCGGTTGCCGGTGCGCAGGCCCAGCCGGAAGTGAAATGGCGGCTGCAGTCGTCCTTCCCCAAGAGCCTGGACACCATTTACGGCGGGGCCGAGGACCTGGCGGCGCGGGTTAGCGCTGCCACCGGCGGCAAGTTCCAGATCAGCGTGTTTGCCGCTGGCGAGATCGTGCCGCCCTTTCAGGTGCTGGACGCGGTGCAGAACGGCACCGTGCAGGCCGGCCACACCGCCAGCTACTACTACTTCGGCAAGGATCCGACTTTTGCCTTCGGCACCGCCCTGCCCTTTGGCCTCAATGCCCGCCAGCAGAACGCCTGGATGTACCACGGCGGCGGTCTGGAGCTGATGCGGGCCTTCTACAAGGACTACAACGTCATCCAGTTTCCGGCCGGCAGCACCGGCGCCCAGATGGGCGGCTGGTTTCGCAAGGAAATCAATTCGGTGGCCGACATGCAGGGCCTGAAGATCCGCATCGCCGGCCTGGGCGGGGTGGTGATGTCGCGGCTGGGCGCCGTCCCGCAGCAAATCGGCGGGCCGGACATCTATCCCTCGCTGGAGAAAGGCACCATTGATGCCGCCGAGTGGGTCGGGCCGTACGACGACGAAAAGCTGGGCTTCCAGAAAGTCGCCAAGTACTACTACTACCCCGGCTGGTGGGAAGGCGGCGCCTCACTGGAAGTGATGGTGAACCTCAAGGCCTGGAACGAGCTGCCCAGGGAATACCAGGCGATCCTGGAATCGGCAGCGGCCGAGGCGAATGTCCACATGCAGGCCAAGTACGACGCCCGCAACACGGCGGCGCTGAAACGCCTGCTGTCCCAGGGCGTGCAATTGCGGCCGTTCCCCGCCGATGTGATGCGCGCGGCTTACCTGGAATCCGAGAAGCTGTACGCGGAAATCGCGAAGGAGAACCCGAAGTTCAGCAAGGTATTCGAATCCTGGGCGGCGTTTCGCGCCGACGCCATTCCCTGGTCCTCCATTGCCGATGGCCGCTTCGACGACTTCATGGCTGCCGCCGTTCGCGCCCAGCAAAAGTAGGGACGCGCCCTACTTTCGCCGCGGTGCGCCAAGCGCCTTCATCACCTCGGGCGGCACGTATTTGGACAGCTCCAGCTTGCCGATCTGATTGCGGTGCACCTCGTCCGGTCCATCGGCCAGACGCAGGGTGCGAGCCACAGCATAGGCGTAGGACAGGCCGAACTCGTCGGTCACGCCGCCACCGCCGTGGGCCTGGATCGCCCAGTCAATCACCTGGCAGGCCATGTTGGGCGCCAGCACCTTGATCATGGCGATTTCCTTGGCCGCGATCTTGTTGCCGACGGTATCCATCATGTAGGCGGCTTTGAGCGTGAGCAGCCGCGCCGAATCAATCAGGATGCGCGACTCGGCAATGCGCTCCAGCGTGACCGTCTGCGCCGCCACCGGCTTGCCGAAGGCCACGCGCGACAGCGTGCGCTGGCACATCCTTTCCAGCGCACGCTCGGTCAGGCCAATCAGCCGCATGCAGTGGTGGATGCGGCCCGGCCCAAGCCGCCCCTGCGCGATCTCGAATCCGCGGCCCTCGCCGAGCAGGATGTTGGACGCCGGAACCCGCACGTTTTCGAACAGCACCTCGGCGTGGCCGTGCGGCGCATCGTCGTAACCAAACACCGGCAGGTGGCGCAGGATTTTCACTCCCGGCGTGTCCTTGGGCACCAGGATCATCGACTGCTGCGAGTGGCGGCTGGAATGATCCGGGTTGGTCTTGCCCATCACGATCAGGATCTTGCAGCGCGAGTCGTTGGCTCCCGAGGTCCACCACTTGCGGCCATTGATGACGTAGTCCGGGCCATCGGCGGTGATCTTGCACTCGATATTGGTGGCATCGCTGGACGCCACGGCCGGCTCGGTCATGGCAAAAGCCGAGCGGATCTTTCCTTCCAGCAGCGGCTCCAGCCACTGCTTCTGGTGTTCCGGCGTGCCATAGCGCGCCAGCACCTCCATGTTGCCGGTGTCCGGCGCCGAGCAATTAAACACTTCCGGCGACCAGATCACCCGCCCCATGATTTCGCACAGCGGCGCGTATTCGAGGTTGGTGAGGCCGGCGCCGCGGTCAGACTCGGGCAGGAACAGGTTCCACAGCCCCGCGGCACGGGCTTTGGCCTTGAGTTCCTCGATGACCTTGGTCGGTTGCCAGCGGTCCCCTTCGGCGACTTCGGCCAGGAAGCGCTTCTCGTTCGGGTAGACGTGCGCGTCCATGAACGCGGTCAGGCGTGCGATCAATCCCTTGGTCTTGTCGGAATACTCGAAATCCATTCCTGGCTCCTCAGCGGCCGATTGGGGGATGTCCCCTTTTTCCATGACCGGACGTGGAATATAGCCGACCCGTTCGGTGAAAAAGGGAACTGTCCGCTTTTTTCCCCTGCGATACACTGAATCGCCCATGCAATTGCCCGAACTGTGCATCCGTCGCCCGGTCTTCGCCACCGTGCTGTCGCTGGTCATCGTACTGCTGGGATTGGTGTCGTTCCAGAGTCTGACGGTGCGCGAGTATCCCAACATCGACCCGCCGGTGGTCACGGTTGAGACGGTGTACCCGGGCGCCTCGGCGCAAATCGTCGAGTCGCAAGTCACGCAGGTGCTCGAGGATGTGCTGGCCGGGCTCGAGGGCGTGGACTTCATGAGTTCGGTTTCGCGCGAGGAGCGCAGCCAGATCACCGTCACCTTCCTGCTGTCGCGAAACCCGGAAAGCGCCGCCTCCGACGTTCGTGACCGGGTCGCCCGTGCCCGCGGATTCCTGGCCGAGGAAGTCGAGGAACCGGTGGTGCAGAAGACCGAGGCCGACGCCCAGCCGATTATCTTTGTGGCGATGTCCAGCACCCGGCACAACCGCCTGGAACTGTACGACTATGCCGATCGCTTCCTGAAGGATCGACTGCAGGCGGCACCCGGCGTGGCGTTCGTGCGCATGTTCGGCAGCCGCTACTCGATGCGCTTGTGGCTGGACCCCGAGCGCCTGGCCGCCTTTGGCATGACGCCGCAGGACGTGGAGGACGCGCTGCGGCGCCAGAACGTCGAAGTCCCGGCGGGCCGGGTTGAAGGCGCGATGCGCGAGTTCACCGTGCTGTCGGAAACCGACCTGCGAACTGTCGAGGATTTCGGCAACCTGATCATCCGCGAGTCCGGTGGCTTCCTGGTGCGCCTGTCGGATGTCGGCCACGCCGAACTGGGCGCCGGCAATGAGCGCTTCACGACACGCTTCAATGGCAAGGACGCGATTGCGCTGGCCATCATCAAGCAAGCCGTGGCCAATCCGCTCGATGTTTCCAAGGCGATCCGGGCGGAACTGGAAAAAGCAACGCCGCTGCTGCCCGAGGGCATGAAGTTTGACCTCGCCTACGACTCGGGCGTCTTCATTGCGGCCTCGATCCGCAACGTGTTTGAGACCATCAGCGAGGCGGTAATTCTGGTCGTTCTGATCATTTTCCTGTTCCTGCGCAGTTTCCGCGCCACCCTGATTCCGCTGGTCACGATTCCGGTGTCCTTGATTGGCGCCTGCATCTTCATGCTGGCGCTGGGCTTCACCATCAACACCCTGACGCTGCTGGCCGCGGTGCTGGCCATCGGCCTCGTTGTGGACGACGCCATCGTGATGCTGGAGAACATCCACCGGCACATCGAGAACGGCGTCGCGCCGCGCGAAGCCGCCCTGCGCGGCTCGAAGGAAATCGGCTTTGCCATCGTCGCGATGACGCTGACCCTGGCCTCGGTCTACGCCCCGGTCGGCTTCCAGCCGGGCATCACCGGCCGGCTGTTCACGGAGTTCGCCTGGACGCTGGCCGGCGCGGTGCTGGTATCCGGCTTTGTGGCGCTGACGCTGTCGCCCATGATGTGCGCCCTGATCCTGAAGCCGCATGCCCGCCAGCACGGTACGGCCTATCGGGTGGTCGAACGCGGCTTGCATTCACTCACCGATGGCTATCGCCGGACCCTGACTGCCGCGCTGCACCGCCGCGGCCTGGTGCTGCTGGTCGGTGCGCTGGTGGCCGGCGGTGGCGCCTGGCTGTTCACCACGCTCAAGTCCGAGCTGGCGCCGCTGGAAGATCGGGGCTTTATCTTTGGCGTCCACATGGCGCCCGAAGGTTCGACCCTGGCCTATACCGACAGCTATGCGCGACGGCTGGAGAAGTTTTATTCCGAAATCCCGGAAATCAACCGTTACTTTGTCGTCACCGGCTGGCCCGGGGTAACCCAGGGCGCATCCTTCATTCGCCTGAAGGACTGGGGCGATCGCACCCGCAGCGTGTTCGAAGTGCGTGACGAACTGCAGCCCAAGATGTTTGCTGGCGCACCGGGCGTACTCGCCTTCCCGATCACGCCGGCCTCGCTCGGCGGCGCCCCGTTCGCGCGCCCGGTGCAGGTGGTCATCCGGACGACCGAGGGCTTCGATGAACTGTCAGCGATGATGACGCGCCTGGTCACGCGCGTCTCGGCCATCCCGGGCCTGACCAACGTCGAGTCCGACCTCAAGCTCAACAAGCCGCAGCTGCGCGTTGACGTGGATCGCGACAAGGCCGCCGCAATGGGCGTGGACTCCATCGCCATCGGCCACGCACTGCAGACGCTGCTCGGCGGACGCCAGGTGACGCGCTTCAAGCGCAACGGCGAGCAGTACGACGTGCTGGTGCAACTGCAGGGCGTCGACCGCAGCAATCCCAACGACCTCAACCGCATCTACGTGCGCAGCCAGGGCGGCAAGATGATCGGCCTGGCCAACGTGACGCAGCTGCACGAAACCGTCGCGCCCAAGGAGTTGAATCACTTCAACCAGCTGCGCTCGGCAACCCTGAATGCGACGCTGGGCTCGGGCATCGCGCTGGGCGAAGCCCTGGAGCTGGTCAAGGCGGCGGTCCACGACGAACTGCCGGCGGTGCAACTCGACTTCGCCGGTACCTCGCGCGAGTTCCTCAGCTCCAGCCAGGGCATGGCGCTGGTGCTGGGCCTGGCGCTGGTCTTCATTTACCTGGTGCTGTCCGCCCAGTTCGAGTCCTTCCTCGACCCCCTGATCATCATGCTGACCGTGCCCTTCGCCATGACCGGCGCCTTCCTCGCGCTCAGGCTGACCGGCAACACCTGGAACATCTATACGCAGGTGGGCGTGGTCACGCTGGTGGGCCTGATTACCAAGCACGGCATCCTGATCGTCGAATTTTCCAACCAGCTGCAGGCCGCCGGCCGGGATCGGCTCGAAGCAGTGGTCGAGGCGGCCACCCTGCGCCTGCGGCCCATCCTGATGACCACCGGCGCCATGGTGCTTGGCGCCGTGCCACTGGCCATCGCCTCCGGCGCGGGCGCCGAATCGCGCCAACAGATTGGCGTTGCGATCGTCGGCGGACTGCTGGTCGGGACCCTGTTCACCCTGTTCATCGTGCCGGCGGTATACCTGCTCCTGTCCCGCTCGGCGGCGTCCCGGATGGAGCCGGCGCTCAGTTCCGACTAAACTGCCCGCCTGAGTCCAAACAGTCGAACCGGGAGAAGGCAATAATGAAAACAATCCTTACCGTCGCCGGCATCGCCCTGGCCACCGCGTCGCTCGCCGTGACCGCCGCTCCCCCCGCCGACAAGGCCGCCTGGTCGGTCTCGCAAATCAACGACTGCGCCGGAAAGAACCTCGTCAACAAGGGTGCCCTGCGCGACCTGACCGCCGTGCCGACCGACCGTGAGGGCAAGTCGCGCACGCTGAAGATGCGTTTTTTCTGGAAGCCGACCGCCAAAGGTGAACCGCGCATTTCCCTGCGTCTGACCGAGCCGATGGCGATCGCCGGTTCGGCCTACCTGCTGACCGTCTCCGGCGGACACGAGGACGTGCACTTCTATTTCCCCGGCGCGGACCGTGCGCTGAAGATCACCGGCAAGAACATGTCCGAGCCGATGTGGGGCACCGACGTCAGCTACGGCGAGATCAAGCAGGTATTGGGCTTGGTCTCCACCGCCAAGGCCACGCGCCTGCCGGATGCCAAGGTATCCGGCCGGAATGCGTTTGTGCTGGAGACCACCTCGAAGGAGGATGGCGGCTACAGCCGCGTCTTGTCGTCCATCGACCAGGAGACCTGCGTCCTGCTGAAGAGCGAGTTCTTCGAGAAGGGCGACAAGCCGCGCAAGAGCCTGGTCGCCGACCCGGCCAGCATCCTGTCCGCCGACTCGTACTGGCTGGTGCTGGGCTACACCATGAATGACCATCGCGAAGGCACCAAGACCGTGCTGGCGCTGTCGGACTTCAGCGTCATGGAGCGACTGCCGGAACGATTGTTCGACGCAAAACGGTTCTACGAACCGTACGAGTAAGCGGGGATTGCTGACCGGCTGAGGACGTGACTGCGGCCAGCGCGGTGGACGCGGGCGCCACAGCGCCGGAGTCCCGGTCCGCGCGGCTCGCGGAGGCCCTCACCGCCCACGCCGGAAAGGTGCTGATCGCCACGGCCGTGGCGACGGTGCTGGCGCTTGCCGGGCTACTCGACTTCAATTCCGGCAGCACCCGGCTGCGGGTGGATCCCTCGCTGGATCCGCTGGTCGCGCAGGCCAGTCCCGACCGGCAGTACGACGACGTGGTGCGCCGTCGTTTCGGCCACGAGGACGCCGTGCTGGTGGTGTTGCGCAGCAAGGACGCCTACGCCCTCGACACCCTGCGGCGGGTCGACAAGCTGACCCGTGCGCTGGGCGCGGTGGACGGCGTGGCGAAGGTCTCCTCCCTCACCTCGGTGCCGCTGGCCGAAGTGCTTGAGGACGGCGTCCGGGTCGAGCGCGTTCGGCCCGAGGAACTCAACGATCCGGAACTGCCCGGCCGCCTTCGGGCGCGGGTGGCGGAAAACCCGCTGCTGCGCGGCAACGTGGTTTCGGCCGACGGCCGCTCCACCTCGCTGGCGATCGCGCTTGAGCGAATGTCCGATCGCGAGATGCTGGAGCGGCAGCTGGCCGAGCGCGTCCGGGCCGTGGCCAAGGCGTTCCAGGCTGACGGAATTGAGGTCTGGGTGACGGGCGCCCCGATCATCCGCGCCGAAACCAGCCGCTCGGTATTGCGGCAATTGCGCTGGGCCGTGCCGGCCATCGTTATCCTGCTGACCGGAATCCTGGCCCTGGCGTTCCGCAGCTGGCGCGGCGTCCTGTTGCCGCTGGCGACCATCGTGCTCTCATTGCTCTGGACGATGGCGGCACTGTGCGTCGCCGACCGGCCCCTGAACCTCATCACCAGCCTGGTGCCGCCGCTGCTGGTGACCATGGGTCTGGCCTACTGCGCCCACGTCCTGTCGGAATTTGAGACGCTGTTGCGCGGGCACTTCGAGCTGAGCCGTCGCAAGCTGGCCGCGATGCTGATCAAGGAAGTGGCGTCGCCGGTTCTGCTGACCGGCTTCTGCACCTGCATCGGCTTGCTCGCGCTGGCGTTCACCGAGCTGCCCGCCGTCCGCGAGTTCGCCTGGCTGTCAGCGTTGGGCGTTTTCTTCTGCGTCGTCCTGGCACTGACGTTTGTTCCGGCAGCGCTGTGTTTTTCCGGGCGGAAAGCAGTCGGCGAATTGCCGGGCACCCGGCTGTTCGAGGCTGGCAGCGCCATGCTGGGCCGCTTCAATACCAAAAACCGTCGCGGCATCCTGGCGATTGCGGCCGTGGTCATGGTCCTCGCCGTCATCAGCGCCACCCAGATCCGGATCGGCGACCAGTTTGTCGGCATTTTCCCGGCCGATGCCCCGGTGCGCACCGACTACGAAGCCGTCAATCAGGCGATTGGCGGCGTCAATCCCATGTCCATCGTGCTCGAGGGCAAGGCGGCGGACGCGTTCACCGATCCGAAGATCCTGCGGGCCATGGACCGGTTGCAGATTTGGCTCAAGCAGCAACCGGAGGTCGGCGCCGTCACCGGCCTGGTGGATCACGTGAAGCTGCACCATCGCCTGTTCGTGGACCATAACAGCGAAACAATCCCCGCCTCGCGCGACCTGATTCGCCAATTGCTGTTCTTTGGCGATGGCGAGGAGCTGCGCGGCGTGGTGAACAGTGACCGCTCCTCCAGCCTGATCGGCCTGCGGCTGCGGGTGGACGACACCGCCGACATTTCCGCGCTGATGGAGCGCATGCAACCGGAACTCAATGAACTGCCAGACGGCGTGACCGCACGGATCACCGGCAACGCCGCGCTGCTCGCAAGATCCGTGCAGACCGTGACCACCGACCAGGTTCAGAGCCTCGGCCTGGCCTTGCTGATGATTTACCTGGTGCTGGCGCTGCAATTCACGTCCTTCAGCATCGCGTTCAAGGCGTCGCTGCCGACCGCCCTGCAAACCGCCCTCTACTTCGGTGCGCTCGGCATCAGCGGCGTGTCGCTGAATGCCACCACCAGCCTGGTCGAGTGCCTGGTGCTGGGCCTGGCCGTGGACGACACCATCCATTATCTCGCGCGATTCAACAGCGCCGCCAAGCGCAGCGGCTCCGAGACCCTCGGCGCCGTGCAGGCGCTGGCCGCGGTGCTGCGGCCCATCACGCTGACCAAGGCAATCCTGGCCATCGGCTTCCTGGTGCTGGTCACCGGTGAATTGCAGAACCAGGTGCTGTTCGGCTGGCTGGCGGCGTTCACACTGGTGGCGGCGTGGCTGGTGGACGTGTTCGTGACACCGGCGTTCATGAGCGGCGTCCGGGTGGTCACGCTGTGGGACAGCCTGCTGCTCAATCTGGGTCGCGATCCGCAGTCCACCATCCCGATGTTCGCCGGCTTGTCGACGCGACAGGCCCGGATTTTTGCCCTGCTGTCGAACATGCAAACCATGCCGGCGGGCACGCGCCTGATCACCGAGGGCGACCCCGGCGGCGACGTGTTTGTGGTGATCGAAGGCGAGCTGTCGGTCTGGCTCCAGCGCGATGCGGGACGCATGGATGTCGCCACCTTGCGGCGCGGCGCGGTCCTTGGCGAGGCCGGCTACTTTGGCCAGAAACGCACCGCCAACGTGGACACGCTGACCCCGGTGCGCCTGCTGCGCTTTGACGACGCCGACCGCGAGCGCATTTGCCGCCGCTACCCGCGGATCGCTGCCCGCGTGTTCATGAACATCAACAAGATCCAGGCCGAGCGGCTCGCCGGCCAAATGCAGCGCGCCCACCGGACGCGCCGCACCGACCCCGACCGCGTCGCCCTCGAACAGCCGGCGACGTAGGACACGCCCAGGAAAAGCAGGGTGCGGGTCCTGCTTTGTTCTACCCCTGGGCGTCGAGCGTCTGGTAGTACTTCATCAGCACCGCGGCGACTTCAGGACGGGCGAACTCCGGCGGCAACGCCTCGCCACGACCCAGCATCTCGCGCACCTTGGTGCCCGAGAGGTTCACGAAGTCTTCGGCCGCGTGGCCGGGGGCCTCGCGCATCATTACCACCTTGTTCAGCTTCTTTGACCAGGCCGTGTTGTCGGCACCGAAAATCTCGATTTCCAGCGCGCCCTCGGGCACCGAGGTCGCAAAGATGTCCTGCGCGTCGAACGGCCCGTAGTAGCTGCCGACGCCGGCATGGTCGCGGCCGACGATCAGGTGGGTGGCACCCATGTTCTGGCGGAACACGGCGTGCAGCACCGCCTCGCGCGGTCCGGCGTAGAGCATGTCGAAACCATAGCCGGTGATCAGCACGGTGTTGGCCGGAAAATAGACTTCGACCATCTTCTGGATGCAGGCATTGCGGACGTCGGCAGGGATGTCACCGGCCTTGAGCTGGCCCAGCAGCATGTGGATCACGATGCCGTCGGCGCCCAGGCGTTCCTGCGCCATCCGGCACAGCTCTTCGTGGGCCCGGTGCATCGGGTTGCGGGTCTGGAAGGCCACGACCTGGTTCCAGCCGCGCTTGGCGATCTCGGCGCGAATTTCCATCGCCGTGCGAAAGGTGTCGGGGAAGTCGGCCTGGAAGTAACTGAAGTTCAGCACCTCGATCGGGCCGGACAGCACCTTGTTGCCCAGATCCATGAACGTGGCCACGCCCGGATGCTTTGCATCCAGCGTGCCGAAGATTTTTTCGGCCATGTGCTTGATCTGGTCGTCGCTGGCGACCTCGACCGCCTGGACGTCCATCACGGCGAGCACCGGATTGCCATCGACGTTGGGATCACGCAGGGCGATGCGCTGTCCCGCTTTGATCGAGGTGTCGCGGGTCAGGTTGAGCACCGGTACCGGCCAGAACAGGCCGGCGGTTGTGTGCATTTTCTCCGCCACGCTCAGCGCATCGGAAAGGTTCATGTAGCCCGGCAGCGGGTTGAAATAGCCGGCACCCAGCATCACGGCATTGGCAGCGGCGGCGGAATTCAGCAGCAGCGACGGCAACGTCTCGGCCTCGACCAGCAGAGTCTTGCGGCGGGCATCATCGCTGACGATGAGGGGCTTGAGTTCGTTGGAACCGTGCGGCTTGATCATGAATCCGGTCTCTGCAGAAAAGGGCGGGGCGCGAATTCTACGCGGTCCGGACCGGTGATGTCCCTGCCGTGCCGGAGCGGCACCGCGACCGTCCTGGCTGCCGCCTATACTGCCCGCAGCCGAACGCGTCGACCCCATGCCCCCATCCGGAATTGATCAGCGCAGCCTCAAGGTCGAGCCCGCCGACCGGGCCCACGCCCTGCCCGCCCATTTTTACTGCGACCCGGCGATCCTTGCCGCCGAGCATGAACGTGTGTTCGCGCGCAGCTGGCAACTGCTCGCGCCGGCCGACCTGGTGCGCGAACCCGGCGACCACGCGGTCAGCCAAATCGGCCGCACCCCGGTGTTGGTGGTCCGCGACCCGCAACAGTGCCTGCACGGACTCCACAATGTGTGCCGCCACCGCGCCGGCCCGCTGGCGCTGGAAAACGGCCGCGGCGCCCGCGCCCTGCACTGCAAGTACCACGGCTGGACCTACTCACTCGACGGCCAACTGCGCGCTGCGCCCGAGATGCAGGAGGCACAGGACTTTGAGGTCTCGAAGATCTGCCTGCCCAGGTTCCGGGTGGAGGCTTGGCAGGACCTCGTGTTTGGAACGCTTGATGCAGCGGGTCCGGGATTATCCGAGGTGCTTGAGGGCATCGCGGCGCGCGCCGGGGAAATCTTTTCCCGCCCCTTGCGCTACTTCCGCCGTGTGCAGTACGAACTGGACTGCAACTGGAAGGTGTACGTCGACAATTATCTGGAGGGCTATCACCTGCCCCACATCCATCCGGAATTGAATCGCCTGCTCGATTACCGCAGTTACCAAACCGAGTGTTCCCGCTGGTCTTCGCTGCAACACGCACCGCTGGAGGATGCCTCGGGCCTCTACGGCAACGGCGGGGCGTATTATTTTTTTGTCTTCCCCAACACCATGCTCAACA
Organism: Gammaproteobacteria bacterium; assembly: GCA_031384195.1. GTDB lineage: Bacteria > Pseudomonadota > Gammaproteobacteria > Nevskiales > Nevskiaceae > JACPFV01. Next base: position 17,717 of record JANNAK010000252.1, read on the forward strand.
TCCTGCCCGGCCGCCTGCAGACCAATCGCGTGATACCGCTGGGCGTTGATCGCTGCCGGGTGGATTTTGATTACTACTACGCCGATCTCCCCACCGATGAGCAGACTCTGGCGCGGCAGGATCAGGACCAGGCGTTCAGCGATCGGGTGCAGGCCGAGGACGCGACCATCTGTGCGGCCGTGCAGAAAGGCCTGGCCTCCGGTAGTTATGTCAGCGGCCGCCTGTCGCCATCGCGCGAAAGAGGCGTCAAGCATTTCCACGACTTGCTGCGCACGGCGTACGCGACGGCTTCCTGAGAGAATTTCATGAACGAGACCGCCGGACACAACACCGGTAGCAACACCGGTAACAACAAGCGCCTGCTGACGCTGCCGATGGCGGTCGCACTGGTGATGGGCAACATGATTGGCTCGGGCATCTTTTTGTTGCCGGCGACGCTGGCGCCCTACGGTGGCATCAGCATCCTGGGCTGGGTGGTCACCGGTGGCGGCGCCATCCTGCTGGCGCTGACCTTTGCCTGGCTGGGCCGCACCCGCGCGGTCAAGGGTGGCATCTATGCCTACGTGCGCATCGCCTTCGGCGAAACCGCCGGCTTCGCGGTGGCCTGGTGTTACTGGATTTCAATCTGGGTGTCCGTGGCGGCGCTGGCAACCGCGGTCGTCAGTTACCTGTCAGCACTGGTCCCGGTGCTGCAGCAGTCCTCATTGCTGGCGGGGGCGACGGCGCTGACCGTGCTTTGGTCGCTGACCTTGGTCAATCTGCGCGGCGTGCGCAGCGCCGGCAATATGCAGATGCTCACCTGCCTGCTGAAGACGGCACCGCTGGTGATCCTGATGCTGATGGGCATTTCGTACATCGAACCGGCCAACTTCGTGCCCTTCAATCCCACCGGCCAGCCGGTACTTCAGGCGACCAATGCGGCAGCAACCCTCGCGCTGTGGTCGATGCTCGGGCTGGAAAGTGCGGCGGTGGCCTCGGCCCGCGTCGGCGATCCGATCCGCAATGTCGCAAAGGCCACGCTGATCGGCACGGCGCTCGCGGCGGCGCTGACCGCGGTGATCTGCACCGCCGCCATGGGCATCGTGCCGCCCTCGGTGCTGGCCCAGTCGAACGCACCGTTTGCCGACGTCGCCGCCGTGGTCTGGGGCGGCTCCGGTGCCGTGGTCATGGCCGTCACCGGAGCGATCAGTGCCTTCGGCGCGCTCAACGGCTGGATCCTGTTGCAGGGGCAATTGCCGCAAGCAATGGCGCAAGACGGCTTGTTCCCCGCCTTCGCCGGCCGCGAGAATTCCAGCGGCGTGCCAGCGAACTCGCTGGTCATCGGCAGCGCGCTGGCCTCGCTGATGATCATCTTCAATTACAGCGGCCCGCTGATCAGCGTGTTCACCTTCCTGACGCTGCTGGCGACGCTGGCGACACTGGTGCCCTACCTGTTCGCGGCCTTCGCCGCCTTCCGCCTGCTGCGCCCCGACGGGCCGGTGCCG
>JANNAK010000004.1:0-28620 GCA_031384195.1 Gammaproteobacteria bacterium
CATCAGGGCGGTGCTGCCGACGATGGCGATCAGCGCGAGGTTGTCGTTGGTAACCCAGTTGGTATCGGCCAGCAGCGGGTACAGCAGCACGATGAGCGCCAACGCCACAATTCCGTAACGCTCCCAGCGCCCGGCCATCAGCCGGAAGTCGTCTTCGTAGCGGACCGCCAGTGGACGATTCGGCATCAGACCCTCTTGATCCGCTGTGCGCCGAACAAGCCTTCGGGCCGGACCATCAGGAACACGATCATCACCACGTAGGGAAATACGGTGTGGAAGTTGTGGCCGAAGGTTCCCAGCAACGGGTTGACGTAACCCTGCGCCCAGACTTGCAGTACGCCCAGCAGCAGGCCGGCGACCACCGCGCCCATCATGGATTCCAGGCCACCCACCAACACCGCCGGGAAGGCCGACAGAGCGACGAAGGCGAGGTTGATCTCGACGCTGCGCGGAAACATTGAAAGTCCCACGCCGCCGAGCGCCGCGAAGGCGCCGGCGATGCCCCACGTCAGCGCGAGAATCTTTCCCGCCGGCAGCCCCAGCGCCATCGACGCTTCCGGATCCAGTGCCACCGCCCGCATCGCCACGCCAATGCGCGAATAGCGCAGGAGGACGAAGAACGCCGCCAGCGCCACGGCGCCCAGCACCAGAGTCGCCAAGCTGTTGTACAGCACCGCCGCACCTCCAATGCTCACGGCGCCATCGGTTGGCCAGGGCGTCGGCAAGCCCTGCCCTTCGGGCCCCCACACCAGCAGAATTCCGATTCGAATCAGGAAGCCGATAAAGATGGTCACGATCACAGTCACGAACACCGGCCGGCCAATCAGTGGTCGCAGCAACAGTTCCTGCACCGCCGCGGCGAGCAGTCCGGTGCCGACCAGCGACACCAGCAGCGCCAGCCCCCAGGGCAATCCCGCACCGCTGGCCGCGACCATCAAGAAAGCGCCAAACGTCAGCAGGTCGCCGTGCGCAAAGTTGAACACCTGCGAAGCGCGGTAGATGACCACGAAGCCCAGCGCGATCAGTGCATAGATCACGCCCAGCGACAGTCCGGACACGGTCAACTGCAGGAAGGTGCTCATGCCGTTTCCCCGCGACGGTACATCTCGTCAATTAACGCGCTGAATTTCTCGTACACCACCCTGCGCTTGAGCTTCTGGGTGGCCGTCACTTCGCCGTCATCCTGGCTGAGCTCCTTGGGCAACAACTGGAAGGCACGCACCTGCTCGACACGCGCCAGCATCTGGTCGTTGATGCGGCGGACTTCGCCGCTGATCAACTTGCGCACTTCCGGATTGGCGCTGAGGTCCTCGAACGAGGTGAACGCCAGGCTCCGGCGCGTGGCCCAGTCGCCGACCATGTCGGGGTCAATCTGGATCAGCGCCGTGGTGTAGGCCCGGCCATCGGCAACGGCCGCGGCTTCCTTGATATAGGCGCTGGTCTTGAGCGCGTTCTCGATCTTTACCGGCGACAGGTTCTTGCCGCCGGCATTGATCAGGATTTCCTTCTTGCGGCCGGTGATGGACAGGTAGCCGTCCGCATCAATGCTGCCGAGATCGCCGGTGTGCAGCCAGCCCTCCGGATCCACGCTGTCACGGGTTGCCTGCTCATTGTCGAGATAGCCAGAAAAGATCTGCGGCCCGCGGATCAATACTTCGCCGTCATCGCTCAGGCGGCATTCCACGCCGTCCACCGGCCGGCCGACGGTACCAATGCGGCAGGCGCCGGGCAGGTTGATGTGGGAAATGCCGCAGCTTTCGGACAGGCCCCAACCCTCGAGGATTTCCACGCCGAGGGCATGGAAGTCGCGCAAGAGTTCGGGCGCGATCGGTGCGGCGCCGGAGACGGCGAAGCGGCAACGCGACAGACCCATGCGCTCGCGCAGCGATCGCAGCACCAGCACGTTGGCCAGCTGCCACAACGCGCCGCGCCTGGGGCCGGCGGCCTGCGAACGGCGCGCCACGGCCATGGCCCAACGGAACAGCGCGCGTTTTTCGGGCGAACTGTTGCGGATGCCAACCTCGATGCCGGAGTGGATTTTTTCCCAGATGCGGGGCACGCCAAGAAAGATGGTCGGTGCAACCTCGACCAGGTCCTGCCGCACGGTTTCGAGCGACTCGCCGAAGTGCACCACCGCGCCGCTGGACAGCGGCGTGAATTGAGTAAAGATTTTTTCCGCGACATGGCACAGCGGCAGGTACGAAAGCAGCGAGTCCTCGGGACCGCCGCCAAACTGATCGAGGTAGACCGCGCTCAGCGAGAGCATGGCGTGAGCCGTCAGCAGGGCGCCCTTGGGCTGGGCCGTGGTGCCCGAGGTGTAGACGATGACGGCAGGCTGCTTGTCGTCCAGCGCCTGCAGCCGCTGGTGCAACTGTGCTTCGGTCAGGGCCAGCGCACGCTTCCGGCCCGGCTCGATGAAGCGTTCCCAGGTGCTCAGGCGTGTATCCGAATACCCCTTTGTACCAGCCGGGTCGATGACAACGATGTGCTGCAGGTCAGGCAGCGGCTCGGGCGAGCTCAATACCTTGTCGACCTGTTCCTGATCCTCGCAGATGATCAGGCGAGCCCGGCTGTGGTTGAGCACGTAGGCCACGTCGATCGGCGGATTGGTGGTGTAGATGCCCGCCGCAATGGCGCCCAGCGCCTGCGCGCCGAGGTCGGCATACAGCCACTCGGGACGGTTATCGGACAGGATGGCGATGCGGTCGCCGGCGGCAAGGCCGCAGGCCGCCAGGGATTCGGCGACCGCCATCGTCTGCTGCAAGTACTGCCGCCAGCTGGTTTCACGCCACAGGCCGCGATGCTTTTCGCGCAGGGCGACGCGGTCCGGCCAGTGGTGCGCGAAAACCGCCACGCGTCCGGGCAGGGTATGGCCGAGGCGTTGCCCAAGCTCGGTGTCCAGCGGTCGCAGGCTCATGCGGTTCCCGTCGCAGGGACTTCGGGGTTCGCCTTGCCCAAATAGGCTTCCTGGACACGCGGATCGCCACGTACTGCCTCGGGTTCTCCCTCGGCGATCTTGCAGCCGAAGTCCAGCACCGCGATGCGGTCGGCCAGGTCCATCACCAGCGACAGCTCGTGCTCAATCAGCAGCTGCGTAACCCCAAGTTCGGAGCGGATGTCGAGCAGGAAAGTCGCCAGCTCCTCGGTTTCCTCGCGGTTGAGTCCGGCCGCCGGTTCGTCCAGCAACAGCAATTGCGGCTTCATGCACAGGGCGCGGCCCAGCTCGATGCGCTTGCGCACGCCATAAGGCAACAGCCCGACCGGGTAATGCCGCCAGCGCTCCAGCTCAAGGAACTCCAGCACCTGTTCGGCCTGTTCGCGCGAGGCCACTTCCTGGGCCCGCGCCGTACCGGTCCACAACAAGTCCTGCCACCAGGTCGAGGTGAAACCGTGGTGTGCACCGACCTGCAGGTTTTGCAGCGTGGTCAGGTTCTCAAACAGCGCCAGGTTCTGGAACATCCGCGCGACGCCGCGAGCGGCGATGGCGTGCGGCCTCTGGCCGAGCACACTCTTGCCGTCCAGCCGGATGTCACCGGATTGCGGGCGATACACACCGGAGATGCAGTTGAACAGCGAGGTCTTGCCGGCACCGTTGGGTCCGATCACGGCGAACAGGGAGCCGCGCGGTACCGCCAGCGACACCCGGTCCAGCGCCGTCAGGCCGGCGAAGTGCAAGCTGATGTCGGACAGTTCAAGCAGGGCCGGGGTCATGAGAGCCAGCGCTTTTTGCGGGTGTATCGTTTTACGTCGCGGTAGTTCTTGCGCCCGCCGCCGCCCATGCCGAGGTAGAACTCGCGCACGTCGGGATCCTCGCGCAATTCGGGAGCCGTGCCGTCCAGCACGCAGCGTCCATTCTCGAGGATGTAGCCGTGGTCGGCCAGAGACAGCGCCATCTGCGCGTTCTGCTCCACCAGCAGCACGCTGACACCCTGGGCGCGAATGTTCGCAATCAGTTCCGCGATCTCGGCGGTCAGGCGTGGCGACAGGCCCAGCGAGGGCTCGTCGAGCAGCAACAGCCGCGGCCGCGTCATCAGGGCGCGGCCGATGGCCAGCATCTGTTGTTCGCCGCCGGACAGCAGGCCCGCCGTCTGGTGGCGACGTTCGGCGAGCTGCGGGAACTGCGCGTACATGCGTTCGAGGTCGGCCACCCAGTCGTCGCGCCGGTTGTAGGCTCCGGCCCGCAGGTTTTCGTCGACCGTCAGCTCGATAAAGATGCGCCGGGCTTCCATCACCTGCGCCAGCCCTCGCCGCACGATGTCCTCGGGTCGCCGTCCGGTGACGTCCTTGCCGTCAATCTCGATGCGGCCCTTGGTGATCGCCCCTTCGTGCAGCCGCAGCAGGCCGGTGATGGCGCGCAGCACCGTCGTCTTGCCAGCGCCATTGGGTCCCAGCAGCGCCACGATCTGGCCGGCGGGCACCGCCAGGCTCAGGCCCGAAACAACTCGGGCAACGGAGTGGTAGACGACCTCCAGGCCGGTGACCCGCAGCATCTGTTACTGCGGGGCCTTGAAAGTAATCGGCGTGGCGTAGTCGCCGGCGACGGTCCAGGACCGCTTGGCGAAATCCGGCTTGAGGACCCGCGACTGGGTGCCTGCCTGGTAGGGCAGCTTGCTGAAATCTGGCGATTCGGCAATGACGCCCTGGGTGTCGTAGTCCTTCAGGCCGTGCAAGGCCTTCAGGTATCCAGCCCGCGACAGCTCGCCGGATTCGATCATGCGCCGCGCCACCTCAACCTGCGTCAGTCCCTGCGAGTAAGAGGCCATCACGTAGTAATCCGGCGCCGCCAGCTCCCGCCCGTATTTTGCGTAGGCGTCGAGAAAGGGCTTCATGAACGGCACGTCTTCGCCCCAATAGGCGGTGCTCATGACCCAGTAATAGTTGTCGAAGATCGTCGCCGGCACCACCTTCGGGTCGAAAAACCGGTCGATCCACGATGGCGAATTTCCGATCCATACCGGCTTGTAATCGAGCTGGGCGGCGATGCCGAGGATCGGCCCCGTTGCGCTGGGCACGGCGGTCATGATCACGTGCGTGGCGCCGGCTTGCTTGAGTGCCGCCACCAGCGCGGTGTAATCCGGCTGGCCCGCGGCATAGGTCTGGGTGCTGACGATCGCCACGCCCAGCTGACGCGCAGACTCGGTCACCGATTCCAGGCCATCGAGCCCGTAATCGTCCTGCTGGTAAACCAGGCCGAGCTTCAACTTGTCGGCACCGCCGGCCTTGGCGACTGCAAAGTCGAGGCCGCGCATCGCTTCGATCTTGTAGGACGGGGCGAGTGGCGGGGTGTACTCGAATTCGTACATCTTTGACGACAGCGAGGCCGGAAAGGCGACGATCCGGTTGCGCTCCAGCAGCGGCCGCAGCGGCAGCGTGTTGGGCGTGCCGAAACTGGTGCCGATGAAAAGCACCCGCTCGCGGATTTCATTGAACAGCTGCACCGAACGCTGCGGGTTGTAGCCGTGGTCGCGCTCGACGTATTCCAGGCTCCAGCCCTCGGGCAGCAAGCCGCTGCCGCCGGCGTTGACCTGCTTTTGCAGGATTCGCTTGCCGACCGCGTAGGGTCGGCCAATGGCTGCCACCGGGCCACTTTCGTCATTCAGCATGCCGACCGTAATCACCTTGCGGGCGATGTCGATGCCCGGGGTAGCGGCGCTTGCCGACTCCGGCGCGGGCTTGCCGCAGGCGGCTACCGTCGCGGCCAGTGCCGTGACAACCAACTGGAAGCGGTGCCGTTTCATGCTGTCCTCCCTCCGAACGCACGTCATGTTTTTGGGCGGCGCCAGTGTAGCGGCGGGGGTCTGCACCTGCCTAACTCGTCGGCGCGCCTGGAATGGCGTCATGCATTACGACCCGACGCGGTTGCTGTCGCCGGCCTGGATTGCCCTGATCCGGCGCCTGGAACCACCGTCGAAAAATTGACGTTCCGGTCTCCCCGGGCGGGTTTCCGCCCCGTGCTATGGTTCCGGCCGCCGAGCTCCGAAGTAGCGCTTATGCACAGAGCCTCGGACCACAGCCTCCAGTGTGGTGTCAATACATGCGTGAGTAGCTCTCTCCGAATGTTGCTGTAACGTATTGATAGATCAGTGAATATAACCAAGTCCGCGCTGTCCAAAAAGCACCTCGCCCCGGCGTGCCCCGGGCCGGCCGGAAAAAACCGGCTTTTTCCACAGTGTTATCCACAGGCTGCAGGGGTCCCGGCGTGAGCGTTCGCTCGGTTTCGGTCGCGCTCCCCGTCCCTCTGTACAGCTGCTTTGACTACAGCCTTGCGGCGAGCGTTGGCCAAGATTTATCCACTCCGAAAATTCTTCCCGGCCAGCGCGTGCGCGTGCCGTTCGGGCGCCGCGAGCTGATCGGCGTGGTGATGGGCCCACCGGTCGCGCCGAGCGGCAGCCGCAAGCTGCGACCGCTGACCGAAGTCATCGACGAAGCGCCACTGCTTCCAGTTGAACTTCTGGAGCTGTGTCGGTGGGCGGCGGACTACTACCAGCACCCGATCGGAGAAGTGCTGCTCAACGCCATGCCCCCGGCGCTTCGCCAGGGCCGGCTGGTTGCGCTCTCACAGCCCAGCCTGTTCCGGATCACGGCCGCCGGGCGCGTCGCACTGGAAACGCTGTCGGCCCGCGCACGTGCCCAGCGCGGCTTGCTGGAGGCCTTGCTCCGGCATCCGCTGGCCCGCGAGGCGATGGAAACGGTTACTGCCGCGGTACTTCGCGTCGCCGTCGAGAAGGAGTGGGTGGCGAGCTTTACGTCCGAACCTGGCGCCGAACCGGCCGTCGCTGAGATCCCGCCGACACTGACCGGCGAGCAAGCCGCGGCGCTCGACTCGCTGCGCCCTCCTGTCGACGGGAAATTCGATGTCACCCTGCTGGAAGGGGTGACCGGCAGCGGCAAGACCGAGCTGTACCTGCGCCGCGCGGCCGAGACCATTGCCGAAGGAAAACAGGTGCTGGTTCTCGCACCCGAGATCGGCCTCACGCCACAACTGGCCGAGCGATTCGCCGCACGCTTTGGCTCGCGTGTTGAGCGCTATCACTCGGCGATGGTCGACAGCGAGCGCGTGCAAGTCTGGCTGCGAGCCCGCGCCGGACTTGCACCGGTGGTGGTCGGTACCCGCTCGGCGGCCTTCCTGCCCTTCCGCGACCTCGGCCTGGTCATCATCGATGAGGAGCACGACGGCTCCTACAAGCAGCAGGACGGCTTGCGCTACTCGGCTCGCGACTTGCTCATCGTGCGGGCGCGCAAGCTCGGCATCCCGGTGATCCTTGGCAGCGCCACACCGGCACTGGAAACCCTGCACAACGTCAGGACCGGCCGCTACCGGCACGCACAGCTCACCCGCCGCATCCACAGCGCCGCGCCGCCGACAATACGTCAGCTCGACGTGCGCAGCCGGCCATTGAGCCATGGAATTTCCCCACCGCTGTTCGACGCCATCGGCCGGCACCTCAAGGACGGCGGCCAGGCATTGGTGTTCATCAACCGGCGCGGCTATGCGCCGGTGCTGCTGTGCCATGACTGCGGCTGGCAGGCGCCCTGCAAGCACTGCGACGCCCGCCTGACCTTGCACCGCAGCCGTGGCCGCCTGATCTGCCACCACTGCGGCGCGCAACAAGCCGTTCCGGTGAAGTGCGCGCAGTGCGACTCGCGCGCGCTGATGCCCGTCGGCGAGGGCACCGAGCGGGTGGAAAGCGGCCTGCGCGCGGCGTTTCCAGATCACAGGGTTGAGCGCTTTGACTCCGACCGCATGCGCAAGCGCGGCGAGCTGGAGCGGTTGCTCGCGGAAATCCGCTCCGGCGCCATCCACATCCTGGTCGGCACCCAGATGCTGGCCAAGGGTCACGACTTTGCCGGCCTGTCGCTGGTCGGCATCCTCGACATTGACTCGGCGCTGTACGGCGCCGACTTTCGCGCACTGGAGCGCATGGCGCAGCTGGTCACTCAGGTCTCCGGGCGGGCGGGGCGGGCCGAAAAGCCGGGCGAGGTCTACCTGCAGACCCACGAGCCGCACAACCCGATGCTGCGCAAGTTGCTGGAGTCAGGATACCGCGCCTTTTGCGAGGCCTTGCTGGAGCAGCGCCGCGAGTCCGGCCTGCCGCCATTCAGCCACCTGGCGGTATTGCGGGCCGAAGCGGCCGACGCCGCCCAGCCGCTGCGCTTCCTGACCGAGGCGCGCAAGCAATTGCCTGACTCCAGCCAACTCGCGGTCATGGGCCCGGTACCGGCGCCGATGGAAAAGCTCGCCGGACGCTTTCGCGCACAGATCCTGTTGCAGTCGGGCTCGCGCGCAGCGCTGCAAAAGGCGCTCGCGGCCTGGGTCCCGGAACTGGATGCCCTGGCCACCTCGCGCAAGGTGCGCTGGTCGGTGGACGTGGACCCGGTTGACCTGTTCTGAGCCTGCCTGCAGAAATCCACGCGGCCCGTCTTTCGCGAAGGCCGATTCGACGCTGTAAACTCTCGACCCTTTTTCGACCGGTCGCCGCGTCGTGAAACCGCACCTGCAATCACTGGTTCGTACTGCCCTGGAGTCGGTCCTGGCCGGCAGCGACGTGCCCGTGCCCGAGGTCATCGCCATCGAGGCGGCCAAGGACACCCAGCACGGGGACTTTGCGACCAATGTGGCACTGGCGCTGGCCAAGCCGCTGGGCAAGCCGCCGCGCGCGGTCGCCGAACTGATCGTCAAAAGCCTTCCTGCCTCGAAACGGGTGCTGAAGGTTGAGATCGCCGGCCCCGGATTCATCAACTTTTTCCTCGCCGCTGACGCCCTCCAGGCCGTGATCCCGGAAATCCTGGCGGCCAAGGCAAGGTTCGGCTGCACGGCGAAGGGCCGGGGCAAGGTGATGGTGGAATTTGTCTCCGCCAATCCCACCGGACCGCTGCATGTCGGCCACGGACGCGGCGCCGCCTACGGCGACTCGGTCGCCAACATTCTTGAAGCCTCCGGCTTCGAGGTGCACCGCGAGTACTACATCAACGACGCTGGCCGCCAGGTGGACTTGCTGGCGCTGTCGGTGTGGCTGCGTTACCTCGAGCTTCGGGGCGAAACCGTGCAATTTCCGGCGCGGGCCTACGCCGCCGAATACGTGCGTGAGACGGCCCAGCGACTCGTCAGCGAAGGGGCGCGCGACTTGCACCATCCGGCCGCCATATTATTCGCGGGGATCGCACCAGAGCCGGTGGCCACCGGCGAGGCCGACGAAGCGACCGCCGCAAGCATCAAGCGCGCCCAGGAATCCCATGTCGATCTGCTGCTGACGCGCATGAAGCAGATGCTTGGCGCGCACTACGCCACGCTGCTGGATTTCGCCTTGACCGAGCAGCTGGGCCGGATTCGCGCAACGCTGGATACTTTCGGCGTCCGCTTCGACCAGTGGTATTCCGAGCGGGCGCTGGTCCAGGGCGGGGCCGTGACGCTCGCGATGGAAAAGCTCAAGGCCGCCGGCCGCATTTACGAAAAAGACGGCGCGCAATGGCTGCGCACCGAAGACGCCGGCGACGAAAAAGACCGGGTGCTGTTCAAAGCAGACGGCGCCGCGACCTACTTCGCCAACGATCTTGCCTATCACGTCGACAAGCTGGAGCGCGGTTACGAAACGCTGCTGGACGTCTGGGGCGCGGACCACCACGGCTACATCGCCAGGGTGCGCGCGGCGATCGAGGCCCTGACCGGGCGCAAGGATGCACTGAAGGTCGCCTTGATGCAGTTCGTCACGCTGTCGTCCGGCCGCATGGGCAAGCGCAGCGGCAACTTTGTCACCCTCGATGACTTGATTCGAGAGGCCGGGCGCGACGAGACGCGGTTTTTCTACTTGCTGCGCTCGCACGACCAGCACCTGGAGTTCGACATTGAGCTGGCGCGCTCCAAGTCCAACGACAATCCGGTGTACTACGTGCAGTACGCCACCGCGAGGGTTGGCAGCGTGTTCCGGCAGGCGGCCGAGCGGGGAATGGACTGGAACGCAGCCGCGGCAACAAGCTGCCTGCACCGGCTGATCGAGCCGCAGGAAAAGGCCCTGTTGACGCAGCTGAACCGCTATCCGGAATTGCTGCAGGCCGCCGCCGCACAACTGGCTCCGCACATGGTTACCTTCTACCTGCGCGACCTCGCGGACGCCTTCCACGGCTGGTACAACGCGCATCAGTTTCTGGTCGATGACGTGGAGCTGCGCAACGCGCGCCTCGCCATGGTCGCCGCCACCGGACAAGTGCTCGGCAACGGCCTTGCACTGCTCGGCGTGTCGGCGCCGGATAAGATGGCGCCGAGGGCCGCTTAAGACCATGGGCAAGGACTACGTGCAGCGCGATGCAGGCGGCCGCCAGACCCGCGGCGGGCCCGCCAAGGCCGGCATGCCCGGCTGGATCTGGCTGCTGGTCGGCGTTGCCATGGGCGTGGCCGGCGCGGCCGGTTACTACATCAGTCGTCCGCTGGCACCGGCGCCGACCACCGCCGCCGCCGACACGCCGCCGGCCAACGGCCGCAAGAAGATCGAGATTCCGCCGAAGGAGAAGTCGCGCTTCTCCTTCTACGAATTGCTCCCCAAGTACGAAGTGGTGGTGCCCAAGGAAACACGCAAGCCCGCGTCCAAGCCCGCCGCGACCCCTGACAGTCCGACCGAAGCACCGGCCGCGACCAGCACCGGCGACCGCTACCTGATCCAGGTCGGCTCGTTCAATTCGCGTTCAGAAGCAGAACAACAGAAAGCCAACCTGGCCCTGCTCGGAATGGAGTCCAGGATCGAAAGCATCACCATCGACAACAGCGAGACCTGGTACCGGGTGCGCATCGGCCCGGAACGCGGGGAGCAAAAGGTTCAGTCGATACTCGCCCGGCTGGAGGATAACCAGATGCGCGCCTACGTGATCCGCGTTCCGGACTGAGCGGCCGCTCCAGGCCACTCGCTATCTCAGGCGGTTTCCAGCAGGTAGAAGTCGCGCAGTAGCGCGTAAAGGTCTGGATGGTGCTGGTGCAACCGCGCCCCGCGCTGGAAATAGGACTCGGTGGCGACGGCGAAGAACTCCGCCGGGCCTTCGCTGCCGTAGTCATCCAGGACTTTCGAGCCGTGCTCGACCAGCTCGTCGTAGGCCGCCTGCATGACCTTCGACCAGCGCGCGTATTCGGGCAGGTCGGGGGCACCTTCGCCGGTGTCCAGCTGGTGTGCAAATTCGTGCGCGGCGACGTTGACCGGGTCGCCGGCCAGGGCCGCCTCGACGTCCTCCCAGGACAGGATCACCCGGCCCCAGTCCTGCGATTCGCCCAGCTGCAGGACTTCATCCTCGTACACCAGCCCGTCCTCGTCTGGCTCTTGGTGACGCACCCAGAACGCCCGTGGATAGACCAGGATCGAGCGCAGCTGCGGATACACCTGCGCATTCGGCCGCAGGACCAGCAGGGTTGCGATGCCGGCGATGAGCACGCGCATCTCCTCGGTGACCTCCAGCTCGTTGCAGCCGTAGAACTTCTTGCGCGCCAAAAATTCCTGCAGGCGCGCCTCAAAGCGAACGGCCAATTCCGGCGATAGCTGGCGGTACGGCACCAGCCGCGCGGCCAGCCGTTCACGCCAGACCGGCGGAAACGGCGCAGGCTTGCGACGGAACAGTTTCAGCACGCGCCTACAGCGGCTGCAGCTTTGCCAGCGACAGCATCAGCCACTTGGTGCCGGCGTTGCGGAATCGCACTTCAATTCGCATGCGGTCACCGTCGCCGTCGAAGGACAGAACGGTCCCTTCGCCGAACTTCTGGTGCTGCACCCGCTGGCCCAGCTTCAATCCACCAGTGGCCGGCTGCTCGGACACCGGCGCCCGGAACGGACTGTCAGCCTTGGGCGCGTAGCGACGCGCCTGCTGGGCGTAGGCGGGGCGGATGATGGACGCGCGCGGCCGGGTCTCGGAGATGCACTCGGCCGGGATATCGCGCAGAAACTGCGACGGCGGCGCGATGTGCTCGGAGCCGTGGATGCGCCGGATCTCGGCATGCGACAGGAACAGGCGCTCGCGGGCCCGGGTCAAGCCGACGTAACAAAGACGGCGCTCCTCGGCAACATCGCCGTCGTCCAGCGAACGTTGATGCGGGAACAGGCCTTGCTCCATCCCCACCAGGTACACCACCGGAAACTCCAGGCCTTTGGCCGAGTGCAGGGTCATGATTTGCACGCAGTCATCGCCGCTACCGGCCTGACGCTCGCCGGCCTCCAGCGCGGCGTGACTGAGGAAGGCGCTGAGCGGATCCATGCCCTCCTCGTCCGGCTCCTCAAAACTGCGCGCCGCGTTGACCAACTCGTCAAGGTTCTCCAGCCGCGCCTCGGCTTGCTCGCCGCGCTCCTTGCGGTAGTGGTCGCGCAATCCGGATCGCTCAATCGCAACTTCCGTTGCCTGCGACAACGGCAGGCCGGCGGTTTCGTTCGACATGACGTCGATCAAGGCCAGGAATTGGCCGAGGTTGCCGGCACTGCGGCCCAGCGCCGAGGCGCCCTCGCGGGCCGCGGTCCATAGCGAACCGGCGCTTTCCTTGGCGATGGCCCGTAGCTTTTCCAACGTGGTGGCGCCGATGCCGCGGGTCGGCAGGTTCACGACACGCTCGAACGCCGCGTCGTCCTGGCGGTTGGCCAGCAGGCGCATGTAGGCCAGCGCGTCCTTGACCTCCATTCGCTCGAAAAAGCGCAGGCCGCCGTAAATCTTGTACGGAATGCGCTCGCGGATCAGGGACTCTTCAAAAATTCGCGACTGCGCCGACGTGCGATACAGAATGGCCTGGTCGGCCCAGTTGCGGCCACGCCCGTGAAACTCGCGCAGTCGGTTAATGACGAACTCGGCTTCGTCATATTCATTGAAGGCGGCGTAGAGCTGGATCTGTTCGCCATTGCCGGCCTCGGTCCACAGCTTCTTTCCAATGCGCCCGGAATTCTTCGCGATCAGGCCGTTGGCGGCTTCCAGGATGGTGCCGGTGGAGCGGTAGTTCTGCTCCAGCTTCACAATCTGCGCGCCACGGAAATCACGCGCCAGTGAAACCATGTTCTCGACCTTGGCGCCGCGCCAGGAGTAGATCGACTGGTCATCATCGCCCACGCAGAACACGATGCCCTCGGACCCGGCCAGCAGCTTGAGCCAGTCGTACTGCAGTGAATTGGTGTCCTGAAACTCGTCGACCAGCAGATGCCGGAAGCGGCGTCGGTAGTGGCCCTGGATTTCGGCGTTGTCGCGGCACAGCTCAAAGGCGCGCAGCAACAACTCGGTGAAATCCACCAAGCCCGCCTGGTCGCAGGCCGATTGGTAGGCAGCGTAGATCCGCTGCATCTGGCGCAACGAGAAGTCGGCGCCGTCGCCGGGATTTCGCGGCCGCTTGCCGTCTTCCTTCTGGCCATTGATAAAGGCGGTAACCGCCCGTGGCACCCACTGGTCCTCGGGCAGGTCGAGGTTTTTCAATACCCGCTTGACCAGGCGTTGCTGGTCGTCGGCGTCCAGGATCTGGAAGTTTTGTGGAAGGTTCGCCTCGCGCCAGTGCAGGCGCAGCATTCGATGCGCGATGCCGTGGAAGGTGCCGACCCAAAGGTTGCGCACCGGGACGTTGATCAGACGCTCCAGCCGCGAGCGCATTTCGCCGGCCGCCTTGTTGGTGAAGGTGACGGCCAGCAGTGAGTGCGGGGAGACGCCCTCCTGGGCCACCAGCCAGGCGATGCGGTGCACCAGCACCCGGGTCTTGCCCGAGCCGGCGCCGGCCAGCACCAATCGGTGCTCGGGCGGGGCGGTGACCGCCTGGTGCTGGGCGGGGTTCAGGCCTTCAACAATCAGTGCGGCGTCATCCATCCGCCATTTTAGCGGGCGCCGCACACCGGAGTATCGGGAATTGTGGCGCGCGGACTATTTTTGCCGATCGCGGGTTCCGCTGCGCAAGTGGTACAGGGCCTGCTGCTTGTCATCGCCCTGCACGCGCAGGTACAGGCCGTCGCCGCCGCGAAGCAGTTCCAGGTTCGCCGCGTCAGTGCCGAAGGGCAGCAACACCTCGGCCAGGTTCAGGCCGCGTTCGGTGTCCCACAGCGACAACACGTCGCCGGTAACGGCGGCGAGGTAGCGCCAGGAGTGGACGAACAGGCAGTCGAGAACCTTGGAGCTGCCACGATGCTCTTTCGGCTTGCGCCCCAGCTCGCGGGTCGTAAAGACGGTGATCTCGCGCTCCTGTGCAAGGTCCAACAGGTGCACTCGCGAGCCGAACATCATGTAGCGGCCCGCCATTTGGCTCAGGGAGCCGCCAACCACCGCGACATCGCCGCCCGGAGCCAGGTCGGCGCAGGTGATTTCCTCGGTGGTGTTGCGTCCGCTGGCCAGCGGCGCCAGTTCGACGAATGACGCGCCCAGGTCGCGCGGCGGTCGGCTCATGACCTGCGCGCCGCGCGCCGCCTCCATCGGTCCTTCGAGCTGGAAGGCCATCGCCCGCGGGCTGGCGGGTTCGGAGACCGAAAGTCCGAGCTCCTGCGCCGCCTCATCCACGGCCCGCTGGACGGCGTTGAGCATCGCCGCCTGTGCGGTCAGGCCGTCGGACGGCGGGCGACCCGGAGCGCCCATCGGGTAGGAGGTATGGGCGCTGACCTTGGCCTGCTCGTCCACCAGCCGAACGTCGGCCTGCGCGGTGGCGGAGTAGAACCCGTCCATCACCTGGGTCACGTCGGCGCCCAGGTAAAGGCGGGCGATTCCATCGAGGCCGAATTTTTGTGCGTTATTGACGAAATCGTCGGCGCTAATGAAGTAGCCCGGGTCCTCAAGCTTCTTCCAGATGTTCTTGATCTTCGCCGATTCGTCCCGATCGGTAACCTCGATGCCGTTGTCGAGCAGGATTTGCTCCAGTCGCGCCTGCGCCGAGCCAGCGATCGTCTTGGCGCCGGCCGATTGCGGGTAGACCAGCACGGCAACGCGACTGAACTCCATTTTTGGAGCGTCGGTCTCGCCCGCCCGCGCCAACACCGCGGTCAGCGACAGCAGCAGGGCCGCTCCGGTCCTCATGCGCTCACTCGGCCGCGTAATGCGCGGTCGCCTTGTCGCGGAATCGGCGGCCAGCCTGGATCGCGAGCACGTCCAGGGCCATTTCCGGCGACACCGGGTTCCAGCCCCCGATGCCGTTGTACTGGTCACTGAAGCCACTGCGCCCGTCGTCGAGCACGTAACTGTTGACCTGCCCTTTGTACTGATGGTCAGCGCCCATCGGATTCTCGGCGTTCTTGCGCCTGGCCATCGCACCCTGGGCGTAGAGCACGACCACGATACCCTTGCGCAGGCTTGCTTCCGCGCAACCGCTCCGGCACTGCCCGGCCCACGCCGCCTGCTGCGCCGCCGACGCTTTGGGGACGCGCACCTGCAAGGCGCCACTTCCACTCAGCAGGGCCTGGGCGTCGGCGCAGGCCCGGTCCCAGGCAGCGGCCTTCGCGCCCAATTGGTACACACAGAGGAGTTGCACTTCGCGGCCATAGACCAGGCGCCGGAAAGCCTGTGCCTGTCGTTGCTCCGCTCCACAGGCCGCCAGCGACGCCTGCTGGGCGCGCCCCTGCCATTCGGCGGACGTCGAGCGCTGCGCCAGCTCGCGCAACAGGTGGCGCGCTTCGCAGGGATTGCCGGTATCGCGCTCGAACTCGGCCAGCGCCCAGGTCGCGCGCTCCGGCCAGTACTCCGGCGCGGTGTTATACGGGGCGCTGGCGGCAACCCGCACCAGCAGGTCGCGTGCGCCGGTGGCCAGCCGCGCCTGCTCGGCAATGCCCGGCTCGCGACGAGCGCGCTGCAGTCCCTCCTCGGCCGCAGCGAATTCGCGGGCATTGATGTCGAATCGGCCGCGCGCTTTCGCCAGGGTTCCGCGCAGTCGCTCGATGGCGCCGCGAAAATAACTTTCATTGCTGCCGTCGGTCGCAAACGAATAATCAATTCGCGGATACAGGGCCGCCGCCTGCTCGAGTGCCTTCTCGCGACCCTCGATCGCGCTGGCACTGTCCTCGGCCGCCTGCACCAGTGCGTTGAGCACTTTCAGCCTGGTCAGCTCGGTCTGCTTTTTTTGCAGCGCCTTGACCACCTTCTCTTCGATCTTGACCCGGGTCCACACCACGCAGGCCTTGCGATCCAGCCAGCTGCCGTCGGTTTGTACATCGCCCAGCAGGGCGCTGGCGGCGGTTTCGGTGCTGGACTCCACCTCGATGCGCGACTGCAATTCGCCCGGCGCGCCGGCGGCGGTTTCCTGCACGCGCAACTCATTGCGCACGAACACTTCAATATTCCCGGCCAGGTCGCGCAGCGCGGCCTGCTTGGCGCGCTCCAGCCCCTGCGGGGCGGTGTCGTTGTCTGCCGGCGCCTGCCCCACGCCGGTGTAAAACCCGGCTTCACCCGGAGCCCCGGTCACCCAGACCGGCGCCGCCGACTTGGGCAGGAAATCACATTCTGCCGACGCGGCCGGTACGAACACCACCGCCAGCAGCAGGGACCACGCCCGCGCGGAGCTCGCCGAGATCACGGGCGCGCCGTTACTTGGCGCCGGGCGCCGCGAATTCCTGATACAGCGCTTCCTGGACCGGTGCGTTGGGCGCAAGGCCTGCGGACTGGACCGCGCGGTCAAAGATCTCGCGGGTCTTCGGCCGGGGAATCGAGATCATCGCGCAGAGCTGGCGGCGGTCGCTGAGCTCGACGTACTCGACGCGGGCCGGACTCAGGCCGGACAAGGTTTGCTCGGCCACCTGTTTGGACACGCTCTCGAACGCCGTCTCCAATGCGCGGGTCCCAGGCGCGGATTCGCCGCCTACCGACGATTGTTGTTCGGCCAGCCGGGTGTAAGTCTTGTCCATCGCCGCCACCCGCAACTCAACCTGCTTGGCGATTTCGGCGCGCGCCTTGGCCACCACCAGTTGCCGGTCCAGGGACATGTTGCCGCTGTCTGGCGAACACTCCGTGGCGGCGAATCCACCTTCGGCCTTCGGGTTGATCACCCACTCCGGCGGCTGACTTGCACAGCCCGTCATTGTCGTTATCACGATGAGCGCAGCCGCCACGTTCGTATTCATCCCTGCTCCTTGCGCGAAAAACCCGGCCGCGATTCGTCGCGGCCGGATCGGTCCAGAATCAGAAGTAAAAGCTCAACTGCGCCAGCAGGTTGGTGCTCTTGAAGTCTCCCAACCACCGCTGCAATTCGTAATTCACCGAGACCCGTTCGCCAATAAACTGCTTCAGTCCGCCGTGAATCTCCGGGAAGCTCTCGCCGTCGCCAATGCCGATGAGGAAGGAAGCCCCCGCGTACGGCACAAACGGCGTATTGATGGCCGCCGGTTTGAAGGAGCTGAACAGGTAGTCGCCGCCCAGCCCCATCTCGCCAGTCCGGCTGCCTCCGGATTCCACCAGGAACAGGCTGGCCTTCGCAACGATGTTGTCGGCGAAGTAATAGCCCCCCGACGTTCCCAGCAAGGTGATCGAGTCGCCGTCGTCGGGCGAAATGAACAATCCAAATACCGTGAACTCAAAATCGCCCTGCCCGACGCCCGTCGCGCTACTCGCCGGCGCCGCCTTGACCGTCGTGGTCTTGGCAGCGGCCGGCGGTGGCGCCGCCGTCGCTGGCAGTGCCGCGAGCAGCGTGATTGAAGCTAGCGCCGCCATTCCCGAAATCGTTTTCTTCACTTGTGACCTCCCGTGCGCCGCCATTCTGGCGGCATCCGGAATATACGCTTGCCGTCGCGGCCGAACAATCGGACTCGCTGATCCGCGGCGGCGAGCTGGGCTTAGTCTGCGGCGGGCCTCTGAACGCCCGTTTGGGCCTGGAATTCGGCCTCGAAGCTGCGGAATTCGCTGCGCTCGACGGTGACCGTGGTCACCACCCGCCGCACCTGCTGCAGCCGCGGACCGGCATCCACACCGCGCCACAGAAGTTTTGAGTCCGTGGCCGGCGCCTTTTCGGCGGCGATGCGCAGCAAGACGCTTTCAGCCGCTTCCGGCACGTAACCGGCGCGCGCGGCATAGATCAGGCCCCAGTAATCGGCCTGCAGTTCGTCCGCATCGTTGGATTCGCTCTGGAAGTACTCGTGGATCTGGTCGGCCATCTCCGTCAGTTCCTGGCTGGTGCGCACGTACTTGTCGTCGGTGCGCTCGTCCCAGCCCAGGTCGCTCTCCATTTCCTCAAAGGCGCCCGCCTCGCGTTGGCGCGACTCGTCACGCTGCAATTTGCGCGGGCCGTGGCCGAACGCGATGTGCGCGATCTCGTGCCCGACAAAGAACGCGAACTCGGCCTCGCTGCGCATCTTGCGCAGCGCGCCCGTGGACACGAACACGATGCCGTTGGGCGTCACAAAACCCAGAGTCTTCGGGCTGTCGATCAGGTAGACGCGCACTGGCAGTTCGTAGGCGTGCGAACTCTCGGCCACCAGCGTCGCGATCAGGCTGAGATAGGCTTCCAGCGCCGGATCGCGGCGCAGGCGGTTTTCGCGCGCCAATGCCGTGGCGAGCGCAGCGCCCAGGCGGTCGGCATCCGGGTCCGGCAGCGGCGCCGGGCGGTCCAGCGGCAGCCGTCGCTTCAGCGCCTCCCAGTCGCGGCCGGAAAACCGCTTGGCGACGAAACCTTGGTAGTCGGCGACCGGGAATGCGCTGGCCTCCCACAGCGAGGCATCCACCGACTCGGGCTTCTGCCCACGATGGCTGGCGTAGGCGCCGGCGAAGCCACGTATCCCCAGGCTGGCCTGGGCGGTGGTCAGATAGCGGGCCCGGTCCGGACGGGCCTGCAACATGGATGACAGAGAGCGCAACAGGCTTTTGGAAAACGTGCGCACCGTCTGCCCGGCCCAGCCGGAGGG
Organism: Gammaproteobacteria bacterium; assembly: GCA_031384195.1. GTDB lineage: Bacteria > Pseudomonadota > Gammaproteobacteria > Nevskiales > Nevskiaceae > JACPFV01. The sequence goes on from JANNAK010000004.1 coordinate 18,795, forward strand.
CGTGGATTCGAGGGTGTAGGCCGGAATCCAGCCGCGTCTGGATTGCACTTCGGCCAGCACCCAGCCGCCGCGTTGCTCGACCGGCTTGATCGTGGCCCCCGGAAGCAGGCGCAAGCTCTGCTGATGGAATGCCCCGGGGCCGGCCCTGACATCGGTGGCGGTGACGACCCGAACCTCGGCTTCCGCGGCCGCGGCCGTCATGCCGGCCAGCAGGCAAACCGGAAGTAGTGCCCGGCGTAATCCTGTGGCCATTTCCGTCTCCCGTTTCACGGTGAGTTCGCCACCGGTCAGCGTTTGGTCGGCGCGGACCGCCGCTTGTTTCCGCGCAGCCGCAAATTTAGCATTTCAACGCCCACCGAGAACGCCATCGCGAAGTACAGGTAGGCCTTGGGCACGTGCACATCCAGACCCTCGGCCACCAGCGCCATCCCGATCAGGATCAGGAAGGACAGTGCCAGCACCTTCAGCGTCGGATGCTGGTCCACGAACCGTCCCACAGGGCCTGCGAAAAACATCATCACGCCCACCGCAATCACGATCGCGGCGACCATCACCGGGATGTTCTGGGTCATGCCGACGGCGGTGATTACCGAGTCCAGCGAGAACACGATGTCGACGATCATGATCTGGACGATCACCGAGGAGAAACTTGCGATCGCCTTGCCGATGGCGAATTCCGCGCTCTCATGGTCGTCCTCGACCTGCTCGTGCAACTCGAAGGTGCTCTTGGCCATCAGGAACAGCCCGCCGAGTATCAGCACCAGGTCGCGACCGGAAATGGCTTCGCCCAGGATGGTGAACAGCGGCGCGGTCAGGCGCGCAAGGAACGCCAGTGACAGCAGCAGAGCGATGCGCATCAGGCAGGCCGCGGCCAGCCCAATGATGCGCGCGCGTTCGCGCTGTTCGGGCGGCAGCTTGTTCACCATGATGGTGAGGAAAATGATGTTGTCGATGCCCAGCACGATTTCCAGGCTGGCGAGGGTCAGCAGCGCTGCCCAAATCTGCGGGTCGAAAAACCAATCCATGTTGGGTCGCTAGAAGAAGTGGGGGCTCATGATAGGCGAGCGGACTTGCCGATGCGGGACTTCGCGCCGGCGTTCAGGGCTTGGCGAAGCCGTCGAGCAGCCGATCCATCATCCGGTGGGTGGCCGCGAAGCGCTCGGGGCGGGCGAGAATTTCCCCGGCAGCCTGGACATGGGAGGACGGAGGCGGATTGGCCAGTTCCAGCCAATGCGCCGCTTCCTGCCGGCTGACCTCCAGATGAAACTGCAGGCCCAGCACCCGAGGGCCCCAGGTAAACGATTGATTGACGCATGCGTCACTTTTATGGTGCCCGATCGCGCCTGGTGGCAGATCGTATGTATCACGGTGCCAGTGCAAGACTTCGGAGCCATTGGGTATTGCGCTTAAAAGGTCGGAATGTGCTTTGTTCTGATCGGAATAGACGTTAAAAAATCCAATCTCCGCATTCTCATTCTGGCGCGTCTTGCCGCCCAGCACATCGGCCAGCAGCTGGGCTCCCAGGCAGATTCCCAGCACTTTCCGGTTGCCTACCAGCACTTGTTCAATAAACCGCCGCTCGGGCTTCAGCCAAGGGTATTTGCGGTATTGGTAAATGTTCATCGGCCCGCCCAGGATCACCAGCCAGTCCAGGGACTCGGGCGGCGGCAGCGCTTCACCGGCATACAGCCGCGTGCAGCTGATCGCGTGCCGGCGTTTTTTCAGCCAGGGCTCGATGCTGCCGAGGGTCTCGTGCCCGGCGTGTTGCAAGCAGTGCACTCTCATGCAGCCTCCGTCGTCCGCCCGTCATCGCCAGCCGACATGATATGCCGCGCCTGGCCCACCCCCTCGTGCCCGATCCCGCTGTGCGATCCGGGGCCGGGTCCGGGGATTTTTTCACCCCGTAACCCGCTAGGCTGCGCAGATGGACTTCTACCTGCTCGTTGCCGCCGGCGCCTGCGCCTGCGCCGCCATCTATTCCGACCGGGGCGCGGCCCGTCCGCCGGTTTTCTACCTGCTCAAGCCCCTGACCACGCTGCTGATCATCGGCGTGGCGATATCGCAGGACTCGGCGGAGCCGCTCTACCACCAGTGGCTGTTGGTGGCGCTGGGCCTGTCGCTGCTGGGCGACATCGCGCTGATGTTCCACGGCAACCGCTGGTTCCTGACCGGGCTGGGAAGTTTCCTGCTCGCACATTTGGCGTTTATCGCGGCCTTCCTCAGCGGTGTCGAGTCGCCGACGCTGCCCTGGTGGGCGGTCCTCAGCCCCCTTGCCGGCGCGCTGGTGTTGCCCCGGTTGTGGCCCGGCGCCGGATTGCTGCGGCCAGCCGTGGTCGCCTACGGCCTGGTTCTGTGCGGAATGGTCCTGGCCGCGGCCGCGCGGTATCAGGCCGATCCAGGCGCCACGGCGCTGCTGGCGTTGGCCGGCGCAGTTTTGTTCCAGGCCTCCGACTCGCTGCTGGGATTCCGGCAGTTCGTAGCGGCCTACCGCGGGGCCCAGCCACTCATCCTGGCAACTTATTGGCTCGCGATCAGCCTGATCGCAGTTTCCGCCTGAGGGCCGCGACCCTTCCGGCATCCCAAGCATCTTTCGGGCGAGTCCAGGGGAACGGGGCTCGCCTATAATCGCCCGCAGCATCGAACTTCCAGGGGAATCCGTTGAAAACCAAATTCATTGCGGCCGTCGTTGCCGCCAGTCTGGGCCTTGCGGCCTGCAATCCGTCCAGCGCGCCTGAAGCACCGGCGCCTGCCGCGCCGCCGAAGGTGCTTGGCTCCGGTGTGGTTCTTGAAAATTTTGACAAAGCTGTTCGTCCGCAGGACGATTTCTACCGCTACGTGAATGGCGGCTGGCTGGCCCGCACCGAAATTCCAGCGGACAAGTCCAACTACGGCACCTTTACGGCGCTGTTCGACCGCTCCGAAGCACAGCTGAAGGCGATCATCGAGGAGTCGGCGGCGAAGAAGGACAAAAAACCCGGGTCGGATGAACAGAAGGTCGGCGACCTCTATGCCGGCTTCATGGACGAAGCCCGTGCCGAGGAACTCGGCAGCAAACCCATCGCAGCGGATCTGGCGCGCATCGCCGCAATCAAGAGCAGCGCGGAGATCCCGGCCTTGATGGCAGACCTGTCGCGCTGGGGCATCGACTCGCCGGTTGGCGCATTCGTCAACCAGGACGCCAAAGATCCGACCGCCTACATCGTCTATCTTTTCCAGTCCGGCCTCGGCTTGCCGGATCGCGACTACTACCTGCTGGACGAGCCGAAGTTTGTCGAGCTGCGCAAGGGCTACCTGCTGCACGTCGAGAAAATGCTTGGCCTGGCCGGCAACAAGAAGGCCGCGGCGGACGCCAAGGCCATCGTCGCGTTGGAAACCGCACTGGCGAAAAAGCACTGGACCAAGGTCGAAAGCCGCGACGACGAAAAAACCTACAACAAGCTGGACCGCGCACAGCTCAAAGCCCTGACCCCGGCCTTTGCCTGGGACGATTACCTGAAGGGCAGTGGCATCACCAGCGACGCCGTCATTGTCATGCAGCCCAGCGCCTTCACTGGTTTCTCCGAGCAGATCGGCAAGACGCCGTTGCCGGTGTGGAAGTCCTACTTCCAGTGGCGGGTGTTGAGCGCCGCCGCGCCGCACCTCAGCAAGGCCTTTGTCGACGAAGACTTCGCCTTCTTTGGCAAGACCCTGCGCGGCACCCAGGAACTGCGCCCGCGCTGGAAGCGCGCGGTGGAGTCAGTGGAAAACTCGCTGGGCGAGTCGCTGGGCAAGATTTACGTTGCCCGCCACTTCCCGCCGGAAGCCAAAGTGCGCATGGACGCGATGGTCAAGAACCTGACCAAGGCCTACGAGAACAGCATTCGCAACCTGGACTGGATGAGCGAGAAGACCAAGGAACAGGCACTCGTGAAGTTGTCCAAGTTCACGCCGAAGATCGGCTATCCGAAAAAATGGCGGGACTACTCGTCGCTGCAGATTTCCGCCGATGACCTGGTGGGCAACCTGCGGCGCTCATCCGAGTTTGAGCACGCCTACCACGTCGGCAAGCTGGGCAAGCCGATCGACCGCGATGAATGGCACATGACGCCACAGACCGTGAATGCGTATTACAACTCCGGGCTCAACGAGATCGTTTTCCCGGCCGCGATCCTGCAGCCGCCGTTCTTCAACCTCGATGCTGATGAAGCCGTGAACTACGGCGGAATCGGTTCGGTAATCGGGCACGAAATCGGTCATGGGTTCGACGACCAGGGCTCCAAGTCCGACGGCGACGGCATGCTGCGCAGCTGGTGGACCAACGACGACCGCAAGGCCTTCGAAGAGCGCACCCGCCAGCTGATCGCCCAGTACGACGCCTACGAGCCGCTGCCCGGCCAGCACGTCAATGGCGCGTTGACCATCGGTGAGAACATCGGCGATCTCGGTGGCGCGTCCATTGCCTACCAGGCCTACCATCTGGCGACCGCCGGCGCTGAGCCGCCGGTCCTCGATGGTTTCACCGGCGACCAGCGCTTCTTCATTGGCTGGGGGCAGATTTGGGCGCGCAAGTACCGCGACAACGCCTTGCTGGAGCGCATCAAGACCGATCCGCATTCGCCCAGCGAATATCGCGCCAACGGCACCTTGCTCAACGTCCCGGAATTTGCCGCTGCCTTCGACATAAAGCCCGGCGACAAGCTGTACAAGGCGCCGGCGGAGCAGATTCGCATCTGGTAATTGCGCGGCCTGCTGAAAGGGTCGGCGCTGCCGGCCCTTTTTTTTCCGCGATCAGTCCAGCAGCGGCGAGGGGTCCGGGCCGCGCCAGCCGAAGCGGGCAAGGTCGATCACGCCGCGCCGAAATACCACGCCCTCGGCCTGCAGCCGCTTGCGCTGTTCGCGCCCGCCGGCGGAATTCGGCGGCAGCGACAATCGGCCCTGGGCGTTGATGATCCGGTGCCAGGGCACCGCGGATCCGCGCGGCAGCGCGTGCAAGGCAAAACCGACGTGTCGCGCTTGTCGCGGCATGCCGGCCAGGGCCGCAACCTGTCCATACGTCGCGACGCGCCCAAACGGAATTCGTTCGGCGGCGGCCCAGAGTCGCTGGTAACGAAGACTTCCCTTGCCGGCGTCCGTCACGACTTTTCGAACACCTGGCGGCCGGCGCCGCTTTCAATGGCTTGCGTGAATTCCACTTCAGCACCAGGTCCGCGCACCGGCTGCACATTGTGTGCGCCGAGCTCTTCGCCACAGGCACAGACCACGCGCGCCGGCGAAAGCTGGCCGCAGCGACGGTGGCGAAAGTGCAGCGGCGTCCCGGCCGGGCCGGCCAGCCAGCGATCGCCCCAGCGGCTGAGCGTCATCATCACCGGGAACAAATCCACGCCCATCGGGGTCAGCCGGTACTCGCTGCGCGGCGGACGGTTCTGGTACTCGCGCCGCTCGAGGATGCCGCGCTCGACCAGCGTGCCCAGGCGCTCGGCAAGCACCTTGCGCGAAATCCCAAGGCTGCGGCGCAATGGATCAAAGCGCCGGATGCCGTAGAACACGTTGCGCAGGATCAGGAAGCTCCACGGTTCCCCGACCGCATCCAGGGAGCGCGCCAGGGAGCAGGGTTGGTCGGCAAAGCGGGTTCTTTGCATAGTTCGTCTCTTGGCGAAACCTGGTATTCGAAGCTTAGTCTTGTAAAGAGACTTACTCAAGTTCGGGTATTATCCGGGCGACTTTCATCTCGGACTTGCCCATGCTCCGCGCCGCCGCTTCGACCGCCCTGATCCTTGCTGGCCTGCTGTGCCCAGGCTGTGCGCAGCCCCCGGCCAAGCTTGCGACGCCGGCAGTCGAGCTGCCCGATCCCGACCGCGACTACCACTCCTACGCCAACACCGGTGATTTTCGCACCGAGCATTTGTTGCTCGACCTCGAAGTCGATTTCGACCTGCGTCAACTGCGCGGAACCGCCGAGCTGCGACTGCACCGACTGTCCCCAGCCGCAAATCACTTGGTGCTGGACACCCGCGACCTTTCCATCGACGCCGTGGAAGCGGCGGCCGGCGAAGGCGCCTGGGCGGCAACGCCCTTTACGCTCGGTGTGCGGGACGCGATCCTTGGCAGCCCGCTGCGCATCACTCTGCCAGCCACGGCGACGCGCGTGCGCGTGCATTACGCGACGGCGCCCGAAGCCTCCGGCCTGCAGTGGCTGACGCCCGAGCAGACCGCCGGCAAGAAGCATCCCTTCCTTTACACCCAGTCGCAGGCGATTCACGCGCGCAGCTGGGTGCCCCTGCAGGACACCCCCCTGGTGCGCACCACCTACGAGGCGCACATCCGTACGCCAAAAAACCTGCTGGCGGTGATGAGTGCCGCGAACCGCCCGGACGCGAAGCGTGACGGGGACTACCGCTTTCGCATGCCGCAGCCGGTGCCGTCCTACCTGCTGGCGCTGGCGGTCGGCGACTTGCGCTTCCGCCCAATCGGCCCGCGCACCGGCATTTACTCCGAGCCATCGATGGCGCGCGGCGCGGCGCACGAGTTCGAGGACACCGAGCGGATGATCGAGATCTGCGAGAAATTGTTCGGGCCCTACCGCTGGGACCGCTACGACATGCTGGTGCTGCCGCCAAGCTTTCCCTACGGCGGCATGGAAAATCCGCGGTTGACCTTTCTCACCCCCACCGCGGTGGTTGGCGACAAGTCCGGCGTGTCGCTGATTGCGCACGAACTCGCGCACTCCTGGTCCGGAAATCTGGTGACCAACGCCACCTGGCGCGACTTCTGGCTCAACGAAGGAACCACCACCTACCTGACCTACCGGATCATGGATGAGCTTTACAGCGTGGCGCGCGGCAACATGGAGCGCGCGCTCGGCTACCAGGACTGGATCGAGGCCAACGAACAGGTCTCGCGGCCGGGCGACCGCGCGCTGGCCTATGACGTGCGCGGCCGCGACCCGGACGAGGTGTTCAGCTCGATTCCTTACCAGCGCGGCGAGCATTTCCTGGCTTACCTCGAATCCAAGTTTGGCCGGCCGGCGTTTGACTCCTTCCTGCGCGGCTGGTTTGACGGGAACGCCTTCCAGAGTCGGACCACCGAAGATTTCATCGCCTATCTCGACGCCAACCTGCTGGCTGCAAATCCGGGCGTGGTCAGCGAGGAAAAAATCCATGAGTGGATTTTTAGCGCGGAAATGCCGGCCGATCTGGTTCGTGCCGAGTCGGATGCCTTTACCAAAGTAGATTCCCAGCGCGACGCCTGGCTGGCCGGGACGATTTCCGTGGCCGGCCTGAAGACCGCCCGCTGGAGTGCCCACGAGTGGCAGCACTTCCTCGACAACCTGCCCGACACCACTACGCCGGCGCAAGTCGCGGCGCTGGACCGCCGGTTCCACCTGAACCGCGAACCCAATGCCTATATCGCCACGGCGTGGTTCCGCCAGGCGATCCGCTTCGGCTATGAACCGGCGCTGCTGCCTGTCGAAAAATTCCTGCTCACCGTCGGGCGCATGCGCTTTATCAATCCCCTGTACCGCGAGCTGGCCAAGACGCCCGAGGGCCTGGCACGGGCCAAGTCGATTTACCAGCGCGCCAAGCCGGGCTACCACCCGATTGCGCGGGCGGCCGTTGAGCGCTTGCTGGTGCCGAGCGTCGCCAACTAGCGCGCGTCAGGGCTCGGCGTCGGTCGCGCCCTGGTCGACAAAAAGGACTACGGGCTCGCCGGGCTTCAGCGTCAGTACCTGCAGTCGCGGCTCCAGCGTTTTCATCCCGTCAAAAAACGCCGGCAGGTCCACGCCGACGAAACTGGGCCGCAGTGGCTCCGACAGCGGGCGGGTGAAATCGTCCCAGTGCACCGGGATCACGCGGCGCGGTTCGACGACATTGACCACCTCCTGCAGGTAGACCGGCAAGTCGTCCATCAGCGCAATGCCCAGGAACACCACCTCGGCGCGGTAGTCCTTGAGGATTCCCGGAATGAATCCCGCGCTGCCGTGCACCAGCACCGTGCCCAGCGGGTGCTCAATCAACAGGGAATAAGTGCCGCCCTGCCGGTAGTCGAGATAGCGCGCCGGCGGCACCAGTGGCTCGCCGATCTCGCCGGTCGGGCGGCCGCCGGTGGCGCCGGCGTGGCGGCTGGGGATGAAGTGAACCGAGAACGGCCCGAACGCCAGCGGCTCCGAATTGCCGACCGTCCAGATGTGGCTCTCCGGCACGCCGCCACCACGGCCGATGTTGGCGGTGCTCGCGGAACCGACCAAGGTCGCACCGGTCATCCGCGCAACCACCGCGGCGTCCATCGCGTGGTCGAAATGCGAATGACTGACCAGGACCGCGTCAAGGTTGCGGACCCCGGCATTGCGCAGGCTGCGCTCGATCAGATCCTCGTCGGGTGCGATTCGGCCGTTGAGAATCAGCGGCAGCCACCCCGCCGGCCGGGTGAAAAACGGATCCACGAACAGCGAATGGTCGCCGTCGGACAGCAGCAGGGCGGTGGTGCCGAACCAGGTCGCGTGCAGTGAGCGCGCACCCGCAGGCGGGGAGGCGTAGCGATGGGCCTCGACCGCAGCCATCCCGGGTCGGTTGTGGTATTCCCAGGCCAGCGTGGCCGCGCCGCCGGCCAGGCCGGCGACCAGGACCATCGCCAGCAGGCGCAAGCTCCAACGGATACCGGCGCGACGCCAGAAGGACATCCTTGCCGCCTCCGAATCCCTGAACGTTTCCCGGGAGAATACGCCGTTGGCGGCGCCGCCGTTGCTAGCGGCGGCGGGGACCGCGCTTGTCGTCGCGCGGGCGCTCTTCGTTGACCTTCATCGGCTGGCCGCGGTGATCCTTGCCATTGAGTCCGGCAATCGCCGCACGCGCCTTATGGCCCTCCATTTCGATGAAGCCAAAGCCCTTGCACTTGCCGCTAAAAACGTCCTGCATCAGCTTGATCGAGCGGACCTTGCCAAATTCGGTGAACACGGCGACCAGTTCGGTTTCGGTGGTCTCGGGGGCGAGGTTGCCCACAAACATGCGTTTCATGGTGTTCTCCGTTAAAACGATTGGGTCTAGCGCCCGCCGGTGCGCTTGTTGCGCGACGACGGCGATCCGCTGCTCCAGCGACGCGGCGCGGCGTTGCGACTGTTCGGGGCGTTGTGCGAATGCCGCTGCGGATTTGCCGGCCGCGGCGACGGGGCGGGGGCCGCCGACACCGGTGCCGGGACGTAGTTCTCAATCACGAATGGCGGGATGGTGCGCTTGAGCATGCGTTCGATCGCGCGCAATTCATCGCGCTCCTCGTTGCTGACCAGCGAAATCGCCTCACCGTCCATGCCCGCACGACCGGTACGGCCGATGCGATGCACGTAATCCTCGGGAACATTCGGCAAATCGAAGTTCACCACGTGCGGCAGCATGTCGATATCGAGGCCGCGCGCGGCGATGTCGGTGGCGACCAGCACGCGCACGTTTCCGGCCTTGAAGCCGGCCAGTGCGCGGGTGCGGGCGTTCTGGCTCTTGTTGCCGTGCAGTGCGTCGGTGGTGATGCCGTCCTTCGCGAGGCGCTCGGCCAGCTTGTTGGCGCCGCGCTTGGTGCGGGTGAACACCAGCGTCTGGCGCCAGTTGCCCTGTTGCACCAGGTGCGACAGCAATCCGGCCTTGTCGTGCTTGCCGACATGCACCAGGCGCTGGGTTACGGTCTCGACCGCGGCGTTGCGCGGCGCGATGTCGATGGACGCCGGGTTGTTCAGGATGCCGGTCGCCAGCTTGCGGATATCGTCGGAGAAGGTCGCCGAGAACATCAGGTTCTGGCGCTTGGCCGGCAGCAGCTTGAGCACGCGGCGAATGTCATGGATAAATCCCATGTCCAGCATGCGGTC
>JANNAK010000005.1:0-2799 GCA_031384195.1 Gammaproteobacteria bacterium
AGCCATAGCCGACACCGCCGAGCAACGAACCCTGTAGCGCCACGGCGCGCGTGAGCCACGTCTGGGCGGTGGTGCCGACCTGGGCCGCCGTGCTGGAGATGCGGAATATCTGCGGCGCGATGTAATCGTAGGTGCCGTACACCCCCCAGACGCCGCGGACCTTGTCGCCCACGGCGTAGTCGGTTCCGTAGAGCAGGCCGCGGCTCATGATGTTCTCGAACACGTTGCTGCTGGCGGCGGTGAACTGGAAATGGAAGTAGTCGAACGGGCGGTTGTAGGTGTAGCCGGGCTTGCCGGGTAGTCCGTAGCCAATGGTGAAATCGGCAATCGCTTCGCCGGACTGGTAACTCTGCGGAACAACCACGCCGGCTGGGTCGGTCACGTTCGAGCTCACCGACGACGCGGTGGTGACGCCCAAATCGATGCGCGTGTAGGCCGCCGGGTTGTTGCTGCGGAATACGCTGTCGAAACGATTGCCGTAGGCCAACCGGTTGAAGCCGGTGGACGGCGAGAGTGCGGCAGCACCGAGCTCGCGCCAAAAGCTGGGGCCGCCCGGGTCGCCGCTTTCCAGCAGCAGGCTGGCCATGCGGAACATCGGTTCGCCCAGGAAGCTGCCGCCGAATCCGGTGGTGAACTGGTCGTTGATTGACGGCGAGGTCGTTTCGCCAGCCACTTCCCAGGCGGCGCTGCCCAGGAAGGTGTAGGCCGACGCGGTCCAGTAGCCATGGCCGGCGGAGCGGGCAAACCCGTGGTAGGTGGAGCCCTGATACGGATGTCCGAATTGGTTTACGGAAAAGGGGTCGTTGTCGTAGGCCCAACCGTGGGTGGCGTTGTACCTGATCGATGAAAATGTAACGTCATAATCGGTGCTGTCGAAGTACTGCCGGTTGAATCCGTTCAGCAAGGAATCGAACAGGACAATATCGAAGATCGGAACGAGGTAGCTCTTGTGGTCGCCCTCGCCCCAGCCCGGCACCGGCTTCGGCTTTTCGTCGGCAAACGCGGTCGGTGCCTTTTTCTGCTCCTTGGTATCAAGCTTTGGATCATCATCCTTGGGCAGGATGGCGGGCAAGATTGATGCGGGCTCCTGCACCTTGGCGTCCGGTTTAGGCTCTGCTTCGGCGAATGCACGCCCGGACGACGCCGACGCGATGGCAAGGGCACAGGCCATAAGCGCCCATCGACACGCGCGCGCCTGGTTTATTCGGATCATCGGCAATGTATACGCTCCCCAACGGAGCGCATCGGTTCGCTTGCGCACGTAGTGCAGCGTTGATTGCGCGATAAGCTGAACTCCCCACACGCTAGCCAGGAGCGGCCCATGGAATATCTGAAGGCGTTTAGCGCCGGCTTTGTTTCAACGCTGGTGTTTCACCAAGGCGCCGTGGCGGCGCTGCATGCCGCCGGACTCTGGCCGAAGCCAGCTTATGCGATGGCCGCGACGACGCCGTTCCGGGTGCCGGCGGTGATTTCACTGGCGTTCTGGGGCGGCTTGTGGGGTATCGCGCTTTGGCTGGCAATTGATGGAATGCCGACGCTGCAGTACTGGACACTCGCAATCGTTCTGGGATCTCTGGGACCGAGCCTGGTGGCGCTGTTTATCGTCTTTCCGCTGAAAGGCCTGCCTCTGGCCGGCGGCTGGAATCCGAAAACCATTGCCGCCGTATTGGTGCTGAACGGGGCTTGGGGACTGGGCGTGGCGCTGTTTCTGCAACTGATGTCGGACTTCTGAGCCCCTTATTTTCGGGCCAACCCAAACGGCATTTCCACGCCGAGGCCGACGTCGGCCGAGCCATCCCGATCCAGCGTGGGGTCATCGCGTGGCCAGCTGTAGCCCAGCACCGCTTCGACGAACAGGCGTTCCTGGTACATCGGCCAGCGGCAGATGACCCGACTGCCGAATTCGCCCACCGGTTCGGGCGCCCCGGTCGCGCCGCGGACAAAAACTTCGTACGCCAGCGCCCTGCTGCCTTTCAGGTTCTGGTACAGGATGACCGCACTGCGCCAGTCGAAGCTCGCCTTGGTCCAAGTGGCGACGTTGCCCCAGCGCAACAGGAACGCTTCCTCAATGGCGTGGTCAACGTCGGTGCTGCCAGTGGCTCCGTAGCGGTCGTCGGTGTTCCAGAAAGGCGTCAGTCTTGCCACGACCTGATTGCGCTTGTCGGAATAGGCAAGATAGCTGAAGCGGTTCTGCACAAAGGCCTGCGGCGCCTGGACGTTGCGCGCCCCCACCTTGAATTCCGACTGGAAGGTGTCCGTCGCCGCGACCACAAAGCCGAGGCCGGCCAGGAAGGCGTTGCGATCTCCCGTCCGGCGACGCGATCGCAAGGCATTTCCCTCCGAACGGTCGCGCACGAAGTCGTCTTTATCATCGAGGCCGACGAACAGCGACAGCCGCCGTTGCATCGCCGGCAACTGAACCCGGGCATCAAATCGCACCACGGTATGGCTGCCCTCAAACTCGGAGTACGCCGTCGATACCTCGATGCTCCCATAGCTGATCAACGCGGCATGCAGGTTCCGTTCGCCGAAAAGGCCGTCGAACCACAGCGCCGCACCGCACACAGTCTGCAACAGGCGCCGGCTCGCGGTATCCAGCAGGATTTCCCTGCGCTTTGCGCGCTTCGCACAGGCGGTGAACGCATTCACCTCGTCCGGTGGCTCGGCAACTGGTTGCGCGACTGGCACGGATGGCCTTTCGGGTGCGGGCTGCCCGCCTGACGTCCCGGACTTGCCGCCGCTCACCGCACAGCCGGCCATCGCGAGCGCGGCAAGGACCCAGAGGCAGGAACGAAAGGG
>JANNAK010000083.1:0-3564 GCA_031384195.1 Gammaproteobacteria bacterium
CAAGGACTACTACAAAACCCTCGGCGTAAGCCGCGACGCGAGCGCGGATGACATCAAGCGCGCCTATCGCAAGCTCGCCGGCAAGTACCACCCGGACAAGAGCAAGGCCAAGGGCCACGAGGAGAAGTTCAAGGAGGCCAACGAGGCCAACGAGGTCCTGTCCGACATCAAGAAGCGCAAGGCTTACGACGAGTTGGGCGCGAATTGGAAGAGCGGCCAGCGTTTCACGCCCCCGCCCGGCTGGGGCGGTCAGTTTCGCGGTGGCAGTCGCCGCGACGGCCAACACAGTGGCGGCGCGGATTTTTCGGATTTCTTTTCCACCCTGTTCGGCGGTGCCGCTGGTGGTGGCGGTGGCTTCGAGGACATGGGCGGCTTCGGCGGACGGCCGCAGCAGGACCAGCGCGCGACCGTCACCGTTGCGCTCGAAGATTCATACAACGGCAGCCAGCGCGCCATCAGCCTGAGCAACGGCCGCAGCCTGAGCGTGCGCATCCCGAAGGGGATTACTTCCGGCCAGGTGATCCGCCTCGCCGAGCAGGGCCTGAACGGCGGCGACTTGCTGTTGGAAGTGCAGTTCGCCGCGCATCCGCAGTTCACGCTCGAGGGGCGCGACATTCAGTCGGCGCTGTCGCTGGCGCCCTGGCAAGCGGCGCTGGGCGCGCGCCTGCCGGTCGTCACCCTCGGCGGGACGGTGGAGATGAACATCACGGCCGGTTCGCAGTCTGGCAAGAAGCTGCGGCTGAAGGGTCGCGGCCTGCCCGGCTCTCCGGCCGGCGACCAGATCGTCACGCTGCAGATCGTCACCCCACCGGCGACCACAGCCGAGGATCGCGCGTTCTACCAGGACATGGCCCGCCGCTTCAAAGGGGACGCTCCCCTTTGATCGCTTTGATCCGAAAGTTCAAAGGGGACGCTCCCCTTTGATCGCTTTTGATCCCTTTGATCCGAAAGTTCAAAGGGGAGCGTCCCCTTTGAAGGTCCTTTGAAGGTCGCTTAGAAGGTCGGGCGGCGGTCGAACCAGGGTTGGGCCTGCTCGAGCTGGGCGGCGAGCCGCAGCAGCAGCCCTTCCCCGCCGTGGCCGGCGACGAAGTGCGCGCCCATCGGCAGTCCCTCGACGGTCCAGTGCAGCGGCACGCTCATGGCCGGGGTGCCGGTCATGTTTCCGAGCTGGGTAAACGGCACCCACTTGAGGTTGTCGCGCACCATCTGCTCGATCATCCCGGAGTTGAGCACCACGCGGGTCTGGCCCCGCGTCATCAGGATTTTCAGCGCGACCTGCGGCCAGCGCGGCGTGACTATCTGACCGACGCGCGCCGGCGGCAGCGCCATGGTCGGGGTCAGCATCAAGTCGTACTTCTGGTGGAACTCGCCAAGCTGACGGGTGTAGTCGTTCCAGCGCAGGTAACCGGCGACGTATTCGGGCGCGCGCATCGCACGTCCGAAGGCGACCATCGCCAGCGTGTCGAGCTCGAAGCCGTCGTCGCCGCAACCGGTCTGCTGCTTCACTTGCGCGACCGTCGCGGCGCAGTTGGCGAACCACATGGTGATGAAGTCCTGCGCCAGCTGCATGCCGTCGACCTTGGGCTCGGCGAGTTCGACGTGGTGACCGAGTGAGGCCAGCAGCTTCGCGGCGTTCTCGGCCGCCTTGACCGCTTCGGGATGCACTTCAGTACCGATTGGCGAGGTGACGGTGTAGCCGACGCGCAGCTTGCCCGGGTCGCGACCGACTTCGTCCAGATACGGCCGCTCCGGCGGCGCGATGTGGAACAGGGAGCTCAGCTCCGGTCCGTGGGTGGCGTCGAGCATGGCGGCGCTGTCGCGCACCGAGCGGGTCAGCACGTGATTCATCGCCGCACCGTGCATCAGCTCGCCGTACTGCGGACCCCAGGGCGTTCGACCGCGGCCGGGCTTGAGGCCAAACAATCCGCAGTGTCCCGCCGGCAGGCGGATGGATCCACCGCCGTCGTTGCCGCCGGCCATCGGCACAATGCCGGCGGCCACCGCTGCTGCGCTGCCGCCGGACGATCCGCCCGGCGTGTGCTCGAGGTTCCAGGGATTGCGCGCCGGACCCCAGGCGTCGGGCTCGGTGATGCCCTTGGCGCCGAACTCCGGCGTGTTGGTGCGTCCGAAGATCACCACACCGGACTGCAGCCAGCGTCTGGTGATTTCCGCATGCTCCGTCGGAATGTGCTTGGCGGCCTTCAGCGCCTTGCAACCGTAGGCAGTCGGCACGCCGGCGTATTCCTGGAACAGGTCCTTGACCAGGAACGGCACCCCGGCAAACGGGCCGTCCAACGGTTCCTTCGCGCGCGCCCGGGCGATGTCATCCATCGGCGTGATGATGGCGTTGAGCTTGGGGTTGACCTCGGCCGCACGCGCGAGCGCCGCCTCCAGCAGTTCGCTCGCGGTCGTTTCCTTGTTGCGCACCAGCTCGGCCAAGCCCAGCGCGTCGTACTTTCCGTATTCCTTGAACATGCCGCCTCCGATCAATGGGGACGTTCCCCTTTGGGTATCTCGATCAATGGGGACGCTCCCCTTTGACCTTCAATGGGGACGCTCCCCTTTGACCTTCAATGGGGACGCTCCCCTTTGCGTATCTTTTACCTGTAATTGCGACAATAAGGGAACGTCCCCTTTGAGGGTATCTGAATGAGCACTTCGACCGCACCCGTCTGGGCGCAGCAAATCCGAAAATTCAACGACTGGTGGCTGCACGACCTGGGACCCGGTCCGCGGCCGCTGAAATTCTCGTGGGTGATCAACACCCAGAAAGCCGGGTCGTTCTTCTTTTTCGGCCTGCTGATGTGGTTCTACGCAGACCGCACGCCGGCGGCGACCTCGGACGCGGCGTGGATTTATCTCGCCCTGCACGGCTCCTACGGACTGGTCTGGCTGCTGAAGGACCTGGCGTTCCCCGATCCGGGCTGGCAAGTGCGGGTAACCTGGGGCAGCGCGGCGGCCGGCATGTTTGGCCTCGCGATGTACTGGAGCTTTGGCTGGCTGCTGATCTCCGGCACCTCGCAGCCGTCCTACCCCCTGCCGGACGCCGCCTGGTACTGCCTGTGCATTTCGCTGTGCATCACTGGCAGCGCGCTGATGATCGCCGCTGACGCGCAGAAGTTCTTCACCCTGCGGGTCAAGCGCGGACTGATCACGGACGGCGTGCACCGCTACATCCGCCACCCGAATTACCTGGGCGAGATCATGATTTACGGCAGCTTCGCGCTGCTGGTCGGCCACTGGCTGCCGTGGCTGTGGCTGGCCTACGTTTGGCTCGGCCTGTTCGCGGTCAACATGGCGATGAAGGAAGCGTCCATGTCGCGCTTCCCGGAGTGGGCCGCCTACAAGCAGCGAACCTGGTGGCTGGTCCCCGGCATCTTCTAAGGGAAGCGTCCCCATTGAAGCACTGCTCGTTCAAAGGGGAGCGTCCCCATTGAAATCAAAGGGGAGCGTCCCGGCTTTTAGTCGTCGACGGCGGAGAATCCCAGCAGGTGCAGCAGGCTGGTGAAGATGTTGTAGATGTTGAGGTACAGGGAAATGGTCGCCATCACGTAGTTGGTCTCG
>JANNAK010000116.1:0-10595 GCA_031384195.1 Gammaproteobacteria bacterium
ACCTTGTTCCTCGACGAGATTTCCGCGATGTCGATGCGCCTGCAGGAAAAGCTGCTGCGAGTTGTCGAGTACGGGGAATTCGAAAAACTCGGCAGCAGCGAGACCGTGCGGTGCGACGTCCGGCTCGTCGGTGCGGCGAACCAGGACCTGCCGACAATGGCCCGCGAGGGAAGGTTTCGCGAGGACTTGTTGGATCGCCTGTCCTTCGACGTGATCACCATCCCGCCGCTGCGCGAGCGCCAGGAAGACATCTCTCTGCTGGCCCAACAGTTCGCGCAAGCCATGGCGCGCGAGCTGAGGCACGAGTACTTCGCCGGCTTCTCGCCCGATGCGGAGCGGCAGATGCGGGAATACGGCTGGCCCGGAAACGTTCGCGAGCTTCGCAACGTTGTCGAGCGCGCGGTGTACCGCCAGGAGTCGCCGAAGCGGCCCATCGAACAGGTTGAGTTTGACCCATTCCGCTCGCCGTATCGGCCACGGACAAACCCTGAAAAAGCTGCGCTTTCGGCTGCGTCAACGCCGGTGCCGGAGCGGTTACCGGAGGTGCCGGCGCCGAAATTCCCGGTTGATCACTCCGCAGCCGTAGCCGATTACGAGCGCGGTGTCATTCGCGCCGCGCTGGCGGAAGCACGTTACAACCAGCGACGCGCGGCGGCGCTCCTGTCGCTGACCTACCACCAATTCCGCGGTTTGCTGCGCAAGTACAAGTTGCTCGAAGAAGCGCGCCCGCACGCCTGACGCTCATTTCGCCCCGGCCAGCGTCTCAAGCTCGGCCAAGCCGTCCTCAAGATACTGGAGCAATTTCTGCATGCGCGGCAGCGTCCGCCGGCAGGCAATCAAGCCGATTTCCATGTGGTCGACGTAGCTCATCAGTGTAATGTTCAGCGCTTGGCCGTCGAGCACGATCGAGACGGGGTAGTTGCCGTCCATCCTTGCGCCGTTGAAGTAGAGCGTCTTGGTAGGACCGGGCACGTTCGAAATCGTGATGTTGAAGGCCTGCCACTTGGGGGCGAGCCCGGTGGCCATGTTAAGGCCACTGACCGCCATGACGGCCGCCAGGTAATTCATGATCTCGAGTTGTGACATCTTCGAGAACCGTTCCTTGGCGTTCTTCATGGACCGGGTAATGGCGTCGAGTCGCTCGCGCGGATCGTCCAAGTGTGTGGCGAGGTTGGCCAGCACCATGGCCACCTGATTCCCCGTCTCCGAGTCGTCCTTGCGCAATGACACCGGGACCATCGCCACCAGCGGCTTGTCCGGCAGGCCATCCAGTTCCTTCAGGTACTGCCGGAGCGCCGACGCGCACATGGCCAGCACCACGTCATTCACGGTGGCACCGAGGGTCTTGCCGACGGCGCGAATACGCTTCAGCGAATAACTCTGGGCGGCGAATCGGCGGGCGCCGCTGATCTTCTGGTTCAGCAGGCTGCGCGGCGCCTGGAACACCGAAACGTGGTCGGGATTGGAGCCGCGCTCGCGAAGCGAACGGATGACCTCCCGGGCAACGGTGGGCACTGTGCGCACCTGCGCGTTGGCCATCGCAACCGCTTCGGCAAGCACCGACAGAGGCCCGGATTTCGCGGTGGCGGACTCGCGTTTTCGTGCCGAACGCACCCAGAGGGGTTGCATGTCGCGCTCCGAGGCGTCCTCGGACAGCGAGCGAATCATCATCCGGGTTGCGGCGACACCGTCGACCAGTGCGTGATGGATTTTGGAGTAGACGGCGACACGTCCATCCTCGAGTCCACTGATGACGTTGAACTCCCACAGCGGTTTGGTCCGGTCCATCAAGTTGCCGTGCAGGGACGACACCAGGGCCAATAGTTCGCGAATCCGCCCGGGCTGCGGCAGCGACAAGTGATGGAAGTGCGACTCAATGTCGAAATCCGGGTCGGTCTCCCAGAACCAGGCGCCGAGCCGACGGGTCAATCGTTGGTTGAACGGCGGACTGGCCTGTGTCGCCGACTTGCAGCGATTCACCAAGTCGGCAAGGAATTCCTCGGACTTGCCACGTGGCGGTGTCATCAGCATCAACCCACCGACGTGCATGGGCTGGTTGCGACGCTCCAGCCACAGGAACCCCTGGTCAATCACGCCAACTGGCTTCATGTCTTGCCCCCGCATGACCTGCGGCGATGAGTCTAGCCGCAAACCGGTGGCCGGCGTTCGCCAATCCCGGCCCGGCAAGGCAAGGCCGGTCCGTTTGCAGTAGGACGATTTACCGGTTTCCCGTGAAACTTGCGGCGTCGTTCCTGATGCGCTCCCAGGAGGAGGCCCTCTGATCCTGTTTCCAGAATTTCACGCCCGTTATGGTCCCTGGGCCGTCATCGCCGGGGCCTCGGAAGGCCTCGGGCAGGCTTACGCCAACGTGCTGGGCGAGCGCGGCCTCAACCTGGTCACGTTGGCGCGCCGTGCGGACGTGCTGGAGGAGGACGCGCAGTTGCTGCGTCGCCGGCACCGGATCGAGGTGCGCCCGGTCGCGCTGGACCTTGCGGCGCCGGATCTGGGCATTCGTTTCGCACGCGCCATCGACGGCCTGGACGTCGGCATGCTGGTCTACAACGCCGCGTATTCGCCCATCGGCGAATTCACCGACGTGCCGGTGGACGAGCACGTTCGCACGCTCGACGTGAACTGTCGCGGACCGATGCTGCTTGCGCAACACGTCGCGCCACGGCTGGTCGCGCGCGGACGCGGCGGCATCATCCTGATGTCGAGCATGTCCGGATTCCAGGGCTCGGCGCTGCTCGCCACCTACGCGGCGACCAAGGCGTTCAACACCACGTTTGCCGAGGGGCTGTGGATCGAACTGGCGCCGAAAGGCGTCGATGCGCTGTGCTGCGTTGCCGGGGCGGTGTCGACGCCGCGTTTCAATCGGGTGACTCCGGAAGACAAACGGGGCAAGGCCTTCCCGATGCGGCCGGACGCCGTGGTGCGCGAGGCGCTCTCCGCGCTGGGCCGGAAGCCCACCCACATCGCCGGGCGGGTGAACCGGCTGGGCAGCGTGTTCACCGGGCTGATGACGCGCAAGCGGCGGGTGGAGTTCTTCAGCGGCGTTACGCGCGACATCTACAGCGATACGCGGGTGTCAAAGTGAGCGAACTGAACGTACCGCCCGCGCCCGCCATCGAGGCGGCGCAGATTGGGCCACATTGTCTTGTCACCGGCGGCGCCGGATATCTTGGGCGCGTGCTGGTGCGCCGTTTGCGCGAGCTCGGCGTCAAGGTGCGCAGCTTCGATATTGCGAGGCACGACCACGGTCCCGACGTTGACGTACGGGTCGGCGACTTGCAGGACGCCGCCGCCGTGCGCGCTGCCTGCACCGGTGTGGACACCGTGTTTCATACCGCAGCGTTGATTACGCTGTTGACGATGTACAAGACCGAGCAGCGCAGGCGCACGTTTTCGGTCAACGTGAACGGAACCGAAAACCTGCTACGCGCGAGCGCCGCTGCCGGTGTGAAAGCACTGGTCTACACGAGCTCTTTCAATGTGGCCCTCAGTGAGTGCGCCACGGTCCAGGACGAGACGCTGCCGTATGCCGACCACGCCCGCGACCTGTATTCCCTGTCGAAGATCGCCGCGGAGCGCATCACACTGGCTGCGGACAACGGGAGCGGGGTGCGGACCTGCGCCCTGCGCCCCGGCGGTATCTGGGGATGCGACGTGGATTCCCTGATGGTGAGAAGTTTTCTGACCCAGCTTGCCGCAGGAAAGTTCACCGCCTTGATGGGCCGTCGCAGCGCGACGTTCGACAACACACACGTCGAGAACCTCGCGGATGCCCAGCTGCTGGCGGCCCGGGCGCTGCGGACGGCTACTGCGGTTGCGGGCGGGCACGCCTACAACATCACCGATTCCGAGACGGTCAACGGCATGGAGTGGTTCCGGCCGTTGACGGAGGGACTCGGTTACAGGTTTCCCAAAGTCTGGCTTCCCGAATGGCTGCAACGCACCATTGCCACATCCATGGAAGCCGCGCATTTCGCCGGCGCGCCCGCGCCCTTGTTGACTCTGAGGGGCGTCGAAAACCTGTGCCTCGGGTCCAATCTCTGCATCGACAAAGCGCGGCGTGACCTCGGTTACGTTCCGCGCTTCAACCGCGCCAATGGCTTTCCGCAGCTGTTGCCGATCGCCCGCGAGCAAATCCGGGCGTGGAAGGGTAAGGCCGCGTGACCAAGCTGGTCTACCTGCTTTGGACCGCGGAGCCGATGTCGCCTGCGGAGCGCCGTGTGGCGCTGCTGGAACGCTGTGCGCCGCGTCTGCTGCAACTGGAGCCATCCGGCCTGATGGTGTTTGTCGCTGACGAACACGCCGACATGCCATCGCCATCGCCTCGGCTGCCGGTCGGCAAACCGCCGTTCGTGGCGCAGGTGAACATTTGGCTCGGCGATCCGGCCGCGAGGCCGCCCTACGAGGCCCTGCTACGCGAAGCGGGTTTCGAGATCGCGGGCTATCGGGTCGACGAGTGGCTCTACTCCGACTACGGCGACAATCCACACGCCCCGCGACGCAACTGGCCGGATGGCCAGCGCAGCCCGGGGATCCAGTACACGACCCTGCTGCAAAAGCCTCCCGGACTACCGCGCGACGAGTGGATGCGGCGCTGGTTCGGCTGGCAGTCGCCTATGAGCGAATGGATGCAGCCGCGCACGCGTTACGTGCGCAATGTCGTGGAGGAGGTGCTGACGCCAGGCGCCATGACGCTTGACGGGATCGTCGAGGAGGACTGGCCGTCGAAGGAACACGTCTTGAACAAGCGGCTGTTTTTCGGCGCGAATAGTGCGCTCGGGTTGGTTGGCAACATTCTGACCATGCTGGGCTCGGTGCGGCGTGTCCTTCGCTGGTGGAACATCTACTCGGTTGTGCAAAGCGAGTATTTCATTCGAACCCCTGGCGAAACCCGATCCTGAAACAAGAAGACCACCGCGAGGGTGGCCTTGTTGTTTATTGGTGGAGGTGGCGGGAATCGAACCCGCGTCCGACAATCTTCAACCGTTCGATCTACATGCGTAGCCACATCGTTGATTTTGGTCGCCGGATCCCGGAGTGGCACGGAGCGCCGGCGCTTATCCCCTTGAGATTTTCGTCGATCGGCCAAGGGCGGGCGTCACGCTTAGTTGATGAGAGTCGACGGTTGATTCGGCGGCATCAACACCAGCCGGTCAACCGCTCACCGGGTATTAGGCGGCGAGGGCGTAGTTGTCGTTATTCGCAACTAGCTTTTTTGCGGATGGTTTTACGATGTCTTCCGCACATCGGCATGCACGTTGGGTGTCCAATCACCGTCGAAACCAGGTCACCCCCGTAACAGCCGCCACTCTACCATTCGCCCGGTCCCGACGCTGTGGCCGGGGGCATCAGCCTCGGCGCAAGACCCGGCTTTTTTCCCGATCCCACTCCCGGGCCTTGATGGTCTCGCGCTTGTCATGGGTTTTCTTGCCCTTGGCCAGGCCCACGGCGAGTTTGGCGCGGCCGCGCGTCCAGTGCAGGTCGAGGGGAATCAGGGTGTAGCCGGAGCGCTCGACCTTGCCGATCAGCTTGTTCAATTCATCGCGATTCAGCAGCAACTTTCGCGTCCGCGTGGGATCGGCGCGGACATGGGTGGACATCGCCTTGGGGGGCGTAAAGTGCGCCCCGATCAGCATTGCCTCGCGGTTCATGATCTTGACGTAGGCCTCGGCGACCTGGGCGCGACCCTCCCGCAGGCTCTTGACCTCCCAGCCCTGAAGCACCAAACCCGCCTCGTAGCGGTCCTCGATGAAGTAGTCATATCGGGCCCGCCGGTTGGCGGCGATCTGGCGTGGTGCAGGCGTTTCGTCCTTGTTCATCAAAAAATTATAGGCCATGCTTGCGCCGCCCCACCGACAATCCAAAAACGCATGGGCATACGCGAGAGCAGTTTTGGCTATTGGTCTTCCACTCGGGGCTTCCTTTGGGTTGCCTCTGGCGTCGCCATTGGCGTGGGAAATATAGCTCGTTTGCCGTACCTGGCCGGCGAGTACGGCGGCATCATTTTCCTGGTGGCGTACTTCATTGCTCTTGCGGTCGTCGCCTGGCCGCTGCTGGTGGCGGAGTGGATGATCGGTCGCTGGTCGCGCGAGGACCTGCCGGAAGGCTTGTTGCGGGTGGCGGCAACCGCCCACGTCTCCCGGGCCTGGGCCCTGATTGGCGTGTTGTCACTGCTCGCCGCCGTGCTCATCCTGTCCTATTACAGCGTGATCGCCGGCTGGAGCATGGCCTACGCGGTGCGCGCGGCCGGCGGGGCGCTCCAGCAACTTGATAGCGAGAGCGTGCAGAAGGTGTTCTACACGCTGGCCCAGGATCCCGAGCGGAGCCTGGCCTGGCATACGATTTTCATGGTCATCGTCTGCATCGTCGTCGGCAGCGGTGTGCGGGACGGGATTGAAAAGCTCGCGACCTACCTTGTTCCGACCGCCATCCTCCTGATGAGTGGCCTGTTCATCTACGCCTATTCCGCTGGCGGCGGCGAAGCGGCGATGCGGCACATGTTGACGCCCGACTGGACCCGTTTTGGCTGGCGCGGTGCGCTGGAGGCACTCCATCAGGCCTTCTTCACGATGGCGCTGGGCTTGGGTGCGATGTACACCTACGCAAGTTACGTTCGCGCCGATGTGCCACTGGGGCGCCTGGCGACCGGCGTCATCGTCATCGATACGCTGTTCAGCCTGGTGGCCGGAGGAGCGCTTTATTCGCTGGTCTTTGCTGCGGGGCTGGACCCCGCTCCCGGCTTGACCCTGCTGTTTCAGGTATTTCCCCTGACGCTATCCCAGGGCGTTGCCTCGAACAGCATCGCTCTCCTGGTTTACCTGGTCCTGTTCATGACGACGTTGGCCGCCGCCGTCGCGCTGATGGAACCGGCGGTGCGGACCTTGGTTGAGCGCTACCGGATCACCCGGGTGGCGGCCGGCATGGCCTGCGGCATCCTGATCTGGTTCATTGGCCTTGGCACCCTGCTCTCGTTCAACGTCGCCTCCGGCATCGAGTTTCTCGGGCGTAATTTCTTCGACTGGATCCAGTGGATCACCGGGCGCCTGCTGCTACCGCTGATCGGCCTGCTGCTGTGCATCCTCATTTCCCGCATCCTGCCCACCGAATTGATGGCCGAAATGTGGGGGGAGGAGTCGCCCCGGGCCCGGGTGGTCTGGCAGTGGATGATGCGGTATCCGGTTCGACTGGCCTTGATTGTCCTGCTGGTTTACTGCATCGGCCTGCTGGACTTCATGGTCCAGCTCTGGAGCTGAGGTGGATCGGTTCCTGGTCGAGGTTTGCTATGCGCTGCCGGAGCGGGTCGACGTGCGTGAAGTGTCGGCGGCGACGACCACAACCGTCCGGGAAGTGATTGGCCAATCCGGCGTGCTTCAGCGACACCCGGGCATTGATATGACCACCCACGGCGTCGGCCGGTTTGGCCGCCCGGTTTCGCTGGACGAAACCGTCCAGCCGGGCGATCGCATTGAAATTTACCGGCCATTGACGGCCGACCCGAAAGAGCAGCGGCGCCGGGCGGCGCGGCGGGCCTAGCGCAGGGCAGGACCCGCCTATTTCGGCGTGATTACGACTCCGGAATCCGCTGGCTCCGCCGGCGGCTCCTCGGGGCCGGCGTCGGCACCAACGGCGGCGTCGTTCAGGCCGGCGTCGACCTTCGACTTTGCCGGCGCCTCGGCGCCCACGATGCGCGCCAGGGAGTCGCCTTCGAAGTACAGGTTTACGACGCGGCTAAAGGTTTTTCCGCGGGGGCTCTTGTAGTAGCCCAGATAGTCCCAGCGATCCGACTGCAGGCCGTTGCTGGCCATCGGCGTCCCAAGTACGAACCGAACCTGGTCCCGGCTCATCCCGACCATGAGCTTGTCGAGTTCCTTCTGCTCGATGACGTTGCCCTGGCGCGTCGGCAATTTATAGATGATGTTGCAGCCGCAGACGGAGGCGGCCAGCAGGGCAAGAAGAAGGAATCGCATGGGGGGGTCTGGTCTAAAACGGGCGCGGCTATTGTATCGTAGCCCTGTTCAAGAGAGCGTCGCTGGATTCCCAATTGCGAACAGCGGGCCCCGCTAGCCACACCCGGAGGATGTCCTGGAACCCAAAGAGCTACGCGACGCCGGACTCAAGGTCACCGCCCCGCGCATGAAAATCCTCGAGATGCTGGAGAACAGCCCGACCCGGCACCTGTCGGCCGAGGATCTGTACCGGCAACTGCGGGAGCAGCAAGACGACATCGGCCTGGCCACGGTTTACCGGGTGCTGACGCAGTTCGAGGCGGCCGGCCTGGTCGTTCGCCACCACTTCGAGGGCGGCCATGCGGTGTTCGAACTGGAGCGCGGAACCCACCACGACCACATTGTCTGCGTGGATTGCGGCCGGGTGGACGAGTTCCGGGACGAGACCATCGAGAAGCGCCAGCAGCAACGCGCCGAGCAGCTGGGATACCGACTGGTTGAGCACAGCCTGATCATGCACGGGGAATGCCTGCGCGGTGAAAGCTGCCCAAACCTAAAGGCAAAGAAAGCCTGATTTCGCGGGACTAGGCCGCGTCGCTGGCGCGCTTGAGCAAGTCCAGGGCATGCGCGGCGGCGGTGCTTTCCCGGCCGCCCAGCATGCGAGCGAGTTCCGACACCCGCTGGCCGTCGTTCAGCGGACTGACCCTGGTCAGGGTCTGGCTGCCACGAACTTCTTTGTGAATCGCAAAGTGGTTCTCGCCCTGGGCGGCGACCTGCGCGAGGTGCGTGACGCACAGGACCTGGCGTCGGGCCGCCAGTTCCCGCAGGGTCTTGCCGACGGTTTCGGCGGTGGAACCGCCGACGCCCGCGTCGACTTCGTCAAAAATCAGCGTGGCCGGTGCTCGACCTTGCTGGACGGCGATTTGCAGCGCGAGGGCGATACGTGACAGTTCGCCGCCAGACGCGACCTTGGCCAGCGGCCGCGCGGCCTGGCCTGGATTCGCTGTGAAGTCGAAACGGACTTCGTCATCACCAGTGCGGCGCGGCCGCTCGGCCGCCAAGCCCTGGACTTCGACGGTGAAGGTGCACTTGGGCATGCCCAGTTCCCGGACCAGGGCCTGGGTGCGGGTGCCCAGCTGGCGTGCGGCCTTGCTGCGGGCGACGGAAAGTCGGTCGGCCGCGGTACGGTAGGCCTTGAGTGCCAGCTCGCGGGCCGCTTCCAGGCGGCTCAGCTCACCGGCAGCCCCTTCTACCGCCGCCAGCTCCTCGCGCAAGGCCTGCTGGCGCCCGGGCAGGCCCGAGGGCTTGACGCGGTGCTTGCGGGCCATGTCGTGGACGACTTCGAGGCGGCGTTCGATTTCCTCCAGTCGTTGTGGATCCAGGTCGAGCCGGTCCAGCGAACGGGCGAGCAGGTCCGCGGCTTCCTGGATCTGGACGCCGGCCGGCAGCAGCAGGGCGGCGGCGTCGCCGAAAGCGGGGTCGAATTCGGCAAGGCCCGACAGGACGTTGGCGGCCGCGGAAATCTGGTCGTGAAGGCTGGAGTCGGCGCCGTACAAGAGCTCACGGGTTCGCTGACCGTCCTCGAGCAGGCGCCCGGCGTTGGCCAGCCGACGATGGTCCTCGTCCAGTTGCCCGATTTCGCCGTCGCGCAGGGCCAGCGTGTCCAGTTCCCGCAATTGAAACTGCAGGTACTCGAGCTGGGCCGGGTCACGGCCGCTGACCGCGCGAAGTTTTTCAATCGCGCCGACCGTCTGGTCGTGCTGGCGCACCGCTTCGAGCACGATCGCAAGGAGCGGCCCGTGGCCGCCGAAGTCATCCAGCAGGTCAAGCTGGATGTCGGACCGCAGCAGGCCCTGGTGCTCGTTTTGTCCGTGGATCTGGACCAGTTGCTCGCCCAGTTCCCGCAAGCTCGCCAGTGGAGCGGCGGTGCCGTTGATGAAGGCCCGCGAGCGGCCGTCGGCACCAATTACGCGCCGCAGAATGCAGTGGTCCTGGTTGTCGGCGTCGTCCATTGCCTGGTCGCGCAGCCAGGCGCGGGCGGCGAGGGATGCGTCGAGTGAAAACTCGGCGCTGATCTCGGCCTGGTTCTGGCCGCTGCGAACCAGGGCGGCGTCGGCGCGATCTCCAAGCACCAAGCCGAGTGCGTCAATCAGGATTGATTTTCCGGCGCCGGTTTCGCCGGACAAGACGGTGAACCCGTCCCGGAACTCAAGCTCCAGTTCGTCGATGATGGCCAGGTTGCGGATCCGCAGCGAGCGAAGCATGGTCAGGCCCTCTGCACGGCCCGGTCGCGGCCCCAGTTCAGCTTCTTGCGCAGGATGTTGAAGTAGCGGTAGCTGACGGGGTGGATCAGGTCCAGGACATGCGGCGAGCGCACAATCTCGACGCTGTCACCGGGCCGAAGCTTCACGTTGTGCTGGCCATCGGCCGTGCACATGGCCTCGACTCGCTGTGCCTCGATCAACACGATCCGGACGCGGCGATCGCTGCCAACCACCAGAGGGCGGTCGGAGAGGGCATGCGGGCAGATCGGCACCAGCGCCAACGCCTCAAGTCCGGGGTGCAGTACCGGACCGCCACCGGACAGGGCATAGGCCGTCGATCCGGTCGGCGTGCTGACGATCAGGCCGTCGGCGC
>JANNAK010000152.1:0-7482 GCA_031384195.1 Gammaproteobacteria bacterium
GCTCGACCGGCAGTCGGCTGCGCCATACCTCGGCCATGGGCGCGGTGCCGGTCTGCGGCAGCGCAACGTTGACCTGGCGCGGATCGGGCGGAGCGGGGAGGTGGCTGCCGAAGCGGACGTTGGCCAGCACGTCGCGATCCAGCGGCCCGTTCGAGTCCGCCTCATACGCCACGTGGTAGGAGCAGCGGTAGCGGTGGGAATTGCGTGCCATAAGTGTGCTCGGACCGCCGTTAGGCCTGGCGTACCTTACAATTAAGGTGTGCGTGGCCAGCACGGTAGGCCGCGGACCGGCCGGGAGTCTGTTCGCTGTCGTACAGAGCAGGGCTGCCAGCGGGGACCCGACCAGTCTATGTGCGCTATTGAACTGACGCAACCTGTTCCAGAGTCTGAAAATAATCAGTCACCGCCGGAGAGTTAAACGCATGGCAGCCGTCATCGCAGCATCCGCCGCAGAGCTCGAGATGGCGCACTTGCTGGTCAGCGCGCTTAGCCTGGAGGATGTCACGGCCGAAGGCATCGATCCGGACGCCCCGCTGTTTGGTACTGGCGTGTCGAGCCTGGGGCTGGATTCGATTGATGCCCTGGAAATCGCGCTGTCGGTGGAGCAGAAGTACGGCGTGGAATTGCGGGCTGACGACCAGGACAGCAAGCGGATCTTCAGCTCGCTGCGCAACCTTTGCGCACACGTCCAGAGCCACCGCAAGACCTGATGCCGGTCTTGACGCGGCTGCCGCTCATCACCCCTGATCGGCCGCTGCGGACGGTCGCTTGGCGCGGCTCGCGCCGTGTGAGCCAGCAGCAGTTCTTGCTGGACGTATACGAGCTTTCGGGCCGGCTTCCCGAGGCCACGCATGCGCTCAACCTGTGCGAAGACCGCTACCATTTCATGGTCGCCTTCGCGGCGGTCTGCCTGCGCGGTCAGACCAACTTGCTGCCGCCAAGCCAGGCGGTCGGCATCATCGGCGAGATTGCCGTCGCTTATCCGGGCAGTTACGCCCTGGGCGACACCGCTGCCCCCGACCTGCCGCTGCGATGGATGGACGTGAAGGACGGCGCTGCAGACGAACGCGACGTGAACCTCGCTCTTTCGGCGCTGTCGGTTCCCTCGCTGCCGGCCGATCAGGTCGCCGCGCTGGTTTTCACTTCCGGCAGCACCGGCGCGCCCCAGGCGCATGCCAAGACCTGGCGGACCCTGGCGCTCACCGCGCCGCTCGCGGCCAGACGATTCCTGGCTGCCGGCTCCCCGGCAGTCAATCTGGTCGCGACCGTGCCGCCGCAACATATGTACGGCCTGGAGACCACGGTGATGATGGCGCTAAACGGCAACTGCGCGGCGCACGCCGGGCGCGCCTTCTTTCCTGCGGACCTGCGTGCCGCGCTACAGCAAGTGCCGGCGCCGCGCGTTCTAATCACCACGCCGGTCCACCTGCGCGCCTGCGTGGCGGCGGCGCTGCCGTTTCCGCCCCTGCAATTGGTCATCTCGGCCACTGCGCCGCTGGACCCGGAACTTGCCGCTGCAGCGGAAGTCGCCCTGGGCGCGCCGGTCCACGAGATCTACGGTTGCACCGAGGCCGGCAGCATGGCTTCGCGCCGCACCGTCGGCGCCGGCGTCTGGACGTTCTACCCCGGCATCCGCCTGAGCCGGGAGGGCGGCGTGGACCTGGTGCACGGCCGCCACCTTCCGGCGCCGGTCGCCGTGCCCGATATCCTCGAAAGCCTCGGCAAAAACCGCTTCCGCCTGCGCGGCCGCAGTGCCGACCTGCTCAAGCTTGCCGGCAAGCGTGGATCGCTGGTTGAACTGACCGCCCGATTGCTGCGGATTCCCGGTGTTCACGATGCCGTCGTGTTCGTGCCGGACCCGCCGGCTGGCGGCGAAGCGCGGCCGGCCGCGCTGGTGGTGGCCCCGGGCTTGAGTGGGGCGCAGATCCTGGCGGCGCTGGAAGGGGTTGTCGACGCCGTGTTCCTGCCGCGCCCGCTGATTCGGCTGCCGCGACTGCCTCGAAATGCGGTCGGCAAGCTGCCGCGCGCGACGCTGCTGGCCGAACTGGAGCGCAGGCGTGCCTGAGCACCGGGCTGGCGCGCAGGTTTCCGCCAGGCATCCCTGCCTGGCGGGACATTTTCCGGGCAACCCGGTGGTGCCCGGGGTAGTGCTGCTGGATCTGGTGCTGAATGCCGTGCGCGCCTGGCACGGCACACCGTGGCGGCTGCGGCGGCTGTTGACGACGAAGTTCCTGTTGCCGCTGCGTCCGGACGAGAGCTTTGAGATCGTGCTGCGGCTGAACAACACGCGGCTGGACTGGCGTTGCGAGCGCCAGGCGCGCCTGCTGGCGCAAGGCGCCTGGGAACTGGAACTCTAAATGCCGGATTCGGCGCCGGCGAACGGCGGGCCCCCGAGGCCGGCGTGGGAGTCACAACGCGAGCGCAGCAGCCTGCGCACCGCGCGCCTCGGCATCTGGGTGGCGTTGCACCTGGGCCGTCGCTTCATGCGCCTGTTGCTGTATCCGATCGTGGCCTACTTCCTGCTGACCGGTGGCGAGCCGGCCGGTGCGTCCAGGCGTTTCCTGCACCATGTCCTGGGGCGCAAGCCTGGCTGGGGTGACCGCGTCCGTCACTGGTACACGTATGCCTCGGTGGTGCTGGACCGGGTGTTTCTGCTGGCCAGCCGCAGCGATTACTTTGCGGTGGAAGTGGAACATGAAGACCTGGTGCTCGACGCTACGCGCGGCGGGCGTGGCGCGCTGCTGATCGTGTCTCACTTCGGCAGTTTTGAAGTGATGCGCGTGATCGGGCGAAATCGGCGCCACGTCCCGATCCACATCGTGGTCGATCGCCAGCACGGCGTCATGTTCACGCAGTTGCTGGAAGCACTTAACCCGGTGCTGGCCGCCAGCGTGATTGACGCCTCGCAGCGTGGCCCGCACCTGGCGCTTGCGCTGAAGCAGGCGCTCGACCAGGGTGGCCTGCTGGGCATGATGGCCGACCGCTCCTATGCCGGAGAGCGCACCGTGGCGGTTCAGTTCATGGGACGTCCGGCACAATTGCCGGAGAATCTGTGGATCCTCGCCAGCGTGCTGAAAGTACCGGTCATCCTGGCATTTGGTGTTTACCAGGGCGCCAACCGCTACCGGATCCAATTCGAGATGCTGGCGGAACGGGTGGTGCTGCCGCGCACCAACCGCAGTGCCGCGGTCCAGGCTTACGCCCAGGCCTACGCCGCCAGGCTCGAGAAGCAGGTGCGGGCGGCGCCGTACAACTGGTTCAATTTCTTCGACTTCTGGACCGATGAAGCCGCTGCGGATTAGCAACTACACCGTGACCTCGGCGCTGGGGCCGGGTCGGGCCGCGCAACTGGACGCGTTGCGTGCGCAGCGTTCCGGCCTGAGCCAGACACCGTTCGAGACTTGCACGCTGCCGACCTGGATCGGCCAGGTGCAGGGACTCGACGCGCCGCTGGAAGGCGAGCTGGCCAGCTGGGATTGCCGCAACAACCGCCTGGCCGAACTTGGGCTGAATCAAGACGGGTTCATCGAGTCGGTCGACCGGCTGCGTCAGCGCCACGGCGCGCCGCGTGTCGGCGTGTTCCTGGGAACCAGCACCTCGGGCATCCACCAGACCGAACTTGCGTATCGAGTGCGCGACCATGAAGCCGGCGGCGCGCTGCCACCGTCGTTCAATTTCCGAACGACACAAAATATCTTCTCCTGTGCTGATTTCGTGCGCCGCCGGCTGCGACTGGAAGGCGTCAGCCACGTCATTTCAACGGCCTGCTCGTCCAGCGCCAAGGTATTCGCGTCGGCCTGGCGCGCGATGCAATGCGGCTTGTGCGACGCGGCCGTGGTGGGCGGGGTGGACAGCCTGTGCCTGACCACGCTGCACGGATTCAATGCGCTGCAACTGCTGTCTGCTGACCTCTGCCGGCCGGCTGACGTGCGGCGCGACGGCATTTCGATTGGCGAGGCCGCGGGCTTTGCAATTCTCGAACGCTCCGACCAACCGGGTCCTGCGCTGCTCGGTTACGGCGAAAGCAGCGACGCCCACCATATGTCTTCCCCCGACCCGGAAGGGCGGGGCGCGATGGCGGCGATGTCGGCCGCGCTGCAGCGCTCGGGTCTCGCGCCAGGGGACATCGACTACGTCAACCTGCACGGCACCGGCACACCGGCCAATGATCTGGCGGAGGACAAGGCGGTGGCCGCGCTGCTGGGCACCGCCACCCCCTGCAGTTCAACCAAGGGCTGGACCGGGCACACCCTGGGCGCGGCGGGAATTCTCGAGGCGGCACTCTGCCTGTTGGCGATCGAGCACGGCTTGCTGCCGCGCAGCCTCAATACGCGCGAGCGCGACCCGGCACTGCAGGTCGCGGTCCTGCTGGAGAACCGCGAGACGCGTCTGCGCCACGCAATGTCGAACTCCTTTGGCTTCGGCGGTAGCAACTGCAGTCTTGTCTTCGGGGCCCGGGGATGAATCCGCTGTACATCGAGGCCGTCGGCTGCTGCGCTCCGGGATTGGACGGCTGGGTGACGGCGCAGCCGGTGTTGCGTGGCGAGCGCTCCTATCAGCGCGAGGAGTTGCCGCCACACCCTCCGCAACGGCTGCCCGCCAACGAGCGACGGCGCGCAACGCTGGCGGTAAGAATTGCGTTCCGCGTGGCCGAGGATGCGCTGGGCGCGCCGGGATTCACTGGCCGCTCGCCCGATTCGCTGGCCACCGTATTCGCATCCTCGGACGGCGACACCCATGTCGTGCACCGCACCAGCCTGGCGCTGGCCGGACCGCGGCGCGAAGTGTCGCCCACCGATTTTCACAACTCGGTTCACAACGCCGCCGCCGGTTACTGGAGCATCGCCGTCGGAGCGCGGCTGCCTTCGGTAAGTTTGTCGGCCTGCCATGCGAGCTTTGCCGCCGGGCTGCTGGAAGCGGGCACGCTGGTCCAGGCCGAGGATCTCGACTGCCTGTTGGTGGCGTTTGACGTGCGGCCGCCCGCGCCGCTGCTGGAGTCCTGGTCCATCACCGAATCGGCGGCGGTGGCGTTGATCCTGTCGCCGCGACGCAGCGCCGGGGCGCTTGCGAAACTGCGAATTGAACTGGTCTCGAGCGTTGCGGAAACCACCATGGACGACGTCGCGCTGGAATTCTTGCGCCGCAGCAATCCCGCCGCGCGCGCCCTGCCGTTGCTGCGGCTCTTGGCGCAGCGCGGATCCGGCCCCGTGCTGCTCGACGGCGCCGGCGAACACAGCCTGCGGGTGGATCTGGAGTCGCTGTGATCGGGCGCGAGGAAATCGCCGGGCTGATTCCGCACGCCCAAGGCATGAGCCTGCTTGATGGCGTGACCGCCTGGGACGAAGGCAGCATCTGCTGCACCACCAACAGCCACCGCCATCCGGCAAACCCGCTGCGCAGCAACGGACAGCTTGCCGCCCTGCACCTGTGCGAATACGGCGCACAGGCGGTGGCCCTGCACGGCGGCTTGCTGGCGCGCCGCGCGCACGGCGGCAAGGCCGCGCCCGGGGTGCTCGCTTCATTGCGCCAAGTGGAGTTCGCGATTGATCGGGTCGACGACATCGCCGAGCCCCTGACAGTGATCGCGCGCAAGAAGATCGCCGGCACCACCGGCTGGCTTTACGAATTCGAAGTCAGCGTGGGCGGGCGCTGGCTTGCCCGCGGGCGCGTATCGGTTATTCCAGTGCGGTAACGGCATCGATTAAGCGATGTAACGCACCGACCCTGCGCCACGACCTGCCTATTGTGCGTCGGTCACACGGATCCCAGCACCGGCCATTTCGCAGGTTGCGGGAGAACCGGAGGTCACCATGAACAAAGACAACGAACCCGCGGCGCCCAAAAGCGTCGAAGAAAAACTCGCCGAAGCGGCGATCACCCAGGTCCCTTCAAAGGGACCTGTCCCAACCCCGCCGTCCCCCGCCAAGGGCGATGACGACATCATGAGCAAACAGGAGAAAGCAGCATGAGTATGCCCAGCGTGGACGAAGTAAAAGGTAAGTGGAAGCAGCAGGTTGGTGCCGCCAAGATCGCTTGGGGCAAGCTGACCGAGGACGAATTGCTGAAATCCGAAGGTCATGCGCAAAAGCTGAGCGGACTGGTTCAGGAGCGCTACTCCATCGCTCACGAAGAGGCCGACAAACAGGTCAAGGGCTTCTTTGAAAAGCATTCACTGACCGTGCCGAGCCTGGATGAGATCAAGGGCAAGTGGAAGCGGCAGATCGGCGCCGCCAAAATTACCTGGGGCAAGCTGATGGACGATGAGCTTCTGAAGCTCGAGGGTCACGAGCAGAAACTGGCCGGCCTGGTGCAGGAACGTTACGCCATTACGCGCGACGAAGCCGAAAAACAGGTCAAGGCATTCTTCGACAAGCAAACGTCGTAAGGCGGCGAGCACATCCGCCGCTCCCACAGCGGGGCGGCGGACGATCTTGGGAACGGCCGTCGGCTGCAACCAACGCGCATCAATCCATTCAATCTCTAGCGGAGAAAACACATGTACATGCAAAACTGCAGGTTCGTACTCGCATCCGGCATCGTCTTGGCTGCGATTAGCGGCACCGCTGCTGCGGACACCGTGTCCCAGAATGTCACGGAGGCGCGCCAGGAAACACAGATCTGGACCACCTACGCCCTGAGTCCCTATCTGCGCGCCTCCGACATCAAGGTCTCGGCACACGCCGGCAAGGTCACTCTGACGGGCACCGTTGAAGAAAGTGTCAACAAGGACTTGGCGAAGGAAATTGCGCTGGGTGTCAAAGGGGTCACCGAAGTCGACAACCGGATCGTGGTCCAGTCGGATTACATTGCTCCGGGTCGGTCTTCAGAGCGTAGCTATGGCGAAGTGGTCGACGACGCCACCATCACCGCGGCAGTGAAGTCCAAGCTGCTGTGGAGCAAACACACCAATGGCCTGACGACAGACGTTGATACGAAGTGGAGCAAGGTGACGCTGAAGGGCACTGCCGACAGCGGCGCGACCAAAGATCTCGCCACCAACCTGGCCCTGAACACTCGCGGAGTCGCATCAGTGGACAACCAGCTGGTGGTCAAGAGCGAAAAGCCCAGCATGGCCGACAAGGCCAAGGGCTCCGCCAAGGACGCCAAGCAGGATGTTGCTGATTCCTGGATCACGACCAAGGTGAAGTCAACGTTTGCGTACTCCAGCAACGTCAAGGGCACTGATATCTCGGTCAGCACCAAGGGCGGAGTCGTCACGCTGAGTGGCAAGCTGGACAGTGGCGCCGAGCGCGCCCTCGCCATCGAGCTTGCGCAGAACGTGCGTGGAGTCAAGAGCGTCGAGGCGAAAGGTCTCACGCTCTGACGCCGCTACTCGTCGCTGGTCGGCCGCCGCGCGCCCCGAGTCCGGGACTGCGCGGCGGCTTTTTCGCGTGGCAGGACGTGCGACGGCGCTGTGTGCGCGCTACCGCACCGACCTTCAAACGACCCTCGTCGACAATCACCGCCATGCCGGAGGCCGTG
>JANNAK010000153.1:0-9838 GCA_031384195.1 Gammaproteobacteria bacterium
CCGCCGCCTTGGTCAGGCCGCCATCCCAGGCCGGGATGCTGCCGTCAGCGTTGGCACCTTTCTCGGCGCCCGACGGCGTCAGGGTGGTCTTGAGCTTGGCCGCCTCCTCAGGCGAGACCTTGGCGTTCGCTGAAACAACCATCGCCAACGCCAGTGCGCCGGATACCCACTTCAAATTTGAATTCATTGCTGCCTCCTTGGTAATGGCCCGGTGGGCGGCTCTCACACCGGGTAACGCCCCGACGCCGATCAGAACTGGACGCCGACGGTGACGAACACGTTGTCACGATCAATTGTTGAATTGGCCGCACCCGCACCGGTGAACCAGGTGTAGCGAATTTCAGCGATGTAGGTTGACAGGTAGTCGGCGCGCAGGCCGAAGGCGAATTGCCTGCGCCCCTCGACGAAGTTGCCGCCGATTCCCGGCGTGGTTCCCTTCACGTCGTGCTGGATGATCGAGAGCGTCTCGAAATTGGCGCCAAACAGCGCGCTGTCCCAGCGGTTCAGGTTGATAATGCGGTAGCCAAAGGAGTTTGCATCGCCAAAAGCGTCCGGATCGGCCGCCGTCGGGTTCTGGCGCAAGCCCTCGTGGAATGCGTTATTGGCGACTGGCCTCGGATTGATGCCGATCGATCCGTCGCCACCGTTTGAGATATGGGTGTCGGCGCCAGCGCCCTGGAACTGGATTTCGTCGAGCCCCGGCATCCCGTAGACGTGCGTCCAGCCCATTTCCGTCAGGATGGTCATCTGCGAAGCACCAATCGGGTTGTCGCCACCGATCAGGCGCAGCACGGTGATCCCAGTCTGGCCAACCTTCAGGCTTTCATAGCCACGGATGTACTGGCCCGGCTGGATGCAGTTCGCATTGGTCGTGCAGGTGAACCCGCGATACTGGGTCAGGAAACTTGGGACCGCCGAGCGCCTTCCCGGGATGGTCCCGGCAGGACCCACGCTGATGTCCCCGGCCGGAAACGCCGGTTGCAGCGCTGCGTAGGTGAGGTCAACGGTGTGGATCTGAATCGGAAGGTTCGGCCGGTGCGCGTACTCGCCGGACAGCGCAAAATCGCCGACCGTGGTGTTGAAGGACACACCGTAGAGCTTGATGTTTTCGGGGTACTCCACCACCAATTGGGCGCTATCCACCGGCACTGGTTCTTTGGTCGCCGCGACATACGGGCCGGTATAGCCGCAGTTTCCAGGCAGCGACGCGGCGCCCTGGGCAGAATCCAGGCAGGTCGCATCCGTCGCAATCGCGCTCACCACCGGAAGTCTTGAGTGATAATTGGCGGCGTAGAATGAGAGTTCAGTGCCGTTATTGAAGTCTTCCAGGAAGAACTTCAGCGCGGCGCCGTACTGGCCGCCG
Organism: Gammaproteobacteria bacterium; assembly: GCA_031384195.1. GTDB lineage: Bacteria > Pseudomonadota > Gammaproteobacteria > Nevskiales > Nevskiaceae > JACPFV01. The sequence continues at coordinate 1,364 of JANNAK010000153.1, forward strand.
TCATCCGGTCGACGCTTGGCTTCTTCGTCAAAATTCCGGTAAATGGTGCGGCCGGCGAACGAGCCCAGCAATCCAATCGGGTCGTCATCGGCGGTGTTCGGCGTCGAGCTGTTCTCCGCGCCGTCGTTTCGATACGGCTGGTACAGGTTCAGCGGGTCCTCAGGCGCCTTGCCGAAGGACAGCATCGCGTACTGCCCGCCAGCGCCCACCGTATCGCTCGCCGAGAAATAGCTGCCCACCGGGTCGAGCACCAGCGGCTTCCAATCGTATTGGTAAAACGACTCGACACTGACGTTATCAATGATATCCGTACTCAGGACCACCATGCCTTGTGGCTGGAAGGCTTCCTTGAGGTCAAATCCAGGAATGCGCGCGCGCGTCGCGTTGGCTGGATTGATGCTGTTAAGGCTGTTCAGGAACAGCAGGGCGCTCTCGCCCCAGTTCAAGACCTGGTTGCCAATTTTCACGCTGACGTCGCGATCCAGGACATTGAAGACCTTGCTGATGTTGTAGTCCAGTACGTCAAATCGGCTGCCGATGAGGTCTTCGCCCTTCGGGCTAAAGGCAGTCTCACGCGGCTGCAAGGTGACGTCCGGATGATCTTCGATGAAATCGTTTGAATAATTTGCGTCAAAGAAATAAATCGGACGCACGAACACGTTGAACTCATGGAAGCTGAAGCTGATGTCGGACGTCAGCTTGGCGGTCGCCTGAACGATGTCGTACTTGTCGAAGTTCAGGTTGCCGTTGTCACCATTCGGGCTGAATGAACCGGGAGCGGCCACGTAGTCCAGGTTGGGCTGCGCCGGAACTCCGGCAGTGCCGCCACTGGTCGTGCAGGTATCGCCGTGAAAATTATTCATGTTGCGGGCCGAATTTGGCCCGGTATCACCGCGATCCCCATTGGGCAAATCGCGGGAAACGCACAAGCCTTCATTGGTGCCCGGATTGAGCAACCGGTAGAGCGTGCTCTTGCCAATCAGTCGATGGTCGCGATCCTGCGTCCGCCACATGCCGCCAACCGTGAACAGGTTGTCGATCCGGATCGGAGTGTCGAACAAGTCGACTTCAAAAGCGGCCGACGGTGCGGCATAGGCAGCAACCAGCGCACCCAGCAGAGCCGCGTGGACTGCGCGATGCGCGCGGGGATTGGTTCGGGTAACAGTCATGACAGGCCTCGTTTCGTCGGTCAGATTCGCACGTCAGGCAGCGACGGCATGCACGGTACCAACCCACGCAAGGCGACACACATTCAAATTATCCTCCCCGCGCAAGTACCGTTCCTGCATTGTCGTTCAACTAGTTCACGGCGAATGAATACCCCATCGCCGCGAGACGGCATTATTAGCAGAGCCACCCACCGGCCGCAACACAAAATCCTTCCTAATCATTCGCTCCGACGCGAATTCTGCGGCACTGCCGTACGCCAGATTAGTGCCGCCATGCGGCCGCAGCGGCCGTCGCGGCGAAACGAAAAGAATTGTTCTGGCTCCGCGTACGTACAACGACCACCCCCATACACGCGTGTCACTCCAGACCGTTCCAGGCGGCGACGGGCCAGGCCAAAAAGGTCTGCCAGATACTTGCCGCCCAGCGTCGGCCGGAAGCAGTTGTCCGTCTCTGGCCCGGCTGCAAGAAAGATGTCGCGAACTTCGGGGCCCACCTCGAAGGCGTCGGGCCCGATGGCCGGTCCGATCCAGGCCATCAGGGATTCGGGCGCCGCGGGCAGCGCCCGGACCGTCGCCTCCAGCACCCCGGCCGCCAAGCCTCGCCAGCCGGCGTGGGCGGCCGCCACCACGGTCCCGGCCTCGTCGCAAAACAGCACCGGCAGGCAATCGGCCGCCTGCACCACGCTGACGCGGCCCACCTGCGTGGTGAAGCTGGCGTCGGCGTCGGGCAAGGCGTCCTTTCCGTCCAGTTTCAACACTTTGGTGCCATGAACCTGCCGCAACCACCCGGGTTCGGCTGGCAACTCCAGCGCCAAGGCGAGCCGCCGGCGGTTCTCGGCGACCGCGTCCGGATCATCGCCGGCGTTGGCACCGAGGTTCAGGGAGGTAAAAGGCCCGCCGCTGACCCCGCCCAGCCGGGTACTCATGGCGGCGCGGACATTGGCGGGGGCCGGCCAGTCCGGCAGCAGGATCGGCAGGCTCACGCCCGAACATGGCGGCGCAGCGCCAACATCAGCTTTCGCAAGTCGTCCGGTGCTTCGCGGGTAAAGGCCAGCCGCTTTCCGGTTACGGGGTGGTCAAATTCCAGTTCCCGGGCGTGCAGGGCCTGGCGCGGGAACGCGGCAATGGTCTTGCGCAGTTCATCGGGCAGACGACCGGAGCGGGCGGCGCGACCGCCATAGGTCGGGTCGCCCAACACCGGGTGGCGCAGGTGCTGCAGGTGCACGCGGATCTGGTGGGTGCGGCCGGTCTCCAGCCGGACCCGGACTCGGGTGTGCTCGGCGTAGCGCTCGACCACCCGGTAGTGGGTGACCGCGGGCCGGCCGGTGGCCATCACGCTCATCTTTGTGCGGTCGCGCGCGTGGCGGCCAAAGGCGGTGCGCAGGGTGCCGCCCATCGCCATTACGCCGCAGACAACCGCGTCGTATTCGCGCCGGATCTGGCGTTCCTGCATGGCCTTGGTCAGGAGCGCATGTGCCGTCGGCGTCAGGGCGACCACCAGCAGGCCGGAGGTGTCCTTGTCCAGCCGGTGTACCAGCCCGCCGCGCGGCAGTTCCCGGGCTTTCGGGTAGCGGTGCAGCAACGCGTTCAGCAGCGTACCGTCTGGCTGCCCCGCGCCCGGGTGTACGGTCAGCCCCGGGGGCTTGTCCAGAACGATCAGCGACTTGTCCTCGTGAACGATGTCCAGCTTGATGTCCTGGGCGTCGTCGAGGTGCTCGACCGGAGGGGGCACCCGCAACGAGATTGCGTCGCCCTCTGCCACGGAATATCGCGGATCGACCTGCACCTTGCCGTTGACCGACAGGCAGCCGGCGCCAATCCAGTCCTGCAACTTCGTGCGCGAGTGCTGGTCCAAAAGCCTCGCCGCTGCCGCATCCAGGCGCCGCCCCGCCAGGTCGGCGGTCACGGTCGCGGTTTCCGCCGCCCGATCCTCTATAATCGCCTTGCGTTTCAAATTCCGCCCGTCCCCATCCGAATGATCCATTCCCAAATTCGCGCCTTCGCCGGCGCCGCTGTCCTGGTGTTGCTCCTGACCGCTTGCGCGAGCGACCCGGATGCGCTGCCGCCGACCAATCCGCTGAAGGCGGGCCAGACCAGCGAGCGCGAACTGCGTCTTGAAGCGCAGGAATTGTATAGGTTGGCGCGCCGGAACCTCGATTCGGCGGATTTTGCCTCTGCGCTTGAGCGCTGCGGGCGCATCCTGTTGCGCTACCCGTTCACCGAGTACGCCACCCAATGCGAGCTGGAGCAGATTTACGCCAAGTACCGTACCTACGACTCTGAAGCGGCGCAGACGGCGGCCCAGCGCTTCGTGAAGGAGCATCCGCGGCACCCGGCGATCGACTATGTCTATTACCTCAAGGGACTGATCGGCTACCAGGGCGGCGAGTCCGCCTTCGACTGGCTGGTCGATACCGCGCAGCAGGACGTCAGCGACGCCCGCAATGCCTTCGATGACTTCGCGCTGCTGACGCAGCGGTTCCCGAACAGCCGTTATGCCGGCGACGCGCGCCAGCGCATGATCCATCTGCGCAACAAGATTGCCGAGCACGAATTGTCGGTGGTGCGCTACTACTCCCGGCGCGGGGCACATCTGGCCGCCGCCCGGCGAGCCGAAAAAATCATCTCGGACTACCCCGGCGCCCCCGCCACCCTCGGCGCACTGGTCGCGCTGCGCGACAGTTACCGCGCGCTGGGACTGGGCGAGTCCGCCGGCGAGATCGAGCGCGTACTGGCCGCCAATCCCGATGCCCTGAAGCCAGCGCGGGACGCCGATCGTCCGTTGCTGGAACGCTGGTTTGGCAGCGACGAGCCGACCGCGCCCTCACCTCCCGAGGCGACGCCCGCTTCGTAGCCCTGGCCGGGTTTCTCCCCGCTATTCAGAGGTCGCCGTAGACGGCGGTGATCGGATAGCGCCGGTCGCGACCAAAGGCCCGCGCCGTGATCTTGGGGCCCGGTGGTGCCTGCCGCCGCTTGTACTCGCTGCGGCGAACCAGCGACGCCACCCGTCGCACGGTCTCCTCGGCGAATCCCAGTTGCACGATGTCGGCGATTGAACGCTGCTCCTCGACGTAGGCCTTGAGGATGCCGTCCAGGATTTCGTAGGGCGGCAGTGAATCCTGGTCAGTCTGGTCCGGTCGCAGTTCGGCCGACGGCGGTCGTGTCAGCACCCGCTCCGGAATGACCTCGCCCAGGCTGTTGCGGTGCCGGGCAAGCCGGTACACCAGCGTCTTGTACACATCCTTGATCGGCGCAAATCCACCCACCATGTCACCGTAAAGGGTGGCGTAGCCAACGCCCATCTCGCTCTTGTTGCTGGTGGCCAGCACCAGGTTTCCGTGCTTGTTCGACAGCGCCATCAGCAGCACGCCGCGGCAGCGCGATTGCAGGTTTTCCTCGGTCAGCCCGGCCGGGGTCCCGGCGAACAAGGGCTTCAGGGATCCCAGCAACGACGAAAACGCGGGCTCGATGGAGATTTCGTCAAAGCGAATTCCCAGCTTGTCGGCCTCGGCACGGGCGTCCTGCCGCGACATCTCGGCGGTGTAGCGGGACGGCATCGACACACCCCAGACCCGGTCGGGGCCCAGCGCATCGGCGGCAAGTGCGGCGACCAGCGCCGAGTCGATGCCACCGGACATGCCGATCAGCGCGCCCTTGAAGCCGTTGCGGTTGATGTAGTCGGCGATGGCTTGCGTCAGTCCGCGGTAAATCACGGCATCGGCATCGGGCGCTGGCCGCTTGGCGCCGCTCAGCGTCGCCCCGTCGAATTCAACCGGGTACAGCCCCTCCTCGAAGGCCGGGGCGTGGAATCCCGGCACGCCATCGGCATTGATCCCGATGGAGTCGCCGTCGAACAGCAGGTCGTCCTGGCCGCCGACGAGATTCACGTACAGGATGGGTAATTGCGTGTCAGCCGCCCGCAGCGACAGGACTTTCAGGCGCTCCGCGGATTTTTCCTGTGTGTACGGCGAGGCATTGATGTTGACCAGCAATTCGGCGCCGGCCCGTTTTGCGGCGACGGCCGGATTCGGGCCCCAGATGTCCTCGCAAATGCACAGGCCCACAGGAACCCCGCCAACTTCAAAGACACAGCTGGCCTTGCCAGCACGAAAATGCCGCTTCTCGTCGAACACGCCGTAGTTGGGCAATAGCTGCTTGCGATATTTCGCCACCACACGCCGGTCCCTGAACACCGTCGCCGAATTGTAGATACCGTCGTCCGCGTATTCCGGGTGCCCGACCACAATGTGGATGCCGGTCACCTCGGTGCCAATCTCCTTGAGGGCTGCGCCAATGACCGGCGGCAAGCCGGAACGCAGCAACAGGTCGTCCGGCGGATAGCCGAGAAGTGCCATTTCCGGGAACACCACCAGCTGTGCTTTTAACCGGTCGCGGGCATCAATCGCGGCGTCGATGATTCGCCGAGTATTGCCTTCGACGTCACCCACCCAGAAATTAAGTTGGGCGGCGGCAATGCGGAGTGGCTCAAGCATGACGGTCGCGGCTCAATCCGGAGGTCGGTGCGACGGGGAATCCGGACAGATTCTCCGCCGCACCGGGGATGAGCCGATTACTGGAGGGCGGCCTTGATCGCGGCGCCGAGGTCGGCGGGCGACTTCACGGTCTTGACGCCGGCGGCATCCAGCGCCGCAAACTTGTCCTGCGCCGTGCCCTTGCCACCGGAGATCACCGCGCCGGCATGGCCCATGCGCTTGCCCGGCGGGGCGGTGACGCCGGCGATGTAGGCCACCACCGGCTTTTTCACGTTCGCCTTGATGTAGGCCGCGGCCTCCTCTTCCTTGGAGCCCCCGATCTCGCCGACCATGATGATGCCCTCGGTCTGCGGGTCCTTCTCGAACCGCGAGATGACGTCAATAAAGCCGAGGCCATGCACCGGATCACCACCGATGCCGACGCAGGTGCTCTGGCCGAGCCCGGCCTGGGTAGTCTGGTACACCGCCTCGTAGGTCAGCGTGCCCGACCGCGAGACGATGCCGATCTTGCCGGGCTTGTGGATGTGCCCGGGCATGATGCCGATCTTGCATTCGCCCGGCGTGATCACGCCGGGGCAGTTCGGCCCGATCAGCACTGAATTCGGGTAGTCCTTAAGCGCTTCCTTGACCCGCACCATGTCCATTACCGGGATGCCCTCGGTGATGCAGACGATCACCTGCACGCCGGCATCGGCCGCTTCAAGGATCGCATCGGCAGCGAACGGCGCCGGCACGTAGATCATCGAGGCCTCGGCGCCGGTGGACTTGACCGCGTCGTGGCAGGTGTTGAACACCGGCAGATTCAGGTGCTTCTCGCCGCCGCGGCCCGGCGTCACGCCACCGACCAGCTTGGTCCCGTAGGCAATGCCCTGCTCGGAGTGGAAGGTGCCTTGCTTGCCGGTAAAGCCCTGGCAGATGACCTTGGTGTGCTTGTTGATGAGAATGCTCATGCTCAGGCTCCCTTTGCCGCGGCAACCACGGCCTTGGCGGCTTCGGTCAGGTCGGCAGCCGGGAGGATCTTCAGCCCGCTGTTCTTCAGCAGGTCGCGACCCTGCTCCATGTTGGTGCCCTGCAAGCGCGCCACCACCGGAATCTTGAGCCCGACCTCTTTTACCGCCGCGATGATGCCTTCGGCAATCAGGTCGCAACGCACGATGCCGCCGAAGATGTTGACCAGGATTGCGTTGACGCCCTTGGACGAGGTGATGAGCTTGAAGGCTTCGGTCACCCGCTCCTTGGTGGCGCCACCGCCGACGTCGAGGAAGTTGGCCGGCTGGCCACCGTGCAACTTGATGATGTCCATGGTCGCCATCGCCAGGCCGGCGCCGTTGACCATGCAACCGATGTCCCCTTCCAGCGTGACGTAGTTGAGATCGTTTTCCTTGGCCTTGCGCTCGCGCTCGTCTTCCTGCGACGGGTCGCGCAGCTTGGCCACTTCGCGCTGCCGGTACAGGGCGTTCTCGTCGAAATTGAGCTTGGCGTCGAGGGCGAACACATTGCCCTCCTTGGTGACGATCAGCGGATTGATCTCGATCAGACTGGCATCGAGGTCGACGACAATCCTGTACAAGCCGTTGAGGATCTTCTCGAACTGGCCGACTTGTTCCTTGTTCAGCCCCAGGAAGAAACCCAGCTGGCGCGCCTGGTAGGGTTGCAGCCCGGACGCCGGGTTGATCGTGATGTGCTTGATCTTCTCCGGGTTGTGCTCGGCGACTTCCTCGATGTCCATGCCGCCGGCGGCGGAGGCCATGAAGATGAGCCGCTCCTTGGAACGGTCAATCAGGCCGGACAGGTAGAGCTCGCGGTCAATGTTGGAGGGCTTCTCAACCCAGACCGAATTCACCGGCATGCCGGCCGGACCGGTCTGCTTGGTAACCAGCTGGATTCCCAGCATCTTCTTGGCGGCTTCCTCGGCCGCATCGGCATTCTCGACCAGCTTGACGCCACCGGCCTTGCCGCGGCCGCCGGCATGGACCTGGGCTTTGACCACCACCCGCCCGCCCAGCGCCTTGGCGGCGGCGCGCGCCGCCTCGGGACTCTCGGCGAGTCGCCCTTCCGGCACCGGAATGCCGTACTTGGTGAAGATTTCCTTGGCCTGATACTCGTGCAGGTTCATATTGTTCCCCCTCGAAGGGCGGGCATTGTCGCCTAAAAAGCGGGGACTGTCCGCTTTTTTGCCCTGATCTGCCGGGGAGCAGGCCCCCTTCCGCTGAAACCTGCGGAAAGATCGCATTTTTCTTTAAACTCGACCTTGGTCCAGGAGAAGGTCAATGATTCGTCTGCTGCAGCTACTCTTGTTGCTGGCGCTGGGCGCGATTCTCTGGCGCTTGTTGAAGCGCTTGCTGCTGGCGCCACCCGAAGCCGGCGATGCGCCGCGGGTCGTCCAGGCCGGGCGCTGTCCGCAATGCGGCACCCATGTGCCGCAAGCCGAGCTGGGCAGCGACGGTCGCTGTATGCGCTGCCGGTCGGGGGCCGATTGATCCGCCCGGTTTCCGACGCCGCGGAGCACGCCACGCCCGAAGACTGGCGCATCCTGCGGGCCTTGTCGTTTTACCGGCTGCTGCTGGTCACGCTGCAGCTGGTGCTATACGAAACCGGCTATCTCGCACGCATTTTTGACGTCTTCCTGCCGCGCTGGTTCTACGCGACCTGCGTGGTTTACGCGATCGTCTCGCTGCTGCTGTTCCTTCCCATCGTGTACCGACGGCCACCGGCAACTCTGCAATCCCACGGCCATTTCGCGGTCGATGTTCTGGCCCTGACCAGCCTGGCCTACGCCTGCGGTGGCGTCCCCAGCGGGCTGGGCATGTTGC
>JANNAK010000165.1:0-2214 GCA_031384195.1 Gammaproteobacteria bacterium
GCCCCAGCATCAAATTCCCCGGCCAAGCTGGATTCCGACCTGGGTGAGGACGCCGCGGTTGATGAGGACCGGTAGGGGCCCCGCGACGGCGGTCGCAGCGCGTCGATGATCGACATCGGCGCCAACCTCGCCCACGACAGCTTTGACGCTGACCGTGCGCAGGTGCTCAAGCGGGCCTGGGCCGCGGGCCTGTCCGCGATCGTCATCACCGGCAGCAGCGCCCACGGTTCGCAACGCGCGCTGGAACTGGTGCAGGCCGACCCGAAGCGGCTGTTCAGCAGCGCCGGGCTGCACCCGCATCACGCCAGCGAGTGGAATGCAGAACATGCCGCCCTGTTTCGGGACTTGGCAGGGCGACCTGGGCTGGTGGCACTGGGCGAATGCGGGCTGGATTACTTTCGCGACCTGTCACCGCGCGAGGACCAGCGCCGGGCATTCGAGGCGCAACTGCGGCTTGCGGTCGAGATGAAGAAGCCGGTCTTTCTGCACCAGCGCGACGCCCACACCGACTTCCTGCCGATCCTGCGCGAGTTCCGCCCTCAGCTGGTAGACGCCGTGGTGCATTGCTTCACCGACACACAGTCGGCGATGGAGGACTACGTGGCGCTCGACTGCTACATCGGCATCACCGGCTGGGTCTGCGACGAGCGCCGCGGTCGCGGCTTGCTGGAAATCTCCAGACACATCCCCGACAACCGCCTGCTGGTCGAAACCGACGCGCCCTACCTGCTGCCGCGCACCGCTCCAAAAGTGAATCACCGGCGAAACGAGCCGGCCTACCTGCCGTGGGTGGTGAAGTCCCTGGCCGCTGCGCGCGGCCAGGGGGAGGCGCAGCTGGCGAGATCTACGGCCGACAACGCGAGTCGGTTCTTCCGTTTGAAGAAGTAGGAAGCCGTCCCTGCTTTTCCTTTTCAGTCGGTGACGGCGCCCTTGCTGGCGCTGCTCACCAGCTTGGTGTACTTGGCCAGCACGCCCGTCTTGTAACGCGGCTTGGGCTGCTTCCAGGCCTTGCGGCGCTTGGCCAGTTCTTTCGCCGGCACGTTGATCTGGATTCGCAGCTTGCGCGCATCAATGGTGATCGAGTCGCCGTTCTTGATCAGGGCTATCGGCCCGCCTTCAAAGGCTTCGGGGGCGACGTGGCCGACGACCATGCCCCAGGTGCCGCCGGAGAATCGTCCGTCGGTGATGAAGCCCACGGATTCGCCCAGGCCCTTGCCGATGATGGCGCTGGTGGGCGCCAGCATCTCGCGCATGCCAGGGCCGCCCTTGGGCCCTTCGTAACGGATGATCAGGACATCGCCGGCCTTGATCTTGTCCGCAAGGATCGCCTTCATCGCCGCGTCCTCGGAATCAAATACCCTTGCCGGGCCGGTGATGGACGGATTCTTCAGGCCCGTGATCTTGGCCACGCAGCCTTCGGGAGCAAGATTGCCCTTGAGGATGGCCAGGTGCCCGCGTTCATACATTGGCCGACCCATCGGCCGGATCACATCCTGGTCGACGCGCGGCGTATCCGGCACGGAGGCGAGTTCCTGCGCCAGGGTGCGGCCGGTGATGGTCAGGCAGTCGCCGTGCAGCAGGCCCGCCCGGAGCAGCATCTTCAGCACTTGCGGCACGCCACCGGCCTGGTGGAAGTCCGTGGCGACGTACTTGCCCGAGGGCTTGAGGTCGCACAGCACCGGCGTGCGCTTGCGCACCCGCTCAAAGTCATCCAGCGTCCACTTCACGCCAGCGGTGTGGGCAATGGCCAGATAATGCAGCACCGCATTGGTTGAGCCGCCGGTGGCCATCACCAGCGCGATGGCGTTCTCGATTGATTTGCGCGTCACGATTTTGCGCGGCAGCACCTGATTTTTCACCGCATTGACCAGCATCGTGGCCGACTGCGCCACGCTGTCGCCCTTCTCCGGGTCCGGGTTGGCCATCTGCGAGGAACCCAGCAGGCTCATTCCCAGCGCCTCGAACGAGGACGACATGGTGTTGGCGGTGTACATGCCGCCGCAGGCGCCGTGGGTCGGGCAGGCGTTGCGTTCGACGCCGTCGTAGTCTTCCTTCGACATCTTGCCCTGCGCGAACTTGCCCACCGCCTCGAACGGCGACACGATCGTCAGCGTCTCGCCTTTCCACTTGCCGGGCTTGATCGTGCCCGCATAGACATAGATGCCAGGCACGTTCATCCGGGCCATCGCCATCATGCCCGCGGGCATGTTCTTG
>JANNAK010000011.1:0-2381 GCA_031384195.1 Gammaproteobacteria bacterium
CGTGCGCTGGGTGCCGATCACCGGCGAGCCCGGCGACTACGAGGTCTATGTGCGCTGGCCGGCCGTCGCAGGGGTGTCGAGTGCTGCCCCCTTCACGATCGAGAGCGGTACCGGAACCACCAGCCTGACCCAGGATCAGACGACCAGGCCGGCTCAGTGGAACCTGTTTGGCCAGTACACGTTCAACGATTCGGCGACCCAGGGCGTGAAGCTGGGAACCGTGTGGGACAGCACCGTGCTGGCCGATGCGATCCACTTCGTGCCGGTGGCAGCCTCATCCCTGCGCACCAACATCGCCTATGCGCACCTGGACCATCTGGGCACGATCCAGAAGATGACGGACGCCAATCAGGCCCTGGTCTGGGAGGCGGACTACAAGCCCTTTTGCGAAGCCACCATCAACAGCCAGCCGTTCTACGACAACCCCCTGAGATTCCCGGGGCAGTATCTCGACGCGGAAACAGGACTCCACCAGAACTGGCATCGGGACTATGACCCGGGGATAGGGCGGTATTTGCAATCCGACCCGCTCGGTCCCGGAGGTGGGCTCTTGACCTACCCGAGTACAAGCGGGAAGCGAAAGGGCGCGTAGAATGACCCGCATGAGTACCCCCGCCACCACCAAGCAGCAGGCCCGCGCGCTGCTTTTGGCAAGTGGGGCGTCAAGGGTAGCCGGGCGCTTTAGAGTCCGGCTGTCGATTTCGCTTAAAAGGTCTGTTGTGATATAAAGCGCGCCGCCGCAAGGCAATGAAACCGCTGCTGTACGCAGCGCCAACCCATCCGTATCCCCTTGGGTGAATCTGTACAGGGATACGGTCTGCCACAACCCAAGGAGACTTATGGCTATTGCAACCATGCGCCAGCTGCTGGAAGCCGGCGCGCATTTTGGACACCGCACGCGGTATTGGCACCCGAAGATGGAGCCTTTCATCTTCGGAGAGCGGAACAAGATCCACATCATCAACCTTGAACAGACCCTTCCGATGCTGAAGGACGCCTGCTCGTTCGCGGGCAAGCTGGCCGCCAACGGCGGCAAGATCCTGTTCGTCGGCACCAAGCGTGCGGCCCGTGACGCGGTCGAGACCGAGGCCAAGCGCTGCGGCATGCCGTACGTCTCCCAGCGCTGGCTGGGCGGCACCCTGACCAACTTCAAGACCATCAAGGGCTCGATCAAGCGCCTGACCGAGATGGAGAAGGCGATCGAGGACGGCAGCGTCCAGCGCCTGACCAAGAAGGAACAGCTCAATCAATCGCGCGAAATCGAGAAGCTCCGCAAGAGTCTGGGCGGCATCCAGGAAATGCAGAGCCTTCCGGACTGCCTGTTCGTGATTGACACCGGCTACGAGAAGATTGCCGTGACCGAAGCCCGCAAGCTTGGTATCCCGGTCATCGCCGTGGTCGACACCAACAATGCGCCGGACGCGATCGACTGGATCATCCCGGGCAATGACGACGCCACCCGCGCGATCTCGCTGTATGCGCAGTGCATCGCCGAGGCCGTGCTCGACGCCAAGGCGGCCAACGCGACGGCGGGGCGGTCGGATGATTTCGTCGAGGTTGACGGCGGCGACAATTCCGACGCCAAGCCCAGGCGCCCGACGCGCGCGCCGAAGAAGGAAGCACGTATCGAGACCAAGCCGCGCAAGCCGAGGACCGGTGGCAAGGAGGCGGCGGAATGAGCGGAGTCTCGATCACGGCCGCCCAGGTCAAGGAACTGCGTGAGCTAACCGGTGCCGGCATGATGGATTGCCGCAGGGCCCTCGACGCGACCGGCGGCGACATCGCCGCCGCCGCCGAGAAGATGCGGCTGGACGGGCAGGCCAAGGCAATCAAGAAAGCCGGGCGCATCGCCGCGGACGGCATGATCGCGGTGGCCACGCAGGGCAACGCCCTGGCGCTGGTCGAGGTGAACTGCGAGACGGATTTCGTCGCCAAGGGCGAGGACTTCCAGTCGTTCGCGGCCTCGGCGGCCAAGCTCGTTGTCGAGCAGGGTCCGGCGGACGTCGCGGCGCTTTCGGCTTGCAAAGTCGGTTCGGCAACGCTGGAAGACGTGCGCAAGACCCTGGTGGCGAAAATCGGCGAGAACATCACCCTGCGCCGCTTCGAGAGGATTGAAGGCGCCGGTGGCAGCCTGTCGCACTATATTCACGCCGGCAGCCGCATCGGCGTGGCCGTGGCCCTTAGCCAGGGCGATTCCGAGCTGGGCAAGGACATCGCCATGCACGTGGCGGCGTCGCGGCCCCAGTTCCTGAGCGCCAACGAGGTCCCGGAGGATGTCCGGGAGTCCGAGCGCAAGGTGCTGGTGGCGCAGTCGGAAGACAGCGGCAAGCCGCCCGAGATCGTCGCCAAGATGATTGACGGCAAGCTGCGCAAGTTTCTTG
>JANNAK010000136.1:0-1687 GCA_031384195.1 Gammaproteobacteria bacterium
CCTCGCTGCGCCTGGGCCTGGAAAAGATGAAGGTCGACACCCAGAACCGCACCGTGCCGCCCGAAGAGCTGCGCGGCTACACCATCACCCTGTCGAACTTCGGAAAATTTGGTGGCAAGTACGCAACGCCGGTCATCGTCCCGCCGACCGTGGCCATCATCGCCGCCGGCAAGACCCGCGACGGCGTGGTGCCGATCAACGGCGAGATCAAGATCGCCCGGGTGCTGCCGCTGTCGGTGACCTTCGACCACCGGGCGGTTACCGGCGGCGAGGCCACCCGCTTCCTGTCGGCGATGATTGCCGACCTGGAAAAAGCCGCTTGATCCGAAGCCGCGCCGCTGCCGGGACGGCCAGCCCCGTGGGCGGGTCGTTTGACGGGCCGGAGCCGGGTGCTATAGTTCGCCTGAGCTTTGTCGTCTAAACGGCTTATGCAAAAAGAAATATTCCCAATCGCGGCACTCTTGGCCCTGGCCTGCAGCTTGCCCTTGTCTGCGGACGAGCTGTCGATGCCAACCGCGGCTGTCGCCCCCACCATCACCCTGCCCGCCAAGGGCAGCAGCATGGCGGAGGTTGAGAAGAAGTTCGGTGCGCCGACCAGGAAGCGCCCGTCCGTCGGTGGTGGTTCACCGCGACAACCGCCGATTACGCGCTGGGACTATCCGGGCTTTGCAGTGGTGTTTGAAAACGACAAGGTGATTGACTCCGTGGTGCCCGGTGCACCGCCGAAGCTTGCCACCGAGAAAGGCCTGCAAGCGGATCCGTCGGCTCCGGCTCTGCCCGCAATGAGCGCCCCGGAGGCACCGGCTACCGTCGCGCCGGAACCCATGGCGCCCATCGCCCCAATGGCACCGGCCGAGCCGGACATGCCCGCCGAGGTGGCGCCGTTCGTGCCGATGGAAGAGGCACCGGCTGCGCCCACTGAGATGGCGCCAGAGATGCCTGCCGAGATGGCACCGGATTCTCCAGCTTCCATGCCGATGGATTCGTCAGGCATGGAAGCCGAGCCCCCGGCTGAAGCAGCGCCGCCGGCCACCGAAGAGCCGCAGCCGCTGCCCTAGCGCCTGTAAACTGCGCGCCGATTCCGGCTGCCGCAGACCCCAATGTCCATCACCTTGCCCGCCGAATGGGCGCCCCAGGCCGCTGTCCTGCTCACGTGGCCGCGTGAGGACGGCGACTTCGCCCGTTCCTTCGACGCTGTCGAACGCAATTTCGTCGAGTTGGCCTGCGCCATCGCGCGCTTTGAGCCGGTCTGGATCAATCGCGAGCGAGAGCCAGAGAAACTCCGACAGCGGCTGCTGGCCGCCGGAGTGCCCGGCGACCGTCTGCGCATCTTCCCGGTGCCCAGCGACGACGTGTGGGCTCGCGACCACGGCCCCATTACCGTCCTGCGGCTGGGACGAGCGCTGCATCTGGACTTCACCTTCAATGGATGGGGCGGCAAGTTTGAAGCGGCTCGTGACAACCGGATCACCCGGGAGCTCGCAACGCTGGGCGCGCTGGAGTACCCGGTCGAGACCGTGGACTTCGTGCTCGAGGGCGGCGGCATCGAGAGCGACGGCGCCGGCACCCTGCTGACCACCGAGCGCTGCCTGCTGGCACCGACCCGCAACTCCGCGCTCGACAAAGACGGGATTGAGGCCGAGCTCAAGCGCCGCGTTGGGCTGCGTCGAATCCTGTGGCTGCGCCG
>JANNAK010000042.1:0-6052 GCA_031384195.1 Gammaproteobacteria bacterium
TAGCTCAGCTGGATAGAGTACTTGGCTACGAACCAAGGGGTCGGGAGTTCGAATCTCTCCGGGCGCACCATTTTTTCCGATAAGTCCCCAACGCGCACCCATCGCGGTCAATCGTCGCCGAGTGCCTCGACCGCCGCCGCCAGCGATTTTTCGTCGGTTGCCAGCAGGGCGCGCTGGACCCGGTCCCGCAGCTTGCCAATGTCGGAACGGCGGATGATCTGCTTGACCTCCAGCACGCTGGCCGGGTGCATTGAAAACTCGGTAAGCCCCAAGCCCAGCAGCAGCCGCGTGTAACGCGGGTCGCCGGCCATTTCACCGCACATGGCGACCGGAATGCCCGCGGCATCACCGGCCTTGATCGTCATGCCAATCAGTTGCAGCACGGCCGGGTGCAGCGGGTCGTAAAGGTAGTTGACCTCGTCATCAACCCGGTCAATGGCCAGCGTGTACTGGATCAGGTCGTTGGTGCCGATCGAGAAGAACTTGGCGTGGCGAGCCAGCCACGGCGCCGCGATGGCGGCGGCCGGTACCTCAATCATCGCCCCGACCTCAACGCTCTCGCCAATTTTCTTGCGCTCCTTCTTCAGCTCGGCGCGCGCCGAATCAATCAGCGCGGAGGCTCGCAGGAATTCGCCGGCGCTGGAGATCATCGGCAGCATGATCTTGACGTCGCCATGGGCGCTGGCCCGCAGCAGGGCCCGCAGCTGCACCCGGAACAGCTCGGTGTCCTTCAGACACAGGCGGATGGCGCGCAGGCCCAGGGCCGGATTGTTTGGCGTCGGGCCGGCCTGCCGCCCGCTGTCGACCTGCTTGTCCGCGCCAAGGTCCAGGGTGCGAATCGTAATTGGTCCCTTCACCGAGCCGACCACCCGCGCATAGGCCTCGTACTGCTCCTCCTCGGTCGGCAGGGTCTTGCGATTCATGTAGAGGAATTCGGTGCGGTAGAGGCCGACGCCCTCGGCGCCGAACTCGGCTGCCTGGCGGGCGTCCTCCGGCAACTCGATGTTGGCCCGCAGCGTGACTTTCACCCCGTCCCGGGAGACGGCGGGCTTGTCCTTGATTCGGGTCAGCGCCTGCCGGTCGGCCGCCTGTCGCGCCTGCCGCGCGCGGTAGTCCGACAGCGTTGCGGCATCGGGGCGGGCGATTCCTTCGCCGTGGTCACCATCGATGATGATCCAGTCGTCGTCGCGCAGCGGGGCGCGCGCGCCGTGCACACCGACGATCGCCGGCAATCCCAGGCTGCGCGCCAGGATCGCGCTGTGCGACAGCGGGCCGCCAAACTCGGTGATGAAGCCGACAATGTTTTGCTGCGGCATCAGGATGACATCGGCCGGCGTCAAGTCGTCGGCAACAATCACGGTTGGTTCGATCGCGACAGCCTGGGCGGAACGCGCCGGGGCCGCCTTTTTTAGCAGCAGCCGCAAGATACGCGCCGCCACGTGCTCGACGTCGTCACGTCGCGTGCGCAGGTAGGCATCGTCCATCTGCTCAAACACGGCAATCAGCGCATCACGCTGCCGGCAAAGTGCCGCCTCGGCATTGCAGCGCTGCTCGCGGATGCGCGTCACCACCGCTTCGGTCAGCGTGCGGTCGTCCATCATCAGCAGGTGGGTGTCGATAAAAGCCGCGATATCCGCCGGTGTTCCGGCAGGAATCTGCGCGCGGACATTGCGCAGCTGGTCGCGGGCGCGCCGCTGCGCACCCTCGAAGCGCTTGACCTCGGCTGCCACCGCCGACTTGGGCAGCGTGTATTCCTCGACCGCGACGTCGCCGACGTGCAGCCGCTGCACCCGGCCGATGGCGATGCCGCGCGCGACGCCAATGCCGGACAGCCTCACGGTATCCGCCGGCGGCGCGGCGGGCTTCGACGGCAGGCGTTTCCGCTGGCTCATGCTTCCTCGTCGAACCGCCGGGCGACCAGCGCCGCGAGGGCGTCAATCGCCTGCGCGGCGTCCGCGCCTTCCGCCAGCAGGGTGATGCGGCTCTCGCGGGCCGCGGCCAGCATCATCACGCCCATGATGCTCTTGCCGCTGACTTCGCGGCCATCCTTGCGCAGCTTGATGTCGGACTTGTACTTGCTGGCCAGCGTCACGAGCTTGGCGGCGGCACGCGCGTGGAGTCCCAGCTTGTTCACGATAACGACCGTTTTTTCCATGGATTAGGGCCTGTTCAAGCCTTCGGAATTCCGGGATGGTTGCAGACCACGACGCCGCGCTGGCCGCCTTCGACAGCGGCGGCGGACAGCGCCGACAGATTGAGCGCCGGGTAATTGAAGATGCGCACCAGCATGGGCAGGTTGACGCCGGCGATGACCACCGTCCGGCCGTCAATGTGAAGCCGGGTGGCGATGTTGCTGGGCGTTGAGCCGTAGGCATCGGTAAGGATCAACACGCCTTGCCCCGAGTCGAGGCGCTCAATCATGCGCTCGCCCTGGCGCAGTAGCACATCCGGGTCCTGCACCCGACGCACCTCCAGCACGTCGGAGGCGAGCGCCAGTTCACCAATCATGTCGCCCATGGTCTCAAGCAGGAACTGCCCAAGCTTCCCGTGGGTAACGAGCAAGACCCCGACACTCATGCCAACTCCTTGTGTTTCACGATTACCGGATCGTAACGGCCGCGAAAGGCGGCGGCGAGTTTTTCCACCAGGTACACCGAGCGATGCTGGCCACCGGTGCAACCGACGGCAACGGTGACATAGGCGCGGTCCTGCACGCCAAACTTTGGCAGCCAGCGGTCGAGAAACTCGCGGATGTCCCGGATCATGGCGCGCACATCGGATTTCCGTCCGAGGAAAGCCGCGACCGCCTTGTCCCGTCCATCCAGCTTGCGCAGGGCCGGAGACCAATGCGGGTTGGGCAGGCAGCGCACGTCGAAAATGTAGTCGGCTCCCTCGGGCGCGCCGTTTTTATACCCAAAGGACATCAACACCAGCGACAGCCGTCCGGGGCTTTCGGGCAAGCGGGCGCGGATTTCCTCGCGTAGCTCATGCAGGTTCAGGTGGCTGGTATCGAGTGTCACGTCGGCCAGCCCGGCGATCGGCTTGAGCAGCTTGCGCTCGCTCTGGATCGCCTCGGACAGCGACAGCTTGGCGTCGGTGAGCGGATGCTTGCGCCGCGTCTCGCCATAACGCCGCAGGATCACCCCATTCTGGGCCGTCAGGAAGATGACCTGGGTCTCGACGCCGCGCTGTCGCTGGCGTTCGAGAATGCGCGGCAGGCGCGCGATGTCAGAGGCCGAGGCCCGGGCAACCACCCCGACCGCCAGGCGCTGGTAGCGCCGGTTCTTCATCGCCCGGATCGACAGCGCACCGAGCAGGCCCAGCGGCAGGTTGTCGATGCAGTAATAGCCCAGATCCTCGTACTGCCGCAGGGCGACGGTCTTGCCGGCCCCCGAGAGTCCGCTGACGATGACGAGTTTCATGCGTTCCGGTTGATTGCGCGCTGCTGCCGCCTTTCAAAATCCCCGTCCGCGGCCAGGCCCAGCAACCGCAGCTCCTGGTCGAGACAGGCGGTTTCGACCAGGCCCGCAAGATTATTGCGTACCGAGCGGGATCCGGCACTCAGGTGAATGCGGTCCAGCGAGACCCCCAGCAGGCGGCGGCGCGTGCGGCGCCCACGCGAGCGGTCCTTCAGGCTTGCGCGACCACTGTCCAGTTGCACCACCAGTTCGATGCGAACCCGGTCGCGGATGGCGCTGGCGCCAAACAGCTTGTGGACGTTGACGATGCCCAGCCCGCGGACTTCAAGATGTCCGCGCAGCAACTCCGGGCTGCGCCCGACCAGTACCCCCGCCGCCGGACGCCAAAGTTCAACCACGTCGTCCGCCACCAGTCGGTGACCACGCGCCAGCAGGTCACGGGCGAGCGCGCTCTTGCCGATGCCGGCGGGTCCCTCGAGCAGGACGCCGAGCCCATGGATCTCGAGCAGGACGCCGTGGCAATGCGACTCCGTGGCGGGGCGTGTTGCCGCCACGCCACCCGTGCCTTGGGCTTTTCGCAGCCGCCGACTGGCCATCCCGGCGCGGTCAGGCTTGCAGCGGCGTGCGCCCGATCGCGATGGCCGGATTACTGCACCAGCAGTGCGTGCAGGGCCTTGGGATCCGCCGCCGCGCGCGCGTTCTTGCAGAACTCCTCATCGGAGAACTTCTCGGCGATTGCCGCCAGGTGCTTGAGGTGCTCCTCGGTCGCGGCCGAGGGCACCACCAGGCCGAACAACAGGTCCACCGGCTGGCCGTCGTGCGCGTCGTAATCCACCGGGTGCTTGAGGCGGATAAACGCGCCGACGCTGGCGCGGATGCCCTGCATCCGGCCATGGGGAATGGCGACGCCATGCCCCAGGCCGGTGCTGCCGAGCTTTTCGCGCGCGGTCAGGCTGTTGAAGATTTCGGCGGCGGTTGCCGAACCGCCGTCCTGCGCCAGCAGGGCGCTGAGTTCCTCCAGCGCCTTTTTCTTGCTGGTCACAGTGAGCCCGGCGACGACGCGTCCGGGGCCGAGAATGGAATCGAGTTTCATGGGGCTGAGACCTGTCCTTTGTTGACGTCCTTGGCGTGGTGGCTGCGGACTTTTTCCTTGAGTTTGTGGGTTTGCCGGTCAAGCTTGTCGGCGAGGCTGTCAATGGCCGCGTACATGTCCTTTTCCGTGGCTTCGGCATGCAGGTTGGCGCCGCGCGAGTGGATCGTCGCCTCCGCCTTGTGCCGCAACTTCTCCACCGAGAGCACGACATTGGCGTTGATCAGGTGATCAAAATGCCGCTCCAGCCGCTCGAGCTTGCTGGCGACGTAGGCCTTCAGCGGATCGGATAGCTGGATGTGGTGACCGGAGATGTTGACGTTCATGGTGCCTCCTGGTGGGTCGCCGGCGCCCTAGTGGGCCCGACGTTCATGGGACGGGGGAATGCCAAGTGACTCGCGGTACTTGGCGACGGTCCGGCGCGCGACGCGAATGCCGTCCTTCAGCAGTTGCTCGGCCAGCGTGCTGTCGGACAGCGGCTCGCCGGCGGGCTCCTGCGCAACCAGGCGCTTGATCATGGCCTGGATTGCCGTAGCCGACGCCGTGCCACCCTGGGTGGTCGACACGTGGCTTGAGAAAAAATGCTTGAACTCGTACAGGCCGCGCGGGGTAAGCATGTATTTGTTGGCCGTGGCCCTGGACACCGTGGATTCGTGTATGCCCAGGCGGTCGGCAACGTCGCGCAGGACCAACGGACGCATGGCTTCGTCCCCGTAATCGAGAAAAGCCCGCTGTTCTTCAACGATGCATTGGCCCACACGCAACAGCGTATCATTCCGCGATTCCAGGCTGCTCAGGAAATAGCGCGCCTCCTGCAGGTGCTGCTTGAGGGTCTGCTGGTCGGGGCTGGTGTCGGCACGCTTGACCAGGCTCACGTACTGCGCGTTGAGCCGAACCTTGGGAGCGATATTGGGATTGATCGACACCCGCCAGCGCCCCTTGTGCTTGGCCACGAAAATGTCCGGCGCCACGTAATTCGACTCGTGTGCCTGGTACGGCCGACCGGGATGCGGCTGCAACGACCGGATCAGCGCCAGCACCGCCTGCAGCGAGGCGTCGTCCAGGCCCATTTCCAGCTGCAGCCCCGCCTCGTCGTGTCGCGCCAGCAGCCCCATGTGTTCGGCCACGATCTTCAGTGCCGGCACCCGCTCCGGCGTTTCCAGCGGCAGCTGCAGCAGTTGCAGCCGCAGGCATTCCCCGAGGTCCCGCGCGGCCACGCCGGGCGGATCAAAGTCCTGCACCTTGCGCAGCGTCGCTTCAACCTGCTCGGCGGAGACACCCAGCTGTCCCTGCAGGCGGGCCAATATTCCGGCCCAGTCCTCGAGGTAGCCGTCCTCATTGACCGCATCGATCAGGTGCTCGGCAATGGCCGCCTCGGACGGGTCAAACGGCGCCAGCTCGGCCTGCCAGGCGAGGTGCTCGATCAAGGAGGCGCTGGTGGTGAGGTTGGCCTGCCGGTAGTCGTACAGGCTCGCCTCGTCCTCGGCGCTGCGGCTGCCGGTGGCCGACTCAAAGTGCTCTTCCCACTCGATATCGACCGGGG
>JANNAK010000046.1:0-11750 GCA_031384195.1 Gammaproteobacteria bacterium
CGACGATGCGACCGCGCGCGCGGTCGAAAACGCCGTCCTTGCTCGACAGCATCACCACCGGCGTGGCACTGAATTTCGGGTTGCCCTTGATCAGGGCGCAGACCTGGTAGCCGTCGAGTCGCGGCATCATGATGTCAATGAAGATGACTTGCGGCTGGTGGTCAACGATCTTGCCGAGCGCCTCATAGCCATCCGAGGCCGTGATGACCTCGTAGCCCTCCTTGACCAGCAAGGTTTCCGCAGTCCGCCGGATGGTCTGACTGTCGTCAATGACCATCACTCTGGCCTTGGCGACCGCCGCAGGCCCGGCACCGGCCGATTCCATCGCTGGATTGGACACAACTCCCTCCACGTTTTTTCCCCGTCTTCAGCCGACTCCCCGAGGCGTGTTTTAGCACAGTGGAACCGGTCCGGCACGGGCCGCTCGAACGAAAAAGCAGGCGTGGCGAAGCCGCGCTTGCTTCGCTCGCGACCGCGATCGACAGCGCTGTCATGGATATCCGGGGCCAGGGCGGTTCGCCGGTTGCGATAACATCGGTTTCCCACGATCCAGGCGAACGGCCGCATGCTTGCCCCCGTCCCACGTTTGACCACCGCCCTGACCGGCCCCCTGCTTGAACTCGAGCAGACCTTGCTGCGGCGCACGCCTGACATCGAGGCCTGGTTGCGCGGCGAGTGGCGGGAAACGCCCGCACCGTTCTACGCCTCCGTTGACCTGCGCAATGCCGGCTTCAAGCTGGCGCCGGTGGACACCAACCTGTTCCCGGCCGGCTTCAACAACCTGAACCCCGCCTTCGAGCCGCTGTGCGTCCAGGCCCTGCAACTGGCGCTGGAACGCACCTGCCCGTCGGCCAAGGGCATCCTGATCGTGCCGGAAAACCACACCCGCAACCGCTATTACCTGGAGAATGTGGCAACGCTGCAAAACCTTATTCGCAAGGCCGGCTACAACGTGCGGGTAGGCTCCTTGCTGCCGGACCTGCACGAACCAAATCGCATTACGCTGGACTCCGGCCGCGAGCTGGTGCTGGAACCCTTGCGCCGCCATGGCAATGAACTGTCGGTGGATGGATTCGTTCCCTGCTCGATCCTGCTCAATAACGACTTGTCCGGCGGCGCGCCGGAAATCCTGCAGGGGCTCGACCAGCCGGTCGTCCCGCCGCTGGGGCTGGGCTGGCATCGACGGCTGAAGTCGGGACATTTCTCGCACTACCGCGACGTCGCCACCGAGTTTGGCGAGGTCATGGACCTTGATCCCTGGCTGGTCGATCCGCTGTTCCGGAATTGCGGCGAGATCAACTTCATGAAGCGTGAGGGCGAGGAATGCCTGATCACCAACGTGGATTTGCTGCTGGCCGACATCCGGCTCAAATACAAGGAATACGGCGTCACCGAGGAACCCTTTGTCATCATCAAGGCCGACGCCGGCACTTACGGCATGGGCGTCATGACGGTGCGCAACACCGACGACGTGCGCAACCTCAATCGCGACATGCGCAAGAAAATGGCGGTGACCAAGGACGGCAAGCTGACCACCGGTGCCATCATCCAGGAAGGCGTCTACACCTCCGAAACCTGGGGTGACGATCTGGCCACGGCCGAGCCGGTGGTCTACATGATCGACCACCACGTGGTCGGCGGCTTCTACCGGGTGCACGGCGGCCGAAGCAACCAGGAAAACCTCAACGCACCCGGGTCGAGCTTTCAGATGCTGGCGTTCGATACCGCCTGCAACCACCCGGAACCGGATTGCGGGCCCGATGACCACCCCAATCGTTTCTACGCCTACGGCGTCGTCGCACGACTGGCGCTGATGGCCGCGGCCAGGGAACTGGCGCAGAACGGCAAATGAGCCGCACCCTGGGGGTGGTCATGGACCCACTGGCGTCCATCAAGCCCTGCAAGGACACCACTCTGGCGCTGATGCTGGCCGCCCAGGCGCGCGGCTGGTCACTCCTTTATATGGAGATGGGCGACCTGTGGCTGCGCGACGGCGCCGCCTATGGCCGGACGCGGCCGGTCAAGGTTTTCGACGATTCGCAGCGCTGGTTCGAGGCGGGCGATCCCCAGGTGGTTCCACTGGGCGACCTCGACGCCATCCTGATGCGCAAGGATCCGCCGTTTGACCTCGAGTACATCGCCGCGACCTACATCCTGGAGCGTGCCGAGGAAGCCGGGGCGCTGGTGGTCAACCGCCCGCGCTCGCTGCGCGACGCGAACGAAAAAGCCTTCATATCCTGGTTCCCGCAGTGCGCACCCCCGACGCTCATCACCCGCAACCTCGCGGCGCTGCGCGAATTTTCCGCCGAACAGGTCGACATCGTGGTCAAGCCGCTGGACGGCATGGGCGGCGCTTCGGTGTTCCGGGTTCGTCCCGGCGACATGAACGCCACGGTCATCTACGAAACCCTGACCCGCGGCGGCGAGCGGTTCTGCATGGCCCAGCGCTACCTGCCGGAGATCGAGGATGGCGACAAACGCATCCTGATGATTGATGGCGAGCCGGTTTCCCATGCACTGGCGCGGATTCCGGCCGAGGGTGAATTGCGCGGCAACCTCGCGGCGGGCGGCCACGGCGTGGTGCGCGAACTGACCGCCCGCGATCGCTGGATCGCCGCCGAGGTCGGTCCGCGGCTGCGGGAAATGGGCCTGCTGTTTGTTGGCCTCGACGTGATCGGCGAGCACCTGACCGAAATCAATGTCACCAGCCCGACCTGCGCGCGCGAGATTTCCCGCGACAGCGGCGTGGACGTGGCCACGCGGGTGATCGAGGCCATTGAGCGGCGCTGCGACTGAGGGCGGTGCCGGAATGGGATCCCCGCCCCGGAGGGAATGGCCGCCGGCAACTTGTGCCGGCACCGGCTCCGGCGCGATACTAGCGACATGGCAGGGAACCGATTCGGCATGACCGCCATCACCGCGACGCTGGTCCGCAAGTTGCAAAAGCTCACCGGCGCGCCTGCCGACGTATGCCGGCGCGCACTGAAAGCCACCGACGGCGACCTCGACGCCGCTGCCGGTCAGCTGCGCGATGCCGCCAGGCCGTCAACCGACACCATCGCTGGATTCAGCAACCAGTTCCTGGTTGCCATGCCCAGCCTGATCGACTCGAAATTCAGCCAGTCCGTCACCCTGCTCTGCGAACACAGCGCGCAGGGTGCGCTAGGCCTGGTCATCAATCGCCCGACCGACCTGCGGCTGAGTGACATGCTCGCGCACATGAAGCTGGAGCACCCGGCGCTGGCCGACACCGAGCACATCGTGCACTGGGGCGGCCCGGTCCAGACTGAGCGCGGCTTCGTGGTCCACAACGAGGCTGGCGCCTGGGACTCCACGTTAAAGCTGTCGCAGGACCTGTTCATTACCACCTCGCGCGACATCCTGGTGTCCATTGGCAAGGGCGACGGGCCGAAGCGCTTCCTGGTCGCGCTCGGTTACGCCGGCTGGGCCGCCGGCCAGCTCGAAGACGAGATCCTGGGCAATTCCTGGCTGAACACGCCGGTGGATCGCGGAATCCTGTTCGACATCCCAATGTCGAGCCGCTGGCAGGCCGCCACCCGCCTGCTCGGCGTGGAAGTCACCCAGCTCGCCGGCCCGGCGGGACACGCCTGACCCTGGTGAAAGACGCGACCTATCTGGCGTTCGACTTCGGCACCAAGCGCATTGGCATTGCCGTCGGCGACACGGTCACCCGCTCGGCGCGCGGATTGACCGCCTTGCCCAACGACTGGAAGCAGATCGACGCCGTCGTCGCGGAGTGGCAGCCGCAGGCCTGCATCGTCGGGCTGCCGCTCAACGATGACGGTGGCGAACAAACCATCACGCGGCTGGCCCGCGAGTTCGCCACGACACTCCAGTCCCGGTTTCCCGGGCGCGTCCATCTTTGCGACGAACGCTACAGTTCCAAGAGCGCGCACGAAGCGCTGCGCAATGCCCGCGCCGACGGCAGCCTGAACCGGCGGCTGCGGCCCGGCGACAAGGACAGTGCAGCGGCACGCCTGATTCTGGAACAATGGCTGACCGAGGGGCGTGACCAGGACGCCGGGAGATCGCAGGGGTGAAAGACAGGACGCCGCCGACCGCCGCCCAGCCGGAGTTGCAACTCGATGACCGCGGCCGCCTGCGCCACCTGCTGACACCCGAAGGGCTGTCGCGCGCGCAACTGACCGCCATCCTCGATCGCGCCGAGGACTTCACGCGGGAAACGCCGAAGAAATATCCGCTGCTGCATGGGCGCACCGTGGTCAACCTGTTTTTCGAGGCCAGCACCCGCACCCGCACCACCTTTGAGCTGGCGGCGAAGCGGCTGTCGGCCGACGTCATCAACCTGGACGTCTCGTCCTCCTCTGCAACCAAGGGCGAGAACCTGCTCGATACGCTGGCCACGCTGCAGGCCATGCAGGTGGACATGTTTGTGGTCCGCCACTCGGTCAGTGGCGCCGCGCACTTTGTGGCCCGGCACGCCGCGCCGGGCGTCTCGGTGATCAACGCCGGCGACGGACGCAACGCCCACCCCACGCAGGCCCTGCTTGATGCCTTCACCATTCGCCGCAGCAAGAAGGACTTCAGCAAGCTGCGCGTGGCCATCGTCGGCGACATCCTGCACTCCCGGGTCGCCCGCTCGAACATCCATGCGCTGCAAACCCTGGGCGTGAAGGACCTGCGCGTTGTCGGGCCGCGCACGCTGGTGCCGACAATACTGTCGACCATGGGCGTGCGCCCCTGTCACCGGCTCGAGGAAGGTCTGGAGGGCGTGGACGTCGTCATGCTGCTTCGGCTGCAGCGCGAGCGTATGTCCGGCTACTACATTCCCTCGCCCGGAGAGTTCTACCGCACCTTTGGCCTGACCCGGGCGCGCCTGCCCCTGCTCAAGCCGGACGCCATCATCCTGCATCCCGGCCCGATCAATCGCGGGGTGGAGATCGAGGGCGACCTCGCCTACGGCGACCGCTCGCTGATCTTGCAGCAGGTCACCCACGGCATTGCGGTCCGGATGGCAGTGATGGCCATGCTCAATGAAACGGCCAGTGCCGGGAGTTCCCGATGAAAGCCGCGAGCAAGCCTGCCGAAAGCCTGCTGTTCGCGGGCGCCCGCGTCCTCGACCCGATGTCCAAGACCGACGCCGTCGGCTTCGTCGGCGTCCGCGATGGCGTCATCAGCAGCATCGGTACCAAGCGGCCGCGCGAGTCCTACGCGGCGACCATCGACGTCGGTGGCCAGTGGCTGGTGCCCGGCGCCGTCGACCTGTGCGCCCGCTTGCGCGAGCCGGGGGCGGCGCAGAAAGCCACCATCCGCTCCGAAGCCAAGGCCGCGCACGCCTCCGGGATTACCACCCTGTGCCTGCCGCCAGACACCCGACCGGTGGTCGACACGCCGTCCATACTGGATCGCATCCAACTGCGCGTCGCACGCGCCGGCGGAATCGACGTCCGCGTGCTCGGCGCCCTGACCCAGGGACTGGCCGGCGAGGCGCTGCCGGACATGGCCGCCTTGGCCGCCGCCGGCGCGGTGGGCGCCAGCAACGCGATGACACCGCTGGCCGACCTGCGCATCGCGCGGCGCGCGCTGGAGTACGCCCAGAGTTGCGGCCTGGTCGTCCACGTGGTCCCGTTCGAGCATTCGCTGTCCGGCGGCGGCTGCGCTCACGAGGGGCCGGTGGCCCTGCGCATGGGCCTGCCGGGGATCCCGGCGGCGGCAGAAACGGTGGCCATCGCGCAGTGGCTGGCATTGGTCGAGGAAACCGGCGCCACCGTTCACTTCGGTCGCCTGTCGACCGCGCGCGGAGTGGAAATGATTGCGCAGGCGCGCAACAGCCGGCTGCCGGTGACGGCGGACGTGGCCATGCACCAATTGTTCCTGACCGAAGCCGACCTCGCCGGTTTCTCGGCCGCCGCGCATGTCATCCCGCCGTTGCGGGGCGCGGCCGACCGCGACGCACTGCGAGCCGCCGTGCGTGCGGGAACGGTGGCGGCGATCTGTTCAGATCACCAGCCACACGAGGCCGACGCGAAGACCCATCCGTTCCCGATGACCGAACCCGGAATCTCGGCACTGGAAACCCTGTGGCCACTGGCGCTGCGACTGGTCCACGAGAAGCTGC
Source organism: Gammaproteobacteria bacterium (assembly GCA_031384195.1). Taxonomy (GTDB): domain Bacteria; phylum Pseudomonadota; class Gammaproteobacteria; order Nevskiales; family Nevskiaceae; genus JACPFV01. The sequence goes on from JANNAK010000046.1 coordinate 6,101, forward strand.
TGCCACCCCTGGCCGCCGTCGCCCGCCTCACCAGCGGTCCCGCCGCGATCTTGGGCATCGACGCCGGCCGCCTGGCCGTGGGTGCGCCGGCCCACCTGGTGCTGCTGGACCCCGAGGCGCGCTGGCGCGTCGCAGCCGACGCGCTGGTTTCCGCCGGACGCTGTACGCCGTTTGACGGTTGGGCACTCCGGGGCCGCGTGGTTCGAACGCTGCACGCGGGTCGTGAGGTCTTCGCGGCCTGATTCCACTGTCAAGTGGTTCTAGGCGAATACCTCGCTGGTGTATAGTCCTTCGCGACATTCACTGCCGACAATAAAAGGGTTTAATCGATGGCACGCATCATGGTGGTTGACGACTCCGCCGCCGACCTCAAGCACATGGCCGGCATCCTGCAAAAAGGCGGGCACCAGGTCATTGAAGTCCGCACCGGGCAGGACGCGATCACCACCGCGCGGGCCCAGAAACCCGACGCGATCATCATGGACGTGGTGATGCCCGGCGTCAGCGGATTCCAGGCGACGCGATCCATTGCCAAAGACGTCGCGACCGCACACATTCCGATTCTGGTGGTCAGCGCCAAGAATCAGGAAACCGATCGCGTCTGGGCCCTGCGCCAGGGCGCCCGGGAGTACATCGTCAAGCCGGTCACCGAGGCTGATTTGTTGGCAAAGATCAAGCTCGTTCTCGGCTAGCACACAGTCGGTATTGGGGGGGGAATATGGCGAAACGAGCGAGTGCCGGGGCCCGTCCGAAGGGCGTCCGTCGAATTCTCTTTGTGCTGTTCATCGCAGGCCTGCTGGTGGTTGCCACTGGCGCCAGCCTGTTCTATATCCAGCAGGCGGCGTCCGTTAACCAGACCTGGCTGGACCAGCGCGCGGACTTGAGCGCGCAGATTGCGCTCCTGACCAAGGTGTCGCGGGAGGCGTCGCAGGGCCTGGAGCCCGATTTTCGCGCGCTGACCGACCTCACCGTGAAGCCGGAGGCCGGCGGCTTTGAAGAAGGCCAGCGCGATTTCGGCTCCCTGATTGATACTTTCCGCATCGGCGACTCCACCAACGGGATGCCGCCGTTGCCCGGCGAGTACCAGGAAGACGTGGCGGAACTGCGCGCCGTGTGGGACGAAAACCTGCCGGTGATGGGGGCGATTCTCGATAACTCGACCATCTATCAGGGCGCCACGTCGGCCGTTGCGCAAATCATCGACGGCGTCCGCGCGGTCCGCACGTCCTATGAACAGGTTCCGGCCAGTGGCCTGCTGACCCTGCAGCTGCTGCGGCTGGAGCGGATGCTCACGACCGCCCGCGCACTCATCGGCCTCGGCCCTGACGTTGGCGCCGTCATCGCCGACCTGCAGACGCTGCGCGCCAATTTTGAACGCGGCCACCAGGCCATCAAGGCCAGCACCGCCGGCCCCAGTGCCGGTTTGCTCGACCAGGCCGGGACAGATTTCGAGGGTGTCGCCGCCGCGGTCGATCATGTCGTTGGCAGCGCGGAAGACCTCGCGAAGTACCAGGAAGCCGCCGGCGGCTTCCTGGGCGCTTCCACCAGCATCCTCACCGCGGGCAATGCGGTGGAGCAGGACATCATTGATGCATTGGATGCCAGCAAGATCGACACGCGACTGCCCTACCTGCTCGGGGCATTGGCGGTGCTGGCGCTGATCGTTGTGTTCGTCCTGTTCGTGACCGACGCCCGGCGTCGCGCCAACGAAGCCACCGATCGCGACTCGCGCCAGCAGAAGGCGATTCTCGACCTTCTGAACGAAATTACCGGCTTGGCCGACGGAGACCTGACCGTTACCGCGAACGTCTCGGAAGACTTCACCGGCGCGATTGCCGACTCCATCAACTACACCATCGGCAGCATGCGCGGGCTGGTCGGCACCATCAACGCAACCTCGACCAACCTCGCCAGCGCCGCCTCGAAGACGTCCGACATCGCGCGCAAGCTGACCCAGGCCTCGGAACGGCAGGCCAAGGAAGTGGTCAACGTGACCACCGCCATCGTGGCGTCCTCACAACAGCTGGACCAGGTTGCCGGACGTGCCGAGAAGCTGGCCGCCGACGCCCAAGCGTCCGTGCAGGTTGCCCACAGCGGCGCGCAAACCGTTAACCGCACCATCCAGAACATGGGGGCTTTGCGCGAACAGATTCAGGACACCTCGAAACGCATCAAGCGGCTCGGTGAATCCTCGCAGGAAATCGGCAACATCATCGAGTTCATCAATGACATTGCCGAGCAGACCAATACCCTCGCGCTGAACGCGTCCATCCAGGCTGCGATGGCCGGCGAGCAGGGGCGCGGATTTGCGGTCGTGGCCGACGAAGTCCAACGTCTTGCCGAGCGCGCCGCCAACGCCACGCGCCAGATTGAAAGCCTGGTCAAGACCATTCAGGCCGACACCACCGAGGCCATCATCTCGATGGAGCGTTCAACCTCGAACGTGGTGTCCGGCGCGAAGTCAGCCGAGGAAGCCGGCCAGGCGCTGACCCAGGTCGAGGGCGCGTCCAACGACCTCGCCCGTCTGATCCAGGAAATTTCCGGGCAGGCACGGTCGCAGTCGGCGGCCGCCTCGAAGATTGCCGGAACCATGCAGGTCATTCGTGACATCGCCGTCCAGACCTCCGGTTCGGCCGGCCAGACCGCCGACGCGGTCGGAAATCTCACCCTGCTCTCCGACAAGCTCCGCGAATCCGTATCGGGCTTCAAGCTGCCCGGCGACATCGCGAGCGTGGACGCCACCGCGGTCTTCGAGGCGCTCGAGATCCGCAAGACCACCGAGATCGTCAACCCCGCCGAAGCCGCGACCTGAGCCGGTGCCATGCGCCGCCCCGCGCCGCGAGCCTCGCTCGCTAGCCAACCAACCTATTGATTCAAGGACAGTAAATGACATTTTCGGCCGACCTCGACAAGCTGCTTGGGCTCAAAACTGTCAGTTACAAGTACAACCTGCCCAAGAACCAGCTGTTTCATGAGGCGATTCGCAACGACCGCGGCCGCGTGCAGCGCGATGGCCCGTCCGACGCGCAAAAGGCCTACCCGACCAAACTCGGGGACCAGGGGCCGCTGGTCTATTACACCGACCCGGACTGCACGGGCCGCCGCACCAAGGACACCTATGCCGTGGCCTGGCCGGAAGTCGAGAACGAGATCTGGTTCAAGGCCGACCTCAACCGGTACGACCCGGCCAAGTTCGAGGGACTGTTGCAACGCGTGGTGCGCCACCTCAATGAAAAGCACGCAACGCTCTACGTCAAGGACGTCTTCATGGGCAACGATCCGGACCTGGCGGTGCCGTACCGGTTCGTCGGCGAGTACGCCACCCACGCCATGTTCGTCGACAACATGTTTCCGAAGGACCTGCCCGGCGTAAAAGACGTCGACCAGCGCCGCTGGACCATGCTGAATGCGCCCAGCTTCGTCTGCGAGCCGGAGCGCGACGGCTGTCGCTCCGAAGCGGCCGTTGTCATCGACGTCCGCAACAAGATTTGCCTGGTGGCCGGCCGCGCCGACTACTGCGGCGTCAACAAGAAGACCATCTTCACCGTCGGCAATTACCTGATGCCCAAGGAAGGGCGCTTGTCCATGCACTGCTCGGCCAACGTCGGCGAGAAAGGCGACGGCGCGATCCTGTTCGGCCTGTCCGGCACCGGCAAGACCACGTTGTCGGCGGATGCGAGTCGCAAGCTGATTGGCGATGACGAGACCATCTGGTCCGACAACGGCCTGTGCAACCTCGAAGGCGGCTGCTACGCCAAGCTGATCAACCTGGACAAGAAGGCCGAGCCGGTGATCGCCGCGGCGCTGTCGCAGGCCGGCTGCCTGATCGAGAACGTGCCGCCGCTGCCCGGCAAGACGATGGACCAGTGCCACCCGGACGAACTGGACCTCAACGACGGCTCCATCGCCGAAAACACCCGCCTGTCCTACCCGCTGTCGGCCGTGCCCAACGTGATGCCGAACGCCCGCGGCCCGCACCCGCAGACCATCGTGCTGCTGACCGCCGATGCCTACGGCGTTTTGCCGCCGATTTCGATCCTCGAGCCCAAGGACGTGATGTACCACTTCGTGTCCGGGTTCACCGCTCGCGTGGCCGGCACCGAGGTTGGCGTCACCGAGCCGCAACCCACTTTCTCGGCCTGCTTTGGCGGGCCCTTCATGGCCCACAAGCCCAATGTCTACGCCAAGCTGCTGGCCGACAAGATGAGCAAGCACAAGGCCCGGTGCATCCTGCTCAACACCGGCTGGAGCGGCGGCAAATACGGCGTCGGCAAGCGCATGTCGCTGAAAGTCACCCGCGCACTGCTCAATGCCGCCCTCAACGGCCAGCTGGACGGCGTGGAAACGGAGACGCTGGCAATCCTCAACGTCACCGTGCCCAAGTCCTGCCCGGGCGTGGACAGCGCGATTCTCAATCCGCGCAACACCTGGGCCGACAAGGCCGACTACGACGCCACGGCGACCAAGCTGCGCGACAGCTTCCGCCAGAACTTCAAGAACAAGGGCTTCGCCGCGTTCGGGATTGAAGAGCGCATTTGAGCTTTCTGTTGCACACTAAAACGGCTGCCCTGGCAGCCGTTTTTCTTTGGAGCGGTGGATGAACCCCGGTCGGATCTTTTGCATTGGCAAGAACTACGCCGAACACGTGGCGGAGCTGGCGCACCTCGGTCACCAGCCCGACGGGCAATGCGTGGTGTTCATGAAGCCGGGGACTTGCATCGTGCCGGCCGGCCAGCCGATTCGCCTGCCGCGGGATCGCGGCAGCATCCACCACGAGGCCGAGCTGGTGGTGCGCATCGGCACCGGCGGGGCCCACATTTCCGCCGACAATGCGCTGTCCCATATCGACGCCTTGAGCCTGGGGCTGGATCTCACGCTTCGCGACCTGCAGACGACGCTCAAGAATTCCGGCAAGCCCTGGGAATTGGCCAAGGCGTTTGACGGCGCGGCGCCGCTGGGAAACTGGACCGGGTACGCTGGCCAGGATTTGCAGTCGCTGGCTTTCAGCTTCGAGGTCAATGGCAAGCTGCGCCAGCAGGCGAATACCGGCGACATGCTTTACCCCGTCGCACAGCAAATCCAGATACTGTCGGCGACCTGGGCGTTGCTGCCCGGCGACCTGATCTATACCGGCACGCCCGCCGGGGTCGGCCCGCTGCTGCCGGGCGACCATCTTGTCTTGCGCGGCCCCGGGCTGGGTCGTTTTGAGTGGAACTGCGAATAGGAGCTTTCGATGACAATCAATCGAGTTGTCAGGACATTTTTCTCCGGCCTGGCCGTGGTCCTGCCGATCGTCGTCACGCTGGCGCTGCTGGCCTGGCTGTTTCGCAGCGCCGAGTCGCTGCTGGGCGGCATGGTGCGCATCCTGTTGCCCGACGGCGCCTACACCGGCGGCATGGGACTGGTGGCGGCGCTGGTTCTGATCTTCCTGACCGGCGTGCTGATGGAAGCGATCCTGTTCCGCCGCCTGGTGACCTGGCTCGAGGGAATGCTGGACCGCATCCCGCTGGTCAAGACCATCTACGGCGCCGTGCGCGACATGATGAGCCTGTTCTCCAAGGGCGATGGCAAGAAGTTCAGCAAGGTGGTGCTGGTCGACGTGCCGGGCATGGGCGCCCAGGTGCTGGGCTTCATCACCATCGACGACCAC
>JANNAK010000115.1:0-3002 GCA_031384195.1 Gammaproteobacteria bacterium
TCACGACGTCGAGCGCCGAGCTCAGGCGCCGCTTTGGGCTGCGTCGAATCCTGTGGCTGCGCCGTGGCGATCTGGTCGGCGACGACACCGACGGTCACATCGACACCCTGGCGCGTTTTTGCGACACGGGCACCATCGCCTTCCAGGCCTGCGACGACCGGAACGACGCCCATTACGAGGACTTGCGCGCCATGGCCGGGGAACTGGCCAGCTTCCGCACGGACTTCGATCGCCCCTACAAGCTGGTACCGCTGCCGCTACCCGCACCGATCTACGACGCGACCGGCCGGCGCCTGCCGGCGGGCTACGCCAACTTCCTGATCCTGAATGGCGCGGTGCTGGTGCCGGTTTACGGCGATGCCAATGATGGCGAGGCGCTGGAGCGGCTGCGGCCCTGCTTTCCCGGGCGCGAGGTGATCGGCATTGATTGCCGCGCGCTCATTGAGCAGTATGGAAGCCTGCACTGCGTCACCATGCAAATTCCCAAGAGCCCATGAGCAAAAAGAGGATCCTCCGCGTTGGCCTGGTGCAGCAAAACTGCGGCAGCCGCCGCGAGCGCAACCTGGAAGCCAGCGAGGCCGGCATTCGGGCCGCGGCCATCGGCGGCGCCAAGCTGGTGATGCTGCAGGAGCTGCACTGCGGACCGTATTTTTGCCAGCACGAAGACACCCAGCTTTTCGACCTGGCCGAGACCATCCCCGGCCCCGGCACCGCCTTTCTGGGCAAGCTGGCCAAGGAATTGGGTATCGTCATCGTCGGCTCACTGTTCGAGAAGCGCGCGGCCGGCCTTTATCACAACACTGCCGTGGTGCTGGAAAAGAACGGCAAGCTGGTCGGTACCTACCGCAAGATGCACATCCCGGACGACCCGGGCTACTACGAAAAGTTTTACTTCACGCCGGGCGACCTCGGCTTCACGCCCATCAAGACCTCGGTGGGCACGCTGGGCGTCCTGGTGTGCTGGGACCAGTGGTACCCCGAGGCCGCCCGCCTGATGGCGCTGGCCGGGGCCGACCTGTTGCTCTACCCCACCGCCATTGGCTGGAATCCGGGCGACGACCGCAACGAACAAGCCCGGCAGCGCCAGGCCTGGATCATCAGCCAGCGGGCGCATGCGATCGCCAACGGCCTGCCGGTGCTGGTCGCCAACCGGGTCGGCTTCGAGCCCGACCCCAGCAAGCAGACCAAGGGCTCGCAATTCTGGGGCTCCAGCTTCGTCTGCGGGCCGCAGGGCGAGTTTCTGGCCGAGGCCGGTACCCGGGAGCCGGAGGTCCTGGTCACCGACGTCGACCTTGCTCGCAGCGAGAACGTCCGCCGCGGGTGGCCCTTCTTGCGCGATCGGCGCATTGACGCCTACGGAGACCTGCTCAAGCGCTTTCGCGACCAGGAACGGTAGGACATCGATCCGGATCGAACTCTCGGCCGTATACAGGTTCCAAGACTCGATCAACGCGAGACCCCCATGCAACGTCGCGACTTCCTGAAATCCCTGACCGCCCTCCTTGGAGCCAGCACCATGGCTGCAGCGCCCTTCCCCGCCAGTTCCGCCCCCGCAATCAAGGTCCCCGCGTTGAAGAAGTCCAAGACGGAGTGGAAATCCCTTCTCGATCCCGATCGCTACGCCATTCTGTTCGAGGAATCGACCGAGCGCGCCGGGAGCAGCGCGCTGAACCAGGAAAAACGCGCCGGCACCTTTGTCTGCGCCGCCTGTTTCCTGCCGCTGTTTGATGCGAGCAAGAAGTTCGACAGCGGCACGGGCTGGCCCAGCTTCTTCGACGCGCTGCCGGGCCATGTCGACACCAGGACCGACTTCAAGCTGTTCTACCCGCGCAAGGAGTACCACTGCGCCCGCTGCGGCGGCCATCAGGGCCACATCTTTGACGATGGCCCGCAGCCGACTGGCCTGCGCTACTGCAACAACGGCCTGGCCCTGGACTTCATCCCCAGCGGCACTGAACTGCCGGCACTGCGCACATGAAGCGGGCAGTGCTGTTCCTGCTGCTGGTCGCCTCGGCGTCCGTGCAGGCGTCCAGCACCGAAACCGCAATATTCGCCGGCGGCTGCTTCTGGTGCACCGAATCTGATTTTGAAAAGATTCCGGGCGTGCTATCGGCGGTCAGCGGCTACACCGGGGGCAAGGTCACCAACCCGGGCTACGATCAGGTGAGCGCGGGCTCCACCGGGCACACCGAGGCGGTCAAGATCGTGTTTGATCCGGACCAGGTCAGTTACGCCCAGTTGCTGGAGAAATTCTGGCTCAGCATCGACCCCACCACCAAGGACCGGCAATTCTGCGATGCCGGAACCCAGTACCGCAGCGGCATTTACCCGCTGGACCAGGCCCAGATGAACGCGGCGCTGGCCAGCAAGGGCGCGCTGGAAAAATCCGGTCGCATCAAGGGGCCGATTTACACCGAAATCGTCACGGCCGGTCCGTTCTACCCGGCCGAGGACTACCACCAGGACTACTACAAGAATAATCCGGTCCGCTACAAGTTCTACCGTTCGGGTTGCGGGCGGGACCGCCGGATCGAGCAGATCTGGGGGAAATCCGCGGGACACTGAGTGGCCCCGCCGGCATCGCATTGCGCGGCATTTTCCTTTAAGATGCGCGCCCCGAATGGGTGCAGTCGACCCGCAGGGTGAAGGATGTTGTTACCGACGGTGGCCGTAGCTCAGCTGGTTAGAGTCCCGGATTGTGATTCCGGTTGTCGCGGGTTCGAATCCCGTCGGTCACCCCAATTTTTCCCGGTGTCACGCCGGGTTGGTGGGTGGTTAGCTGAGCGGGTAGAGCAGTTGAATCATAATAAATAGGTACATCAACCTTCACAGCTACCTTTGCATCCACCATCGCATCATACACATTTTCATACATGATTTAGAAATTTTCGAAAGTACACCAATTATGTCGATTAACATCGCGCACTCTTCCTTTTGTTCGTCTCAATACATTGCTGTGCCTCTTCAAAAAGCCCTCATACCAACGTATGCCGACGACAGAA
>JANNAK010000123.1:0-16502 GCA_031384195.1 Gammaproteobacteria bacterium
CTTTTGCGCTATTCCGCTGCAGAGAAATTACGGAAGAAAAATGGAATACACTTTCGCCTGAATTTTTAAAACTGATTGATGGTTATGTGCAGGCATTAAATCATTATGCAGTTACACATCCCAATGACGTTTTGCATAAAAATTTATTTCCCATTACTGCTAAAGATTATATCGCTTCGTCAGTTTTAGCACTAACGGTTTTTAATGGTGCCGATGGCGCCTTACAGAGAATTTTTACTAACAAAGAATGGGAAGCTCCGGAGCTAAATAAAAAAGGCAGCAACTCTGCAGCAATACAAAATACCAAAACAACAACCGGCGAAGCTTTTCTTTTAATTAATGCACACCAACCCAATACCGGGCCGCAGGCTTTTTACGAAGCTCACATTTGCAGCGAAGAAGGTTTGAACGTTATGGGAGGATTGCTTGCAGGCGGGCCATGTATCTTGCATGGTGTTAACGAAAATCTCGGTTGGGCACACACGGTAAATTTTTGCGACAGGTTAGATGAATATCAATTAGAAATGAACCCTGAAAACAGCTTACAATATAAATTTGATGGCGGGTGGGTTAATCTTGAAGTAAAAACAATTAAACTGCACATCAAAGGAATTCCTATTGCAATTAAAAGAAAAGTTTACTGGAGTAAATATGGTGCTACGATGAAAAATAAGCAGGGCTTTTTTTCTATTCGCCTTGGCGCAAATATGAAGATTGGTGCATTACAGCAATGGTACGAAATGAATAAAGCAAAAAACTATACTGAGTTTTATGCCGCACTTAGCAAACAGGAATTAAGCATGTTTAATATTATGTATGCTGATAAACATGATACCATTTTTTATATTAACAATGCATTGATGCCTGTAAGAGATGCGTCGCCGGAATACAACTGGAAAAGAACTTTGCCCGGTAACACTTCTAAAACTTTATGGACAAATTTTAGAAACATAAAAGAACTGCCTCAATACATTAATCCCTCCAGCGGATTTTTATTTAACACCAATCATTCTTCTTTTTTAGCAACCGGCGCAGCGGATAATTTAAAACCGTCTGCATTTGCCAAACAAGATGGCTGGGAACAATACCATTTAAACAGAAGTGTACGTTTTTTAGAATTGTTTCCACAAAATGAAAAGCTGAGTTACGAAAAATTTAAAGAAATTAAATTTGATAAGCATTTGCCATCAGTACTGCAATACACTTATAAAATTGACAGCATGTTTTTATTAAGCGAAAGTGATTATCCGCAAATGGCTTCAGTAATCACCACATTTAAAAACTGGGATAAAAGCGCTGCCGCAGAAAGTAAAGGCGCTGCGATATTTTTATTAACCTATGAACATCTTAAAAAAACATTAGCAGGGCAAGCTCCAAGGCGTCGATCAGAAGCACGACGCGTTCGTCGGCCTCGAAGGCCTCCCACATCTTGCCCTTCTTGATGTAGTTCGCGATGTCCTTGACCCGCTCGTCACCGAGCTGCGAATCGCGCAGTCGGGTGACCGCGTCGTACTCGTACAGGCCCTGCTGCGCCTTGGTGGTGGACTTGATGTGCCACTCGAAATACGGGCGCTTCAGCGCCTCGGCAATCTCGATCGCCAGCTGGGTCTTTCCGGTACCCGGCTCGCCCTTGACCAGCAGCGGCCGCTGCAGGACCACGGCGGCGTTGACCGCCATCATCAGATCGTCGGTGGCGACGTAGGTATCAGTGCCTTCAAAGCGCATGGGAATTGGCAGTGCCATTGGAGCGGCTAGATTACTTCATCAGGCCTTTTTCCGGGTCGTCGGTACACTGTGGAATCCAGCCGGGAGAGCCCTGTGAACCTGAAAGCGATGGCCGTTGTGGCCGCAGTGATCCTGATCCTCGCCGGCCTGTTTGTCGTGATGAGGCCCGGCCCGGATGCCGTTACGCCGGCGGTTGCCGGGGCGACCGGCTCGTCACCGGGCAGCAACACCTCGGCGGTGGAAATCGTCGCCGAGTTTGTTGTCCGCGACGGTGCCCGGCTTTCAGGCCCCGCGCTGATCCAGGCTTACCAGGGACAGCACCTGCGACTTCGGGTTACCGCCGACCGCAAGGACGAAATGCACCTGCATGGCTACGACCTGACCGCTGCGCTGGAGCCGGGAGAGGCGACAGAACTGCACCTGCCGCTGACGCTTAGCGGCAGGTTTGAGATCGAACTGCACCACGCCAAGGGCGCCCTCGCCATACTCGAGGTCCAGCCACCGATGCCCTGAGCCGTCAGGGACCGGGTGCCGAGTAGAGGATTTCCGCCGTCGATCCCTTGGCCTTGCCGCCATTGTCGTTGGCAAGAATGCCCGCCTGCGAGGCCAGCGTCCGCTCCCAGGTCTGCAGGAAAACTTCGGCCGAGTTGTACAAGTCGCGCACATTCTGGGTGCGCAGGGCCAAGGGAACAGCGTCCCGCTGTGCCGAGGCAATGGCCTGGAGCCGCATTTCATTCACCATGTCGGTAACCATTCCGGCATGGGCGGTGCCGTCCACGTCCGCGTGCCACTTGCGGGCGCTGACGCCTGCAAGGTTGAATTCTTCCGGCTGCCTGAACGTGACGCCCTGGTAGGGCGTGGCGGGGTTGCCATCGTCATCCAACGTCGCGAACTCGGGGATGTTCGCGAAGACGTCACCATTGAAGAAGGTAAACGGGTAGGTCACCGGGCCATCGGCACTGATGGCGGCGGCACTGCGTTTGCCGGCCTGGCCGGACAGGCCATTGGTATCGGTTCCAAAACCAAAGCCGAACAAAGTGGTGCGATTGGGGCTACCGGCGACTTGGCCCCACAGCGGCCGGGTCTCAGTCATGTCGCTGATCAAGCCCGCACTGCTCCCAACACTGGGGAACAGATGCCCGCCGTTGCTCAGTACGCGTCGGGCCTGGTTCAGGGTGGTTCCACCAAACGTCCCATGAGTGGAAACGGTGGGATACGGCGGCGACTGTTTCTCGGACAGGGTCAGCAGCTGGTTCTTCATTTCCAGCGCCATGTGATCGAAGTCCAGCAACAGGCCTTTTTCCATCACCAGCTTGTACAGGTACAGGCCGATGGGCGTCATCAGGCGCGCGTTGCACTGTGGGACGCCGGCCGGGTAACAGGCCGAAGAGCCACCGTAACGCCCACCCTGCCCGGCATAGGGGCCGCCAGTGGTCCCCGGCGTACCCGGCGGCGCGCAGCCCGGCGGGAACGGCTGGCCCTTCGGGTAGCCGCCATCCACGGCCTGCTGGGAGTTGTTCATGACCTCGCCAATCCCGCCCCACAGCGAGCCATCCCCCGCCGCCGCGAGCTGCGCCTGCGTGGGGCAGTTGTAGGTGGTCCAGAACTCGCCTGTGGGCGTCTCGCCACTGGGTGGCTCGGGCGGATCGAATGGATTGTTCGGCGGCACGCCAGGGGTCGGGTTGCCACCGCTGTTCTCACGGTTGCCCAGATTCAGGATCAACCCGTTGAAGATGCCATTGCCGCCAAAGGCAATATCGAACTCATGGATCGAGATGATTTGGCGCAGGCCCAAGCCCAACATGAAGTTTAGCTGCGTCTTGATTTCATTCGGCGCCCCGGTCTCGGCCATGGAGCACTTGTAGGTGTTCTCCGTCGGCGGCGTGGTCGCGCCGGTGGGCTCGCCTTTCGGTTCGGTTTGGCGCAATGGGTTGTAGGTGAGCTGGCAATCGAACATGTTGGTGAGCTCGATGCCCATGACGACGGCCATCTTTCCATCGGCAATCACCTGGCGCGCCTCGGCCGGTGTCCACACCACCTGCCAGAATCCTTTGCCACGTCCGCCGTACTGCGCGTCAATGTAGTCCTGCATCGCGTAAGTGGTACTGGCTTGTTCGCGCGAAGTCTGCATTTCATTGCAGTTCTCCGACGAGGAGCGCGGATCGCCGGGCCCGACGGCATTGCGCTGCAGCTCGCACAGGGTGCCGTTGTCCACAAGATCGTTGACCAGTAGCCGCTGCCCACCGAGCCATGCACGCTCGATCCACTTCCAGTACATCGCTTCGTCGGTCAGCGCGTCGCGATTGGGCCAGTCGGTGAAGGTCGGCCAGCCGTCGGTGGCGTGTCCGTTGGTGTCGCCCTGGTAGGCGGCGGCCAGCGCGTCGTTGGAACCGTTCGCCCCGTGGGACCCGCTGCAATCTCCGACGGCGTGCGTCACGCCAAATTTGTGGAACGGTGCGCCAGCCTTGGCGCCGCCCAGGAAGGTGGTCGAAGTGACGTGCACGTGGGTGTCGGCGAAGCCCACCACCCGGCCGTCGACGGTGGTGCCCTTGTAGGGACTGCCCATGGCGTTGCTCTGGCCTTCAGGAAACGTCGCGCAGTTTTGCAGTCCTTCCTCGAAAATAAACTGCTGCGACACCGATTCCGGAACCAGCGGCGCTGCGAGGCTGATGGCGCCGTTTACGGCCGCTGTCAGTCGGCGGCCGTCGGGCTTGGAGGCGAAGCCGAAGTGCGAATACGGCGTATTGGTCTCGACAAAATTGCGGTACGTGGCCACCACCGCGGGCGTGGTTTCCTGGTCGTACTGCGGCGGTACCGGATACGCGGTGGCGTCGCCGGCTCCCTTGATCACGAAGATTGAGGAATCGATGGCGTTGGCCAGCGTTACGTTGCACAGCGGCTCGCCCGGCGTGCAGGCGGCCCCGAGCGGATTGGTGGCGGCAATGGCCGCCGTCACCAGTTGCCGGGACTTGTTGTACAGCAGGTAATCACCCAGCGCGGACGGCTTCAGGTAGAACGGCTCGGCGCCAGCCAAGGTGGCGCCGGTGGCCGCGTAACCGGAGGCGGTGGCCACCAGGTACTTCCGGTTCAGTGCCGCCTTGACCGCGAAACACCGGTTTGCCATTGAGTAGCGATGCCGCTTCGGCAGCGTGACGGTAACGGTAATCTGCGACATGGCATCGGCGCCGGCGCCGTTGCTGCACACAAGATCGGCGGTGTACTCGCCGTCCAGGGCGAGCGTCAGCAACTGGTCGCCGGCGACGGGCAGCGCACCGGTCCAGCCGGGCAGGTTCCCGCTGGCGACGCAGCTGGTTGCATTGGTGGACTCCCAACTCAGGCGAGTACTGCCGCCGGCGAGAACTTCGGACGGGTCGGCGCTGAACGAGTCGATGGTGACCACCGGTGGCAATTGCGTAACGCTGACGCCAACCGTCCGCGCGGCGGTCCCGCCATCCGCATCGCGGCACACCAACTGCGCCTGATACGAGCCTGGCGCTGCCGCCACAATAGTCTCGGGGCCGGATGTCGACTTCGGCCCGGTCCAACCGGGGAGGGTGCCATCGCCGTCGCAGGACACGGCATTGGCGGTGGTCCACTGGAGCTGCGTGCTACCGCCTTCTACCACCGTCCCCGGCGTTGCCGAAAACGACAGGATTTTGACGGCCGTGTCGCTGACCACGACGGTGACGGACTTGGTGTCGGTGGCACCCCGGAGGTCTTCGCAGACCAGGCGCGCCTCGTAGCTCCCGGCGTCCGCAATAATCAGCGCCTGGGTTCCGGATTTCTCCTTGCTCCCGGACCAACCGGGCAGAGTCCCCGCGCCCACACATCCGGTGGCGCCGATCGAGCTCCACTCCAGGGTGGTGGCGCTGCCCGGCGTGATCGTCTCCGGCACGGCCTTGAGCAGGGTAATTGACACCGGCGACAGCAGATTACTTGTATTTTCGGAGACACAACCAACGACTGACGCCAGCAGCGTCAGCAACAGAAATTCACGCATCCTCATTCTCAAAGCCCCCGCAGCGATTAGACGAAGTTCCGGGGCGATTACCCGCCGGCGTCTTGTCCGCTGATACTACCCGAACAATCCAGATGAACCTATGAGTCATACCCGAATGGGCTGTCGCGTCGCGCCTGCCTTGCGGATTTTCCAGGCCGCGCTTGGCGCGCTTCTGTATGCAGTCTCGCCGCTTGCGAGCGCTCACACGTTCGCGCAGGTCTACACGCTTCCGGTGCCATTTTGGCTTTACGCATGGACGGCGGCAGCCGTCCTGATCGTGTCGTTCGTCATCGCGGGGCTGTTCCTCACCGGACAACCGTCAGCCGACGGCCGGAAACCTGAACCGGCTGGGTATCCGCACCGGATCCCGCCCCGGCTGTTACGGACCTTGCAGGCCCTAAGCCTGGGCGGACTATTGCTGAGCATGCTGACGGGATTCCTCGGCACCCGGCAAGTGCTGCTGAATTTCAACATGACTTTTTTCTGGATCGTTTTTGTCCTTGGTTTTACGTATTTCACCGCACTTGCCGGCAACCTCTACGCGCTGCTCAATCCCTGGCGGGTGATCACCGACGGACTTTCCCAGGTGCTGCCCGCCTACGGTCGCGGCCGGTTCCGCTACCCCGCCGCCGCGGGATACGCGCCAGCACTGCTGCTGTACGCCGGATTCATCTGGCTGGAGCTGTTCGGCCGGATGACGCCATTTTCACTGTCGTCCTGGCTGGCTGCGTACACCGGGCTGAACCTGCTGGCGGTGGCGCTGGTGGGAACGGAGGCCTGGTTCCGCTACGGGGAGTTTTTCTCGGTCATCCTGCGCCTGGTCGCACGCCTGGCGCCGATCGATTTCGAGCAACTGCCGTCTGGTGCGACCGGCCGGTTTCGCCTTCGATTGCCCCTCAGCGGCCTGCTCGGACGGCCGGCAGACCGCCGGTCGTTGGTCGTGTTCGTGCTGTTCATGCTGTCGGCGACGGCATTCGACGGGCTGCACGAAGCGAGGCCCTGGGTGGCGCTTTACTGGAACACCTTGTACCAGGATGTGTTCTCGATTTGGCTGGGCGAAAACCCGTTTGTCGCGTTTCCCGCGCTCCGGAATGGCTACCGTTGGTGGCAAACCCTTTGGCTGCTGGCTTCACCACTGGTCTACCTCGCGGCCTACCTTGGAACCATCGAGGCGGTACGCCGGCTCACCGGCTGCCGGTTCGATCGTTGGACTCTGGCCCATCGGTTCCTTCATTCCCTGCTGCCCATCGTCCTGGTCTACAACGTGACGCATTACTACACGTTGATCCAGACTCAGGGCATACGGATCATCGCGCTGGTATCGGACCCGTTCGGACTCGGCTGGAACCTGTTTGGGACGGCCGAATGGCTGCGCGGCGCCATCGTGCCGGATACCACGGTGGTCTGGCACCTGCAGGTGGCCCTGCTGTTGGCCGGCCACGTTGCCAGCGTGGTGGTGGCGCATCTGGAGGCCCTGCGAATTTTTCCCGATCGTCGAACCGCCACCCTTAGCCAGCTGCCGATGCTGGCGCTGATGGTCACCTTTACGGTGTTCGGCTTGTGGATCCTGTCGCTGCCGCTGGATACCGGTGGCTACGGCTAGGGGAACTCGCCGCTCCAGATCTTGGAGCCGGGCTTGCGGAACTCGATTTTGTCGCCGCGCTCGAACACCCAGCGCTCTATCGCTGCGAGATCCTTGAACGCGTGTGGGTTAATCGAGAAATCCAGCACCGCGGTCGCGCCCGTGGACGGGCGAGTCAGGTAAACCTTGCAGTAAAACACCTCCGGCGATTCGCTCTCAACGTAAAGCACCTGGTTGGTGCGAAACGCAAATTTCAGCGGCAAGTCCGGCAGCTTCTCGAAATCCAGCTCGGCCTGGATGACCTGTTCCTTGGCCACCGCCTCATCCTTGGTGGTCTGGACCAGGGCGTCGGTCTCGGACTTGAGCTTTGCCAACCTGGCTTCGTACTCCGTCGCCTGCGCCACCAGCGCCGTTTCGCGCTCGGTCAGCAACCACTCATAGCTTGCGTAGGAAACCCCGGCGATGGCCAGTGCCAGAATCCAGCCTGCTGCTGCCAACTTGCCCATGACACCCCCCGATTGCTAGGGACGGTAACCACTGTCCTCTACCGGCTCCGGTCGCGCAACTGTCCGGTCGAAAGGGTGCCCATCGCTACTTCCTGGCGCTATTTTTTGGCCCGGGACTCGAGGACCGCCACGGCGGGCAGGGTCTTGCCCTCGAGGAATTCGAGAAAGGCACCGCCGCCGGTCGAGATGTAGTCGATCTGGCTGCCGACGCCGAATTTTTCGATGGCGGCCAGCGTATCCCCGCCACCGGCCAGCGAAAATGCCGATGAACCCGCGATGGCCTGCGCCAGCGCCGCTGTCCCGCCGGCGAAGGCCGGGTACTCGAACACGCCCACCGGTCCGTTCCAGACGATGGTTCCGGCGGTCTTCAGGTCACCGGCCAGCCGCGCGCGCGACTTGGGGCCGATATCCAGGATCATCTCGTCGGGCTGCACGTCGGCCACCGCCCGCACCTGCGCATGGGCTTCGGCCGAGATCTCGGTGGCGACCACCACGTCCTCGGGCAGCGGAATGTCGCCGCCGCGGGCGCGGATCCTGGCCTGGATGGCGCGAGCGGTGTCCAGCATATCGATCTCGCACAGCGACTTGCCGACATTGAAGCCAGCCGCCGCGAGGAAGGTATTGGCGATACCGCCGCCGATGACCAGCCGATCGGCGACATTGGCCAGGTTGTTCAGCAACGCAAGCTTGGTGCTGATCTTGCTGCCGCCGACGATGATCGCCAGCGGACGCTTCGGACTCGCCAGCGCCTTGCCCAGAGCGTCCAGCTCGGCGGCCAGCACCGGCCCGGCACAAGCCACCTTGGCAAACCGCGCCACGCCGTGGGTCGAGGCCTCCGCGCGATGGGCGGTGCCAAAGGCGTCCATGACGTAGATGTCGCACAGCGCGGCCATCTTTTTCGCCAAGGCCTCGTCGTTCTCTTTTTCGCCCTTGAGGAAGCGGACGTTTTCACCCAGCGCCAACTGTCCCGGCGCGAGCTTCACGCCATCAATCCAATTCTCGATCAGCGGCACCGTCCGGCCCAGCGCCTCGCTGAACCACTCTGCCACCGGCTTCAGGGACGACGCCGGATCCGGCTGTCCGGCCTTGGGCCGACCCAGGTGCGAGATCACCAGCACGCTGGCGCCGCGCTCCAGTGCGAGCCTGAGGGTTGGCAGCGAGGCCCTGAGCCGCGCCTCCGAGCTGATGCGGCCGTCTGCCAGCGGCACGTTGAGATCCTGCCGGATCAGCAGTCGTTTGCCCTTGAGATCCAGATCCACCATCCGCAGGAACTTCATCTCTTCGTCCTGCACCCCGTGACCGATGTCCGCAGCGGAGCGCTCGGCATCGGTCAGCCCCCGACCACGCGAACCATCTCCAGGCACTTGTTGGAGTAGCCCCACTCGTTGTCGTACCAGGCCACCAGCTTGACGAAGGTCTTGTCCAGCGCGATTCCCGCGTCGGCGTCGAAGATGCAGGTGCGCGGGTCGCCGCGGAAATCGGTGGCGACCACCTTGTCCTCGGTGTAGCCCAGCACGCCCTTGAGCGCACCTTCGCTTTGCGCCTTCATCTCGGCCTTGATCTCGTCGTAACTGGCTTCCTTCACCAGGTCCACGGTTAGGTCGACCACCGAGACGTCGGAGGTCGGCACACGGAAGGACATGCCGGTCAGCTTCTTGTTCAGTTCCGGGATCACCACGCCGACCGCCTTGGCCGCGCCAGTGCTCGAGGGAATGATGTTCTCGAGGATGCCGCGGCCTCCGCGCCAGTCCTTGGAGCTGGGGCCGTCCACGGTCTTCTGCGTGGCGGTGGTGGCGTGCACCGTGGTCATCAGGCCGCGCTTGATGCCCCACTTGTCATGCATGACCTTGGCCAGCGGCGCCAGGCAGTTCGTGGTGCAGGAGGCATTCGAGATGATCGCCTGGCCGGCGTAGGTCTTCTGGTTCACGCCATAGACAAACATCGGCGTGTCGTCCTTGGACGGCGCCGACAGGATGACTTTCTTCGCCCCCGCATCCAGGTGCTTCTGCGCGGTGAGCTTGTCGAGGAACAGGCCGGTGGACTCGATGACCACATCGGCGCCCACGTCCTTCCACTTCAGGTTGGCCGGGTCGCGTTCCTGGGTCAGGCGGATCTTCTTGCCATTCACCACCAGCACCCCACCGTCGACCGATACCTCCCCCTTGAAATGTCCATGGACCGAGTCGTACCGCAGCATGTAGGCGAGGTAATCCGGCTCGAGCAGGTCGTTGATGGCGACGATCTGGATGTCGCTGCCAAAGTTCTGCACCGCGGCGCGCAACACATTGCGACCGATGCGGCCAAACCCGTTGATCCCGACTTTGATGGTCATGATGAGTTCCTTTTGTCTGAAAAATCAGCCCAGCAACGCGGCCAGTCGCTCCAGTACGTTTTCCAGCGTCAGCCCAAAATGCTTGTACACCGCCGGTGCCGGGGCCGACTCGCCGAAGCTGTCCACGCCCAAAACGTCGCCCTTGTCACCGACAATCGGGCGCCAATACCAGGTCACCCCCGCCTCGATCGCAAGGCGGCGCGTCACTTTCTTCGGCAGCACCGATTCACGGTACGCGGCATCCTGGCGCATGAAGCGCTCGACGCAGGGCATCGACACCACGCGAATGGACCGTTTCTGCTCCGCGGCCTTTTGCGCCGCCCGCACCGCAAGCCCGATTTCCGAACCGGTGCCGATCAGGATGGCTTCGGGCGCACCCGTGCCCTCCCACAGCACGTAACCACCGCGCGCAATCTGCCCGGCGTGCGCATCGCTGTGCACCTGCGGATCCACGTTCTGGCGGGTCAGCGACAGGCAGCTCGGCCCGTTGCGGCGCAGTACCGCCTGCTGCCATGCGATGGCCGTTTCATAAGCATCCGCTGGTCGCCACAGTTCCATGCCCGGAATCAGGCGCAGCGAGGAGACCTGTTCCACCGCCTGGTGCGTGGGCCCGTCTTCGCCCAGCCCGATCGAGTCGTGGGTATAGACAAAGATGCTGCCGATTTTCATCAACGCCGCCATGCGCAGGGCATTGCGGGCGTAATCGGAAAAGGTCAGGAAGGTGCCGCCGAACGGGATGAAGCCGCCGTGCAGCGCCATGCCGTTCATGATGGCGCTCATGCCGAACTCGCGGACCCCGTAGTACAGGTAATTGCCGGCAACGCGACCGGGGAGGATGGGCGCGGCGCCTTCCCACTTGGTCAGGTTGGACTCGGTCAGGTCCGCCGATCCACCCAACATTTCCGGCAAGTTGGGGGCCATGTCGTTGAGCGCCAGTTGCGAGGCCTTGCGCGTGGCAACCGGCTTGTCGACGGCTCGTGCCTTGGCCAGGGCCGTCGAATCCCACCCGGGCGGCAACTCGCCCGCCAGGCGGCGCCGGAATTCGGCGGCGAGGTCCGGAAACTCCGCGGCGTAGCCCGCCCGCATTTTCTCCCACGCCTGCTGCGCCTCGCGGCCCCGAACACGGGCATCCCAGCCAGCATGGATGTCAGCGGGAACCTCAAACGGCGGGTGCGGCCACTGCAGGAATTCGCGGGCGCGCCTGATTTCGTCTTCGCCCAGTGCGGCGCCATGGCAGGACTCCTTGCCCTGCTTGGTCGGCGCGCCCCAGCCGATGATGGTCTTGCAGCAGATCAGCGTCGGTTTGTCGGTCGACGCACGGGCGGTCTCGATGGCCCGCTTGAGCTCGGCCGGATTGTGGCCATCGACTTTGCGAATCACCTGCCAGCCATAGGCCTCGAAGCGCGCCGGCGTGTCATCCCGGAACCAGCCGGGAACTTCGCCGTCGATGGAAATATTGTTGTCGTCGTACAGGACGATGAGCTTGCTCAGTCCGAGGGTACCGGCCAGCGAGCACGCCTCGTGCGAGATGCCCTCCATCAAGCACCCGTCGCCGGTGAACACGTAGGTGTGGTGGTTCACCAGCGGGTAACCGTCACGATTGAAGCGCGCCGCCAGGACCGACTCTGCGATCGCCATGCCCACGGCGTTGGCCAGGCCCTGTCCCAGAGGCCCGGTGGTGGTTTCCACGCCCGGCGTCAGGCCGAATTCGGGATGGCCCGGCGTCTTCGAGTGCAACTGGCGGAAGTTCTTCAGTTCCTCAATGGGAAGTGCGTAGCCCGTCAAGTGGAGCAGCGCGTACAAGAGCATTGAGCCGTGGCCATTGCTGACCACGAAGCGGTCGCGATTGGCCCAGGTGGGATCGGCTGGGTTGTGGCGCAGAAAATCGTTCCAAAGCACCTCGGCGATGTCCGCCATGCCCATCGGCATGCCGGGGTGGCCGGAGTTGGCTTTCTGTACGGCGTCCATGGCCAGCGCACGAATGGCGTTGGCAAGCTCTAGTCTGCCCGGCATGCTCGGCGTGGGGGTCGGGTTGGGAGGGCCGCGTATTGTAGGGTCTGGACGCGGGCATTTCACCCGCCCAAAGAAAAACCGCGACGCCCGGCTTCCCGGACGTCGCGGTCGCTGAATTCCAGCCTAGAGCGATTAGCTCAGGTGCTTGCTCACCAGCTTGGTCATTTCAAACATGTTGACCGAAGCCTTGCCGCCAAATACTGCCTTGAGGTTTGCATCCGCGTTGATCATTCGCTTGTTCTTTTTGTCCTGAAGGCCATTCTTCTTGATGTAGGCCCACAGTTTCTTGGTGACTTCCGTACGGGGCAGGGCCTTTGAGCCAACAACCGCCGCAAGCTTCTCGCTGGGGTTCATGGGCTTCATGAACGCTGCGCTGGGTTTTCTCTTTGCCATATCTTCTCCTTGGATTGATTGAGCCGGTCCCGCCGACCGTGTGTACGCGCTGTTATCCGGCGCGAGGAGACTAGCAATCTCCACGGGCAGGCGCCAGTGGGCTTGGGGCTTGATTATTTGGCGCTTCTCCTGTGCGAAATAGCGCCTGCTTTTTCCTCAGCGGCTGCCGAACCACTTGCTGATCTTGGCTCCGAAACGGTTGTTTGCCACGATCGCCGCCGGCGTCGCACGCACCTCAGCCAAGGGCTGGGCCGACGCCGCAGCGGACTCCAGGAGGGCAAATTTCTCGCCGAAGAACCGATCGGGTTCCCGAACCATCGACATGGCCATATCGAACGGCACCGCCTGGGAAAAGTAGAAACCCTGCACCAGCCGGCAGCCAAGGTCGCGCAGGCGCCTCGCCTCGCGCGCCTGGCTCGCGCCCTCGGCAATCACCGTCAACCCGAGGCTGCGCGCCAGCGCAAGGATGGCGGCGACAATCTTTTCGCCGCTCTTGCCGGACAGGGCCCGGACGAACTCACGGTCAACCTTCAGCACCGTCAAGGGCAACTCGTGAAGCCGACTGAGCGAGGAATAGCCGGTGCCAAAATCATCCACCGCCAGGCCCAGCCCCAGACCACGCAACTTGTTCAGCATGGCGGCCAGCGGCGCCACCATCGCCACCCGCTCCAGCACCTCGATACGCACGCTGCCCGGTTCCAGGCCGTTGCGCGCCAGCGCGGCGCCGACCCGGTCCGGGAACTGCGGGTCGCGCATGCAGGCCTCTGCGGCATTGAAGCTCATCGAGAGACGCCGGTCGCGCACCAGGTCCTGGAGCTTCGCGTGATCGGCGCAGGCCTGTTCCATCACGAAGTAGTCGATCGGCTTCGCCAGGCCGATTTGCTCGGCCAACTCGATGAACGCGCCGGGCATGACCAGCCCGCGTTGGGGATGGTGCCAGCGCACCAGCGCCTCGAAACCCGCCACCCGGCGCTCGACCAGGTCCAGCACCGGCTGGTAATAGACCCGCAGTTCCTTGGCGTCGATCGCGTGCCGCAAGTCGGCTTCCAGTCGCGTCCGCTGCTCGCCTCGCTCGGAGCGGTTGACCACGTGTGCCCCGCCGCCGCCGCCATGCTTGACGCGGTGCATGGCCATGCCGGCGTCGCGCAGGATCTCGGCACCGTTGTGGTACAGCAGCGTGCTCTCCGCGACGCCACAACTGATCGACAGGTGGACGTCGTGGTCAGACAGGCGCAACGGCGTGTGGATGGCCTCCTGCGCCCGCTCGGTGAAGCGCTGCACGTCCTGGGAGTGGGCGGACTCGAGCAGGACGCCGTATTCGTCGCCACCAATCCGCGCCACCACGTCCTGGGCACGGGCCACCCGGCGCAGGCGCCGTGCGACTTCGGTCAGGGCCTGGTCGCCGGCGGCATAGCCCAAGTCTTCGTTGATGATGTTCAGGCGGTCCACGCCAATGAAGCACACCGCAAAATCGAATTCCTTCTGGTCCCGGGCTCGGGCGACCGCCCCGTCCAGCGCCTGCAGGAAATAGCCGCGCCCCGGCAGGCCGGTCAGCGGATCCCGCAGGCCTTCGGAAAGTCGCTGCTGCTGGATTTGCTTCTGGTCGGTGACGTCCCGGAGCAGGCAGACATAGGCGATATCCCGGGACTGGCGATCCCGCACCGAGGCCACCGAAAGCGACAGGTCGCGCACGGCACCGGTCGAACCGGTGTACATGAATTCGCGCTCGGCCTCGCGGCCCTCTAGCCGCGACATCAGGGCAAGGTGGTTCGGCTCCAGCTCGCCGCCGATGACCTGCTGGGCATGCTGCCCGATCAGCTGCTCCCGACTCCGCGCCAGGATGGCCTCGGCCTGGTTGTTCACGAACTGGATGAGGCCGTCGGCGTCAAGCACCAGCAAGGCCCCGCGGACCAGGCTCGCGATCTGGTCGGCGGCCAGCTGTGCGCTTACCTCCACCATCCCGTAGCGGTAGGTGATGTAAGCCGTCAGCATGGTGAACACGGAGATCGGCGCGAAGGCCATCGGGTAGACCGTTACGCCCATCGACGTCAAAACATCGACGAAGGACAGGTACAGCACACCCAGCGCAATGGCGAACAAGGTCAGACGCTTGCGCTCCCGACTGCCCGGCCGCGACCGGCGAAGGCAGTTCACGGCGTCCACCCCGGCAAACGCCATCAGCCCGGCAATCCAGACCGCCGACACCATCCCCAGTCGCCCGAACAAGGGCTCGTATCCCCACGGATAAATGGCCGAACTGGTGACCATCCAGGGAGTCCCGATCGAGAGCAGGGCGAAGCAGACCCCGATGACCCAATTGACCCGAATGACATTGCGCCGGGCGGTATCCAGCCGCAGCACGGTCAAGATGAACTGGAACAGGAACGGCAGCGCCAGCATGATCAGGACGTAGATCCAGCGTGCGACGCCCAGCACCAGGGCCGGGTCGAGCAGCAGGCGCAGCAGGCCGCGCCCGCCCGCCCAGAGTGCAAACAACGCGCAGAAACCGGCGAACAGCACGCTGATGCGGCTGCCGCGATCGCGGTGCAGGATCAGCACCCCCAGCCCAACCGACACGACCGCGGCGCCGAAGTGCCACAGCGACATGGGATCAAACTGGTAATGCGCGGCCTTGACCAGCTCTTCGAGCATCCAGGGGGTTCCGGCTGAGATTTGGGTGTCGGTATCCATTCCGGCTCCGGTAGCTCCGACGCCGCCAGTATGGGTTGCCGATCATGCCAAGTATCTTGGACTTTGGTCGACCACTTGCACGTTATCCGGGGCTAAATGTGACCGGCGTCACCTGGTTGGCGGTGGCGCCGGCCGGGCGCCCATCCGGCCGGTTAAGCCGGCTGCGCAAAGTGCGCCGCCGCGCTACACTATCCGCCTATCCGTATAAGCAGATGAGACTAACCCCGTGAGCGAATACCTGTTTACTTCCGAATCCGTGTCCGAAGGACATCCTGACAAGGTCGCGGACCAGATTTCCGACGCTATCCTTGACGCCATCCTGGCGCAGGACAAGCGAGCCCGCGTCGCCTGCGAGACCCTGGTCAAGACCGGCGTCGCGGTGGTCGCCGGCGAGATCACCACCACGGCGTGGGCCGACGTCGAGGCGATCGCCCGCCGCGTCATCACCGGTATCGGCTACGACAACTCGGCCGTCGGTTACGACGGCAACACCTGCGGCGTGCTGAATTTCATCGGCAAGCAATCACCGCACATCAACCAGGGCGTGGACCGCAAGGATCCGGAGCAGCAGGGCGCCGGCGACCAGGGCCTGATGTTCGGCTTCGCCTGCAACGAAACCGCGGATCTGATGCCGGCACCGATTTATTACGCGCACCGACTGGTGGAGCGCCAGACCGACGTTCGCAAGCAGAAGAACTCACCCTGTCCCTGGCTGCGGCCCGACGCCAAGTCCCAGGTCACCCTGCGTTATGACGGCGACCGCATCGTCGGCATCGACGCCGTGGTCCTGTCCACCCAGCACGCCCCGGAGATTTCCCAGAAGAAGTTGAAGGAAGGCGTCATGGAAACCGTGATCCTGCCGGTGCTGCCGAAGAAGTGGATCACCAAAAAGACCAAGTTCCACATCAACCCCACCGGCAAGTTCGAGATCGGCGGCCCGGTGGGCGACTGTGGCCTGACCGGCCGCAAGATCATCGTCGACACCTACGGCGGCTATGCACGCCACGGTGGTGGCGCGTTCTCCGGCAAGGATCCGTCCAAAGTGGACCGCAGTGCCGCTTACGCCGGGCGCTACGTCGCCAAGAACATCGTCGCCGCGGGGCTGGCCGACAAGTGCGAAATCCAGATCAGCTACGCCATCGGCGTGGCGGAGCCGACTTCCATTTCCGTCACCACCTTCGGCACCGGCAAGGTATCCGACGAGAAGATCGAAAAGTTGGTGCGCACGAACTTTGACCTGCGCCCCTACGGGATCATCCG
>JANNAK010000169.1:0-9019 GCA_031384195.1 Gammaproteobacteria bacterium
CTGGTCGAGCGACAGTCCCGGTTTACCATCTTGGTAAAGGTCAATGGAAAAGACACTCAGAGCGTCGTCAGCGCCTTGACCCGCAAGGTTCTCAAATTGCCCTCGCAGTTGCGACAATCGCTGACGTGGGATCGCGGCGGCGAAATGGCGGCGCACAAGGACTTCACCGTCGCCACCGATGTCGATGTCTATTTCTGCGATCCCCAAAGCCCTTGGCAGCGCGGCACCAACGAAAATACCAACGGCCTGCTGAGGCAGTATTTTCCGGATGGAACCGACCTCTCGGCTTTCTCTCAGCGAGATCTGGACCGGGTCGCCATGCGACTGAATCAGCGGCCTCGAAAGACGCTGGGCTTCAGAACGCCAGCAAGTAAACTAAACGCAAGCGTTGCATCGACCCTCTGAATCCGCCACCGTGCGCATTTTTCCCTTGATCACCGGATCAGTCCCACGGGTCCGGCGGAAAAAGGGTGACGGTTCCCGGTCACCAGCGGAACAGCGCAGAGATCCCGAAGGCAGCCGGCTCCACGAAGTTGGCGATGGTCAGGTTGTCGAAGCCCGGGCCAAAGTCGATGTAGTTGGTGGCCGCGTCCTCGTCCATCACATTGCGGCCCCACAGTGCGATTTCGCCAAGGCGCGCGCCTCCCAGCGGGATGCCGGTGAGGGCAAGGCGCGCATTGAGCAATCCGTAGGCAAGAACGTCCGTGTTCGGGGCGCTCTGCTTGGTGTCGTCGTAGCACGGTCGCGCAGTCGGGGAGTCGACACAATTCGGATCGCCCGCCACCGTCAGCTGGTAGGGATAGGTGAAGAATCGGTCGGTCCAGACGTAATCCAGGGTGGCCCGCAGCAAGCCCCAGCGCGTGTTCCAGATTTCCTGGTCAAGCACCAGGTTCCAGGAGCCCTTGGGCGCGTGCACGAAAGCGCGGTTGTTGGCGACGTTCTCTTCGCTGCAGTTGGTGCTGTTCGGGCCGGTGCACACCGAGTCGACAAAGGTGTCGTACACCGGGTCCAGCCAGGCGTAGTTCGCGCTGAGCCTGGTGCTGGCGAATGGTGCGAGCACGGCCTCGACTTCGATGCCCCGCACGGTGGCCTTGCCGGCGTTGCGAATGACGCTGGCCGCGGCGCCCGAGGCGGTAAAGATCGAGACCTGCAGGTTGTCGAGCTTGTTCTGGAACGCGGCGACGTTCAGCTGGGCGCGGTTATCCCACAGCGTCGACTTGAGGCCCAGCTCCACCGACTTCTGCTTCTCGGGCAGGAACGGTGTGTTGGTCTCCTGCTTGTTCGATTCTTC
Source organism: Gammaproteobacteria bacterium (assembly GCA_031384195.1). Lineage (GTDB taxonomy): Bacteria > Pseudomonadota > Gammaproteobacteria > Nevskiales > Nevskiaceae > JACPFV01. Next base: position 1,292 of record JANNAK010000169.1, read on the forward strand.
GCTGCCCTGGATGTTGCTGTACTCGCCGTTGAATCCGCCGCTCTTGAAGCCTTCGGCGTAGCGGACGTAGGTGTTGAGCGAGTCGCTGAAGCGCCAGGCCGCTGCGACCGTCGGCGAGGTGTCGGTGAAGGTCTTGCCCGGCGCCTTGTAACCTTCCGGCATGACATAGGTGTACGGCGGTGCTGGTGCCGGGTCTGGCGGCAGGGCGCGGTAGCCGTAGACGCGGTCGAGGTCTTTTTTCTCGCTGGTGTAGCGGGCGCCAGCCGACAGCGTCAGCTGTTCAAGCGCAGTCCAGTCCACCTGGCCGTAGCCGGCCAAGGCGCGGCTGTGGGTGCCGTAGCGCGAATCGAAATCCAGCGGCGCACCCGACAGCTCCACATAGATCGGGTTGACGGTGTAGCCGTCATCCTTGAAGTAATAAGCACCGGCGGTGTACTTCCAGTCGCCAACGTTGCCGCTGAAGTTGAAGTCCTGCGAAAACTGGCTGTAGTCGGTGTGGCGCTCACTATGCGCGACATCTAGAGGGCTGCCGTCGAGGTCGAGCTTGTCGACCCACTTCACGTCGCGCTGGCCGCTGATGGATTTCACCGTCAGCCATTCGGCCGCATCCCAGCTCAGCACCAGCGAATGGCCCAGCAGCCTGGAAGTTTCGGCGCTGGGCGCATTGATGTCGGCGGTGGCGCGGCGGGTGGTCGTGATGTAGTCCTGCAAGTTCGGATCGTCGGAGCGCACCAGTTGCAGGAACTGGTTGGTCTGGTCGGTATCGCTCCAGTCCAGGTGGTAGAGCGCCTGCACACGGTCGGCGATGTCAATCACGGCGCCGAGGTGCGCGCCCTCGTTCTTGCGGTCGTTCATGCCGTCGACCGGGCTGGTCGGGGTGGTTTCAATCCACGGGTCGCGGCGCTCGGAGCGTGCGCTCAACGTGATGTCGGCGATGGCAAGCCGCGGCAGGTCCATGGACGCGCGGTAGACCCAGTTGTTGTAGTTGCCGTACTCGACGCCGGCGCGGCCGCTAAAGATGCCAGTGGGCGCGCGGCTGATCAGGTTGACGGTGCCGGCGATGGTGTTGCGGCCGTACAGCGTGCCTTGCGGGCCGCGCAGCACTTCGATTCCGGACAGGTCGACCACGTTGAAGATCGAGCCCTGGCCTTTGCCGATGTAGACCCCGTCCAGGTACACCCCGACCGCCGGATCCCAGTAAATCGCCGGGTTGATCTGCGACGAGCCGCGGATCGCCAGCTGCGAGATGGTGGTGTTGGCCGGGCTGCGGCTGATCTGCAGGCCGGGCGCCAGCGAGTTCAGGTCGTCCAGCCGGTCAATGCGGCGCGACTCGATTTGGTCCTGGGTCATTGCGGTGACCGCGATCGGTACGTCGACCAGGCGTTCCTTGCGGCGCTGGGCGGTGACTTCAATCGCGTCCAGCACCACGCTGCCGGAGGCCGGTGCCGGCTCGGCGGGAGCGGCCTCAACCGGGATCGTCGGGATTTCGCCTTCCACCGGAGCGGGTTCGGTTTCCGGCTCCTGTGCCATCGCGATTCCCGAGAGCAGCCACAGCACGCCCAAACCCAGCCGTACGTTCTTCATCAGACCTCCTCAAGCCTGTCCTGCATTTGCCGCCGGTAGTCCGGCGGTCATGAAATCAATCTTACGCTGCCGTGCCCTTCTCCCGGCGCTCGCGCGCCATGGTCAGGGCGGTGTCCTCAATCATGTCTTCCTGGCCGCCGACCATCTTCTGGCGGCCCAGCTCCAGCAGGATCTCGCGGGCCGAGATGCCGTACTTGGCTTCGGCGCGCTTGGCGAACAGCAGGAATGACGAATAAACACCGGCATAACCCAGCGTCAGCGAATTGCGGTCGATGCGCACCGGGAAGTCCATGATCGGGGTGACCAGATCCTCGGCCACATCCGAGATCTTGAACACGTCCACGCCGGTCTCGATGCCCATGCGGTTGCAGACGGCGACGAACACTTCCATCGGCGTATTGCCGGCGCCGGCGCCCATGCCGCCACAGGCGCAGTCAATGCGCCGCGCGCCGGCCTCGACTGCAGCCAGCGAGTTGGGAATGCCCATCGCCAGATTGTGGTGGCCGTGAAATCCGATCTCGGTTTCCGGTTTGAGCTTTTCGCGCAGCAAACCGATCCGCGCGGACACATCGTCCGGCAGCATGTAGCCGGCCGAGTCGGTGACGTAGAGGCAATTGGCGCCGTAACTTTCCATCAGCAAGGCCTGCTTCAGGATCGCCTCTGGCTCGATCATGTGCGCCATCATCAGAAAGCCGACCGTGTCCATGCCCAGCTTGCGGCCGAGGCTGATGTGTTGCTCGGAGACGTCCGCTTCGGTGCAGTGGGTGGCGACGCGGATGGTGGTGACGCCGCAGTCCTTGGCCATGCGCAGATGGTCGACCGTGCCGATGCCCGGCAGCAGCAGGGCCGAGACCTTGGCTTTTTTCAGCAGCGGGATGACGGCGCGCAGGTATTCCTCGTCGGAGGCAGCCGGAAAGCCGTAGTTGACGGAGGCGCCGCCGAGGCCGTCACCGTGGGTGACTTCAATCAGGGGCACGCCGGATTCGTCGAGGCCTTTCGCGATGGACTTCATCTGCTCGATGGTGATCTGGTGCCGCTTGGGGTGCATGCCGTCGCGCAGCGACATGTCGTGCACCTTGATCTTGGTTCCCTTCAGGTTCATGGCGTCTCTCCAATTCCTGCGCACGATCGACTCGAAGTTGCGGGCGTCACTGCATTTCCTCGGCGAACATCTCGGCCGTGCGGCAGGCCGAGGCCGTCATGATGTCCAGATTGCCCGCGTACTTCGGCAAGTAGTCGCCGAGGCCGGCAACCTCCATGAAGATCGTCACCCGGTTGCCGTCGAACACCGGGCCGTTCTTGAGCGTGTAGCCCGGCACGTACCTCTGCACTTCCTTGATCATCGCGTGCACCGACGCGGTGATCTCGTCCTGCTTCGGCGGTTCGTCGGTCAGGCAATGAATCGTGTCGCGCATGATCATCGGCGGCTCGGCCGGGTTGATCACGATGATCGCCTTGCCCTGGCGCGCGCCGCCTACCTTTTCCACGCCCTCGGCGGTGGTGCGGGTGAACTCGTCAATGTTCTTGCGCGTGCCCGGTCCCACCGACTTGCTGGCGACGGTGGCGACGATCTCGCCGTACTTCACGCTCTGAACGCGCGAAACGGCGAAGACCATCGGGATGGTGGCCTGTCCGCCGCAGGACACCATGTTCACGTTCGATTCGTTCTTGCCCAGGTGTTCCTTCAGGTTCACCGGCGGCACGCAGTAAGGGCCAATCGCGGCCGGGGTGAGGTCGATCATCTTTACGCCCAGCGCCGTCAGCTTGTCGGAGTTTTCCTTGTGCACGTAGGCCGAGGTCGCGTCGAATGCAATTCGGATGCCGTCCTTCTTTACGTGCGGCACCAACCCGTCGACGCCCCGGTCGGTGGTCTTGATGCCCATGGCCTTGGCGCGGGCCAGGCCATCGGAAGCCGGATCGATGCCGACCATCCACACCGGCTCCAGGATCGGGCTGCGCTTGAGCTTGTACAGAAGGTCGGTGCCGATGTTGCCGGAGCCGATCATTGCGCAGGGAATTTTTTTCATGGTTTGCCTTGGTTAGCCGCGGCGCCTGGGCGCTCGGTCATGCCTGAAAGCTGACGGACGCGCCGCCGATGCCTTCCAGGGTCATTTCGAAATTGTCACCGGCCGCCGCGGGCAGCAACGGGGCGAGCGAGCCGGACAAGATGATCTCGCCAGCAAGAAAGGGAATTCCGTAGGCACCCAGGGTGTTGGCCAGCCAGGCGACCGCGGTGGCTGGATGCCCCTGCACCGCAGAGCCCAGGCCGCTGGCGGCGTGCGCGCCGTTTTTGCGGATGTTCATCTTTACGGCCGCGAGGTCCAGCGCGCGCGGTGCGATGCGCTCGCGGCCCAGTACGAACACCCCGCAGGAAGCGTTGTCGGCGATGGTGTCCTGGATCTTGATCTTCCAGTCGCGCACCCGCGAGTCGACGATTTCGAAGCAGGCGCAGACGCAGTCGGTGGCGTCGAGCACCTGTGCTTCGGTCACGCCGGGTCCGCGCAGGTCTTTCTTGAGCACGAAGGCGATCTCGCCCTCGGCGCGCGGCTGGATCAGCCCGGCCGTGGCCAGGCTGACGATGCTGCCGTCGGGCACGTGCATGGTATTGAGGAGGAAGCCGAAGTCGGGCTGGTGCACGGCGAGCATGTCTTGCACGGCCTTGCTGGTGACGCCGATTTTCTTGCCGACGATGCGCTCGCCCTCAGCCAGGCGGCGGGCGAGAAAGCGCTGGGAGATGCGGTAGGCATCGTCAATCTCGATCGTGGGCTCGCGATGGGTAAGCGGCTCGATGACGCTGCGCGCGCGCAGCGCGGCGAACAGTTCGTCGCCGAGTGCTTCGATCCTGGCTGGCGAAAGGCTCATTCCTGACTCGGAGCTGCGGGGCGGCCAATGCCCGGCGCTACGTGGCTCGCCGGACCGCCGCTTGGGGAATGGGGATATGCCGGGACGGAAGAAGCGCCATATCCCCGTTCCCCGGCGCGGCGCCCTCCGTGATCGCGTCGTAGCGGCGTCACGGCCGTCAGCCAGTTTCCGGCCGACCCCCGCACAGGCCGAGCACAGGCTCGCAGCTGGAGCGGCGCGCTGCCGTCGTCATCCTCGCGCTGGGCGCCCACCTGCATAGGCTCGGCGGAATCGGGGCGGCCAATGCCCGAAGGCGGAGTGCCGGATGCCGCTCGCCGCGTAAGTAAAGCGCAGCCGGACCGGAGCCCCGGAGGCGTAGCCGCAGGGGTGCCGCGTAGCGGCAGTTCGGCGCGCCATGGAGCGGCGGGCGGCATCCGGCACTCCGCCCCGAAATACGTCAGGGCGACTGCCGTTTGGCGCCCCGAAGCGGCGCGACCCGGTTGCACGGCGGGAGTCATCCGCGCTCCAGGAAATCCAGCACCGTGCGATTGAACAACTCCCGGTGCTCCATCATCACCCAGTGCCCGCAATTCGGGACCAGCACCATCCGGCAATTCGGCAGACCCTTGCCCAGCCGCAGGATCCCGCTGTCCGGCATCATGTTCTCGTTCAGCCCCCACAGCGCCAAGGTCGGGCACTTGATCTGCGGCAACTGCGCCGTCAGGTTCGGCACCTTCATCGCCTTCATCACCTGCGGGTTCTGCAGCTTCATCATCTCGAAGCGCTCGCGTACCAGATCATCGTCCACGCAGTCCGGGTTCACCACGAAAGCCTTGATGAAGAACGCCTTCATCTTCTCCACCGTCATTGGGCCGCCGCTGAAAGTGGCAAACATCGCCGCCATGCCCGGCATGGCGAGGTAATCGGCCATCTCGTTGAGTCCGCCGGGGGCCATCAGCACCAGTCGCTGCACTACCGTTGGGTGTTCCAGCGCCAGGCCCAGCGCGACGGCTCCGCCCAGCGAATTGCCCAGGATGGTGGCCTTGCTCACGCCGACCGCGTCGAGGGTCTGCTTTACGCATTCAACAAAGAACGACAGCGGGTACTCGACATCGTCCGGCTTGTCCGAGTAACCGAAGCCAACCATGTCCACGACCAGGCAGCGATAACCCTGCGCCGCGAGCACCGGATAGTTGTGCTTGAAGTTGCTGTGGCCGCTGGCGCCGTTGCCGGAGCCGTGCAGGAAGACCACGACCGGGCCGCCCTTGGGGCCGTGATCGAGGTAGTGCATCCGGTAGCCATTGGCCAGCTTGACGTAGTCGCCCTCGGGCACTGGTTTTCCGACGGGATCGGGCATCTGGCGGAGGAGGGCTTTGCGGAGGCTTGCATGCTCCCGCAGGCACCCGTTCAGGGCTTCGTCCTTTTGGAGTAAGGGGTTGTCGCATCAAGGGCTTAGGATGCCAGCAGAGGGGGAAACAGCGGATGGGGAAATGGACGGCGGCGGACATGCCGCGCCTGGACGGCAAGGTCGCAATTGTGACCGGAGCCACCAGCGGGATCGGCCTTGAAACTGCCATGGCGCTGGCGGCTGCTGGGGCCGAGACCGTGCTCGGCTGCCGCGATGCCGGGCGGGCGCAGCAGGCGGTGGCCGCCATCAAGAGCCGGGTTCGGGATGCGCAGGTGCGCAACATCGGGCTTGATGTTTCCGACCAGTCCTCAATCCGGGCGTTCGTCGCCGCGTTTGCCGCCGAGTATTCGCGGCTCGACATCCTGTGCAACAACGCCGGCGCGATGGGGCTGCCCTACGGCAAGACCCGTGACGGGTTTGAAACCATCTTCGGCACCAATTGCCTCGGCCCGTTTGCGCTGACTGGATTGCTGCTCGACAAGATTCGCCAGACACCGGGCGCCCGGGTGGTGACGATCGGCAGCCTGACGCACCGGAACGCCACGCTGGATCTCGACGACTTGCTGTGGACGCAGCGCAGCTACTCGAAGTCTGCGGCTTACGCGCAGTCGAAGCTGGCCAATATGTCTTACGCGTTTGAGCTGGACCGGCGGCTGAAGAATGCCGGCATCGCGGCCTGCGGCATCGCCGCACACCCGGGCTATGCCGCCACCAACATCGTGTTTGGCGGTTCGGTACCGGTTACCGGCAAGCTCTGGAATGCGATGGCGGGCATGGGCAACACCCTGTTTGCCCAGTCGGCCGAAATGGGTGCATTGCCCACGCTGTATGCCGCGACTGCGGCGGATCTGAAGGGTGGCGAATACATCGGGCCGGATGGATTCATGCAACTCAAGGGCCATCCGGTTTCGGTGTCCTTCTCCGCCGCGGCCCGTGACCGCGGACTTGCCGCGCGCCTGTGGCAGGTGTCGGAGCAACTGTCCGGTGTCCGGTACCTGTCATGAGCGATAGAAGAGTTGTGCTGGTCACCGGCGGCGCCAGGGGCGTGGGCCGGGGCATCAGCGAGCAGTTTCTGGCCGACGGCTGCGAGGTCGTGGTCTGCGGCCGCGAGCCGCCGGTCGAATTGCCCCAGGCTGGGGGACGTACGGCGACCTTCGTGAAGACCGATGTGCGCGACGCGGCCGCGCGCGACCTGCTGTTTGCCGAGATCACCGCACGGTTCGGGCGGTTGGACGTGTTGGTGAGCAATGCCGGTGGCGCACCGTTTGCGATGGCCGACCAGGCCTCGCCGCGATTCCACGAGTCCATCGTGCAACTGAACCTGCTCGCGCCGCTGCACCTTGCGCAGCAGGCCAATGCCGTGATGCAGGCCCAGGGGCAGGGCGGGGTGATCGTGTTCATCGCCAGCGTCAGCGGTTTGCGCGCCTCCCCGGGAACCGCCGCTTATGGCGCGGCCAAGGCCGGCTTGATCAGCCTGACCCAGTCGCTGGCGGTGGAGTGGGCGCCCAAAGTGCGCGTGGTCGCCATCAGTCCCGGCCCGGTGCAGACCGAACAGTCCGAATTGCATTACGGCGACGCGGCCGGGATTGCCGCCGTGGCCAGAACCATTCCGGCCGGCCGGCTGGCAACGCCCGCCGACATCGGCGCGGCCTGCGCCTGGCTTTGCTCGGCCCAGGGTGCCTACGCTTCCGGCAGCAACCTGGTCCTGCAGGGCGGCGGTGAGCGGCCGGCTTTCCTCGATGCAGCGCAAAAAGAGGGACGGATTCTGAATTCAAATCGCGGCCCGAAGCAGGAGCTGAAGTGATGATTCGCATGCTGCGTGCCGCCCTTGTTTTCTGCGCGTCGGCGCTCGCCGGCTGCGGCAGCAGCCCGCCGCCGGTGGGCGTGACCTTGCC
>JANNAK010000217.1:0-12610 GCA_031384195.1 Gammaproteobacteria bacterium
CACCTTGGCCACCGCCGGCGGCAGGTCACCGTCCGATCCGCCCGGGCGCCGGCGCGGCGTCGAGACGCCGAACTCGTCGAAGTTGCCGGGCTTGCGCTCCTCGTTGTCCCAGTCCTGGCCAAAACGCGGACGCTTGGGATCTTCAACTCGCGGGCGACTGCGTTCCAGCGTTTTCTTGTCCAGCCAGCTGGAGTAGACCAGCCACAGCACGATGCCGGCGCCAAAGATCAGCAGCGCCCATTGCAACGGGCTCATGCGACCGCCTCCGCACCCTCACGCTGGGAGGCAAGATCAATGGCCTGCTGGATGTCGACGCTGACCAGGCGCGACACGCCGGGCTCCTGCATGGTCACGCCGTGCAGCTGCTCGGCGAGTTCCATCGAGAGCTTGTTGTGGGTGATGACCACGAACTGCACGGTCTGCGCCATCTCGCGGACCACCTCGACGAAGCGGGCGACGTTGGCGTCGTCCAGCGGCGCATCGACTTCGTCCAGCAGGCAGAACGGCGCCGGGTTCAACTGGAACAGCGCCAGCAGCAGCGCCACCGCGGTCATCGCCTTTTCGCCGCCGGACAGCAGCTGGATCGAGCTGTTGCGCTTGCCGGGGGGCCGCGCCATCACGCGCACGCCAGACTCCAGCATGTCGTCGCCCGTGAGCTCAAGATAGGCCTCGCCGCCGCCGAACAGCTTGGGGAAGCGGTCCTTGAAGATGGTGTTGACCTTCTCGAAAGTGTCCTTGAAACGGTCCTGGGTCTCGGCATCAATTTTCTTGATTGCCGACTCCAGCTGCTCCAGGGCGCCGGTCAGGTCGCTGTCCTGGTCGGTGAGGTACTGGTCGCGCGCCTTGCCCTCTTCCAGTTCCGGGATGGCGGCGAGGTTGATCGCCCCCAGCCGGTCGATGCGGCGGGTCATGGCGGCCAGCTTTTCTTCCCAGGACTCGGGAGTGGCGTCTGCGTCGAGCTTGGGCAGCAACTCGTCCAGCTGGAAACCGGATTCCGCGATTTGATCGGCCAGCGCCTGCCGGCGCGCCGCGAGGGTCTGGAATTCCAGCCGGGCGGCCTGCACCTTTTCGCGCGCCTCGTCCTGGGCGAATTCGGATTCGCGGCTGAGCCGCAACTGCTCGGCCACGGTCGTTTCGGCGGCGGTCACGCGTTCGCGCGCCTTCCGCAACAGCTCGCGCTGTTCCTCGGCCGCCCGCTTGGTGGGCTCCAGCGCCGCCAGCTGATCCTCGATCGGCTTGTCCAGCACTGCCAGTTCCTGCTGCGCGGTATCGCGCTGTCCCTGCAACGCCAGGGTCCGCGTCGCACGCTCGGCCACCGCCTGCTGCAGCGCTTCAACCGCGCTGCGACGGCCGGCCAGCTGCACCTGGGCGGCGCCCAGGGACTGTTGCACCCGGGCCAGCTCGGCTCGCGCCGTCTGGACCGCCTCGCGTCCCCGCGCCAGCGCCAGCTGCAATTCCTCGCGTTCGCGACGCAGCTGCTGCTCGGTGGCCTCGAATTGCGTCAGCCGCTGCTTCGAGCTCGCCAGGTCCTGGTCCTGCTGCGACAGGGCTTTGCGCAACTGGTCGAGGTCGCCGCTCAACTGGCTGACGCGGGCCTGGGTCTGCTCCAGTCGCACCGCTTGCGCCTGCCGGAACGCGAGGCGCTGGGCCTGGCGGCCGCGGCCGGTGTCGAAACGGCTGGCCAGCTCGCGACGCTCGGCTTCCAGCGCCAGCAGGCGCTGCTGCAACTCGGTCACCGCCTGCTCGTGCTGAGTTACGGCCCGGGTCTGCTTGCCGACTTCGGTGTTCAATTCTTCCAGCAGCAGGCCACGGGCGAGTACGCCGGTACGGTCTTCCTCGGCATGCGGATAGCGCACCCAGCCGCGGCCGCGCCACACGCCATCGCTGTCAATCACCGACTCGCCGGGCTGCAGCCTGGCGATGCGCTGCTGCATCTCGCTGGCGTTGGCGGCCACCTGCACATGGCACAGCAGGTCGGCAATGACCGCCGGGCCCTGCACCTTGGCCGCCAGACTGCCGGCCGGGGCCGGCGCGGCGCTGCCGGCGCCATCAATGATGGTGACGCCCGTTTTTTCCGGCCGCGCCAGGCTGCCGGCGCGCTGGCTGAAATCGGCCAGCAGCGGTGCCTGCAGCAGGCCTTGCAGCACGTGCTCGACCGCGTCTTCCCAGCCGCGATCGACCTTCAGCACTGAAGCCAGTCGTGGCGGGTTGTCCATGCCCTGCGCACTGAGCCAGGACTGCAATTCGGCATCGTCCTGCCGCAGCGCCGCCTGTTGCAGCGTTTCCAGCGAGGACATCCGTCCGCTGGCGCCCTGCAGCGACTGGCGCGCCTCGTGCAGCGCGCCGTCTTCCCGGGCGCGCGCCTCGCGCAGTTGCTGGATCTGGCCGTCCAGCGCCTGCAGGCGGGTCTGGCCATCGCTCAATTCGCGGCCCAGCAATGCCAGCTCGCTGTCGGCGTCGAATAGCGCCGACTGCAGCGGTGCGGCGTCCAGGCCCGAGTGCTCGGCCTCGGCCTGTTGCAGGCGCTGGGCGGTCTGGGTGCGCGCCGTGACCAGCGACTGCACCCGCACCCGCTCGCCCTCGGCCTGCGATAGCGGATTCTGCGAGCGCTCGGTGAACTGGTCCCAGCGCAGCTGCCCTTCGTGCGCGGCCTGCTCGGCCTGCTGCAGGGTTGCCAGGGCCTTGGCCTGGGCTTCCTGCACCGACTGAACTTCGGCATCCAGCGCTTGCAGGCTTTTGTTCAACTCGGCCAGACGGGTCTGTTCGGCCTGTTCGCGGGCGACCAGATCCGCAAGCTGCTGCACGACCTGCTCCAGCTCGCGCTGCTTGAGGGTCTTGAGCTCGCGGGCGTGCTCCAGGTTCTGCTCCTGCCGGGCCAGCGCGGCCTCGGCCTCGTACACCTTGTTCTGCTGCTCGGCCAGCGCGTGGTTGGCGTCGCGGTTGGCGCTTTCGGCCTGCGCCTGGCCTTGGTGGATTTGCTGCAGGCGGGTGCGCGCGGTTTCCAGGGCCAGCGTCAGGGCCGCCAGTGTTTCTTCGTACGCAGTGCCTTGGGCGCTCAGGGAGCGGCTGCGCAGGGCCAGGTGCTCTGCTTTAAGATTACGCTCTTGTTCCTTGAATTCCTTGTACTTTTCAGCATTGACCGCCTGTTTCTCCAGGGTTTCGATGCGCCCCTTCAGCTCGCCGCGCAGGTCGCCAAGCCGGGCCAGGTTCTCGCGGGTCTGCTTGATGCGGGACTCGGTCTCGCGACGGCGTTCCTTGTACTTGGAGATGCCGGCGGCCTCTTCCAGCCAAACCCGCAGCTCCTCGGGCTTGGCCTGGATCATGTTCGAGACCATGCCCTGCTCGATGATGGCGTAGCCGGTGCGCGCGCCAAGGCCAGTGCCCAGGAACAGGTCGGTGACATCGCGCTTCAGGCAGCGGGCGCCATTCAGGTAGTACTGCGAGTTGCCGTCCCGGGCCAGCTCGCGGCGCACGTTGATCTCGGCGTAGGACGCGTACGGTCCCTGAATGGTGTTGTCGGCGTTGTCGAAAGTCAGCTCGACGGCGGCCCGACCGGCCGGCTTGCGGGTCTTGCTGCCATTGAAGATCACGTCTTCCATGCTGTCGCTGCGCAGCTGCTTCATGCTGGACTCGCCCAGCACCCAGCGCACCGCGTCGATGATGTTGGACTTGCCGCAGCCATTGGGACCGACGACGGCGGTCAGATTGGACGGCAGCAGCAGCACGGACGGGTCAACAAAAGACTTGAATCCCGCCAGCTTGATGGAAGACAGACGCATGAAATCCCTGTTTGTGTTTGTGGGCGACGGGCTTCCGCCGGGGAAGGCCCGCGCGGGCCGTAGTGTAAAGTAAGTCGCGCACCGAAACCGCTGTTTTTGGGCTTGAAAAATGCCGAAAAAGCCGACCAAATCCCTGGAAACATTCGCCAATCCCAAGCCGGCCCGCGACTATGCCATTCGCATGCGCCTGCCGGAGTTCACCTGCCTGTGCCCGAAAACCGGGCAGCCGGATTTTGCCACCCTGTTCCTGGAGTACGTGGCCGACCGCCGCTGCGTGGAACTGAAGTCGCTGAAGCTCTACCTGTGGTCGTTCCGCGACGAGGGTCACTTCCACGAGGACGTCACCAACCGGATCGTGGATGACCTGGTGAAATCGGTGGCGCCCCGCTTCCTGCGCCTCACCGCGGTCTTCAACGTCCGCGGCGGGATTTACTCCCACGTGGTGGCCGAGCATCGCGCGAAAACCTGGAAAGGCACCCTGCCCCCGGCCGCCTGGCACCGCGAGCCCAACGCCGCCCCCGGCGAAATATAAAAGTAGCGACCGCGTCCCTGCTGATCGCCTACTTATCGGTGAGGTCTTTCATCAGGGCGACACGGGTAATCGGCGCCACAGCGATGGCATGACCGTAATCGGCGTGGTCAACGCCGAAGCGCAGGGCGGCACCGGTCTTCAGCGCCTTGACCATTTCTGGCGGGAGCTCAAAACGCAGGAAGTGCACTGCCGAGGTCTCTTCCTCGTTGGTGCGATCCAGGTCTTCGTCGGCTAACGCGAACACCTTTTGCAGCTGGCCGGCCTGCGCCCAGATCAGGTTTTCAATGCCGATGAGCGGCGTCAGCGTCTCCTGGCGCTCCGCGACCGCTTCGAACTCAACCAGGCAGGTCGCCTTCCAGTTGCTGCCGTCGGGGAGCAGCGGGTTGTAGGCGTCCAGCTCTTCCTGGATGCCGGCCGTCTCGACGATCCGCTCGATGCGCAGCATTTCCTGCACCTGGTACTGGATCAGCACCCGGTCCTCGAACAGCAAGGTGAGGTTGGGGCCGATCGGGACCGTCCGCACCTTTTTCTGCGCGATCACCTTTTTGCGGAACTCGGATCGCTGCTCGGCGTACTCCTCGAGCATCCACAAGTCGCCAATCTCAAGTTTTTTCATCTGGGCATGGCGGCTTAGAGCAGGAACATCGTCGCCAGCAGCCCGGTGGTGGACATCGTGATGGTGTAGGGCAACGCCATCCACAGCATCTTCATGTACCCCAGCCGGATCAGCGGCGCCAGCGCCGAGGTCAGCAGGAACAGGAACGCGGCCTGCCCGTTCGGTGTGGCCACGCTGGGAATGTTGGTGCCGGTGTTCACCGTCACGGCCAGCAGGTCGAACTGCTCGCGGGTAATCAGGCCGCTGGTCAGCGCCGCCTTCACTTCGGTGATGTAGACCGTGGCAACGAACACGTTGTCGCTGATCGACGACAGCGCGCCGTTGGCGACGTACATCATGGCCAGCTGGCGGGTGCCTTCCTGCGCCAGTACGTAGTCGATGACCGGCTTGAACAGATGCTGCGCATGGATCACGGCGACGATGGCGAAGAACGTCACCAACAACGCAGTGAACGGCAACGCCTCCTCAAAGGCATGGCCAATACGCTTTTCCTCAACCACGCCGCAAAACGCGGTGGCCAGGACAATGACCGTCAGGCCAATCAGGCCAACTTCGGCAATGTGCAGCGCAAGGCCAATCACCAGGAAGGCGGCGGCGACGGCCTGCACCCACAGCCGGGCGGTATCACGAGGCGTACGTTTCTGGTTCTGCGACTCGGACCACCTCTCCATCACCTCGCGTACCGAATCGGGCATCGGCTCGCCAAAACCAAACCAGTGCCAGCGTTCCAGCACCACGCAGGTCAGCAGCCCGACGGCCAGCACCGGCATGGAGACCGGCGAAACATTCTTGAAGAAGGTGATGAAATCCCAGCCCGCGACGTTGCCAATCAGCAGGTTCTGTGGCTCACCGACCAGGGTACAGACGCCACCCAATGCGGTGCCGACCGCCGCATGCATCATCAGGCTGCGAATAAAGGCCCGGAACCGGTCGAGGTCAACCCGATGCGATTCGTGGATCAGCTCGTCGTCCTGGTGGTCGTGCTCATCGTCAAAGCCGCGACCCGAGGCAACCCGGTGGTAGACCGCGTAAAAGCCCAAGGACACCGTGATGATCACCGCGATCACCGTCAGGGCATCCAGGAATGCGGACAGCAGCGCCGAGGAAAAGCAGAACATCAACGACAGCATCACTTTCGAGCGCACGCGAACCAGCAGGCGGGTAAAGATGAACAGCAAAAGCTCGCGCAGGAAGTAAATGCCGGCGACCATGAAAATCAGCAGGAGGATCACCGCGAAATTCGCCTGCGTTTCGGCGTAGACCGCCGCCGGCGTTGCCAGGCCCAGCACGATCGCTTCGATCGCCAGCAGGCCACCGGGCTGCAGCGGGTAGCAACGCAGCGCCATCGCCAGCGTGAAGATGAACTCCAGCACCAGGATCCAGCCAGCGACAAACGGCCCGGCCAGCCACAGCAGCAGCGGGTTCGCCAGCAGGAAGCCCAGGATGGTGAGCTTGTACCACGGCGGCGCGTGGCCGAGAAAATTGCGCAGGAAGGCGACGGTCAGGGATTCGTTCATGGCCGCACTCTACCGAAGCAGAAACGCCGGTGAAAGCGACGCGCCTTGGATTTCAGCGTTCGCCGGGGTCAACGTTTGCTGCCAGACCCGCGCGGCCGGATTACCGCCTGGCGCCCGGGCCTTCGGACACTCCCTGCATCGCGGCCTGCAGCCGAGCCACCGTTCCGGAAACGTCCTTCAGCTTGTCCAGCCCGAACAAGCCGATCCGGAAGCTGCGGAAATCGGCGCCCTCGTCGCACATCAGCGGAACCCCGGCGGCGGACTGCACACCTCGGGCAAGGAACTTCTTGCCATTGCTGATCTCCGCGTCACTTGTAAAGGAGACCACAACGCCCGGCGCCTCAAAGCCGGCCGCAGCGACGCTCGCATAGCCCAGCGTCGTCAGCATGGCCCGCACCTCCCGGCCCAGCTGCCATTGCGCGGCTCTGAGCGGCTCAAGACCGGCCGCAAGCGTGGCCTTGATGGATCCCCGCAACCGCAGCAGTCCGTCCGTTGGCAGGGTCGCGTGATATGCGTGGCCACCGTTTTCGTAGGCCTGCATGATTTGCAGCCACTTTTTAAGGTCGGCGGCAAAGCTGGTGCTTTGGCTTTGTTCGAGTCGCTGGATGGCCACGGCGCCCAGCATCACCAGCGCGGCACAGGGCGTTGAACTCCAGGCTTTCTGTGGCGCGCTGAGCAGGACATCGACACCGCAGGCCTGCATATCCACCCAGATGGCGCCGGAGGCGACACAATCCAGCACGAACATTCCGCCAACCGCGTGCACCGCCGCCGCCAGCCGCTGCAGGTAATCATCGGGAAGAATCATCCCCGAGGCTGTCTCCACATGGGCGGCGAATACCAGGTCCGGCTTTTCGCGCCGGATCGTCGCCTCGACTTCCGCGATGGGCGCCGGGGCGAAAGGCGCGTTCGCACCCGGGTTCGCCTGGCGGGCCTTCAACACGGTGGTGGTGGCGGGGATCGCGCCCAATTCAAAAATTTGCGACCAGCGATAACTGAAGTAGCCATTGCGGATAACCAGGCAATTCTTGCCGGTCGCAAACTGCCGGGCGATGGCCTCCATGCCAAACGACCCGCCACCGGGCACCAGCGCCACGGCCTGCGCCCTGTAGACCTGCTTCAGGTCAGCGGAAATCTCGCACAGGGCCTGCCGAAACATCGCGGACATGTGGTTCACCGACCGGTCGGTGAATACCACCGAGTACTCGAGCAATCCATCAGGGTCAACGGCAGGATAAATTTGCGACATCAGCGCACTCCCGGTACTGGCTGCAGGGAAAAACGACCGGCCTAGGGTAGAGGACTGCGGTCCGGATTGCGCCAGCGGGCCGGGGAGTCTCGGTTCCTGGACTGGCGCCGGACAAATTGTATCCGCCCCGCCTCCCTTCCGGGCATAATTCGCGGCCCCGGATTTGGTCCGGCGGCTACAAATAAATTTTACGGAGAGATGGACATGGGTCGCCTATCAATTGCGCGCCGTTTTTCGGCAGTGGTCCTTCCGCTGGCACTGGTAGCCTGTGGCGCTTCGGAACCCGCGGTCCTCGCCGACGGCAGCAACGCCCTGCCCCCGCTGTCCCGCTACGACCTGGCCAATCGCTGCTTCGCGCTCAAGGCCAATGGCAGCTACGTTGCCCGCGACGGCGCCAGCTTTGTCGCCAACACCGCTGACGCCGCTTCCGCCGAGCGTTTTTTCATGAAGCCGGCCGGACTTGGCCGTTACGTCTTCTACACCAGCGACGCCCAATACCTCACCGGCAGTGGCGGCGCGGTGTCCGCCGTTGCGGCACCGGAAGACGGATCGGACTGGACCGTCACGATGTCAGGCGACCGCTACGCGGCGTCTACCCTCAATCTGGCGTTGGCCGTGGGCGGCACCGGACAGCTGCTGCTGGACGACGCTCCGGCGGTGCTGGTCTTTGAACCGGCCAGCGGCTGCACGGTTTACCCGGAGATGCCGGTGGGCGTGACGGGCAAGACCTTTTCCAACCCGACCCCGACAACGCCGGTGATCGGCTTTGCCGAAGTGCACTCGCACATGGCGATGGGCTCGGACATGTCCGATGGCAGCGGCAACCGCGGGCCCTCCGCCGGTGGCGTGATGTACGGACATGCAGCCAACCGCTTCGGCGTGGTCGAGGCGCTGAAGAATTGCGCAAACATGCACGGCGAGGACGGCACCGCCAGCCCCGAAAATGCGGTGCTCGATTCCGACCCGACCCAGACCCACGACACCGTCGGCTGGCCGACTTTCATCGGCTGGCCGCAGAAGGACTCCCAACTGCACCAGCAGATGTATTACAAATGGGTCGAGCGCGCCTACAAGGCGGGCTTGCGCACGATGACGGTGCTGGGCACCAACATCGAGGCGCTGTGCAATGTCGCCAAGGAAAGTGGCGGCGACAAGGACACCGATCCCAACGACGTCGACTGCATTGACATGGGTGTAGGCACCAAACAGGTCGAATACCTCTACGACATCGAGAAATACGTCGACGCGCAGGAAGGCGGCCCGGGCAAGGGCTGGTACCGCATCGTCAAGGACCCGGCCGAAGCCCGCGCGGTCATCGCCCAGGGCAAGCTGGCGGTGATTCCGGGACTTGAGTTCGCCAACATCTTCCACTGCAACGTCATGTACAACGACGACGGCAGCGAAACCCGCGGCTGCACCAAGGAAGACATCGACCGCGAAATCGACGCGGCCTGGGAACTGGGCGTGCGGCAGGTCTTCCCCTACCACGACGTGGACAGCGCGCTGGGCGGCGCCGGGATCTTCAGCGCGACCCTGAACCTGATCAATTACTACGGCACCAACGGCTACTGGAAAACCTACAACTGTGACGATGGCGGCGTCGGCCCGACGTTCTTCTACGAGGCCGGCGCGGAACTGCCGTCCGGCCCGTTCTTCGGCGACGACCCGATCACGCAGGCCATGATCGAGCGCACCCAGGGCCGCACGCCGAGCTACCCTCCCGAGCGCCAGTGCAATGCGCGCACCGTCACCGATCTTGGCCGCTACGCCATCGACAAGATCATGAAGAAGGGATTTGTGTTCGACATCGACCACGCCGAGATCCGCAGCAAGCAGTACATGCTGGATGAAGCGGCAAAGCTGAGCCCGGACTACCCGATGATTTCCGGGCACGGCGGCCACGGCGGCATCAACAATGCCCAGGCCGCGCAGATCATCCGTCAGGGCGGCATCCTTTATCCGGCGCTGCCCAACGGCAAGGACTTCACCGACTTCCTGAACAAATTGAAACCGGTCTGGCAGGCCTCGGGCACCACTCGACCGATCGCCTTGGGCTATGGCGCCGACGCCAACGGCCTGCGCAACCTGCCGGGTCCGCGCGGCGCCGGCACCACGCCAATCAAGTACCCATTTACCCTGTTCCAGGGTCCGGGCTGGGGCCCGCAGTTTGAGGCAGCCGGCATCACGCCCATCAAAGTGGACCTGCTGGCGATTCCCGGTGGCCAGAGCTGGAACATGGACGAAGTCGGCATGGCCAACTACGGCCTGGTGGCCGACATCGTCGAGGAAGTCCGCATCGAGGGCGGCACTGAAGGCATCAGCGCACTGTACCGCTCGGCCGAGGCCTACTTGCAGCTCTGGGAACAGACGCTGGCAGCGTCAGAAGACGCCCGCCACAAGCCCGTACCGCAGTAGGAATTGCCGCCGGTCGCAGACGACCGCAGACGTCCCTGATGTTCAGGCGTGCCGCCGCGAAGCTCGCAACGGCGACGCTGTTGCTGCCGGTTCCTGCCGCGGCCCACGGCTTCGGTCGCCTCTACAACCTGCCGGTTCCATTCTGGCTGTACGCCTGGGCCGCCACCGCAGCGCTGCTGCTGTCGTTCATGGTGGTGGCGATTTTCTCCACGGCCAGGCCCACCGCCGATGTGGATTCGGCACGCGATGTTTCCGCTGCCGGCTGGGTGCGGGCCCTGCGCCGGCTGTCGCCGGGCCTGAAACTGTTCAGCGTGTTTCTGCTGTTGCTGTGCATCGCCACCGCCCTGTTCGGCAACCGCGATCCGTTTCGAAACTTCAGCATGACCTTCTTCTGGGTCTGCTTTGGATTGCTGTTCACCTACCTTACGGCCGTGCTCGGGAATTTCTACGCTGCCCTCAACCCGTGGCGGACGCTGGCCGATGGCGTGGGCCGACTTCGTCGCGGATTCGGCGCCGGCCGCCTCGCCTATCCGGAAGCCCTCGGCGAATGGCCGGCGCTGGCCTTGTTCCTGGGATTCATCTGGTTTGAACTCTTCAACCACGGTCGACCGTCCACCCTGGGCGCGGTCCTGCTGGCCTACACCGCGCTCAACCTCGCGGGAAGCTGGCTGATCGGCGCCGCCGCCTGGTTCCGTCACTGCGAAATCTTCTCGGTGTTTTTCCGCCTGGCCGCCCAATTGGCGCCGCTGGATTATCGTCGCGCGGAGCCGCCGGGATCCGTCAGCACCTTGCGCTTGCGCTCGGCGTTTTCCGGCCTGACTCAAGAGCGCCCGAAACGCTCGCCACCGTCGTGTTCTTACTGGCCATGCTATCGACCACCGCCTTTGACGGCCTGCGCGCAACGCAGTGGTGGGTCAACCTGTTCTGGGCCGATCCCACCGGCGTCTTCACTGCGATTGTCGGCCAGCGCCCGATCCACGCCTATGCAAGCCTGCGCCCCTGGTACATCGGCTGGGAAACGTTCTGGCTGCTGGCGTCGCCGTTCCTCTACCTCGGCACTTACCTTGCGTTCCTGTGGCTGGCCAAGGTGATGGCTGACAGCCGCCGTTCGGTTGGTGAGCTAGCGCTGGATTTCGCCTACACCCTGTTGCCCATTGCACTGGCCTACAACCTGACTCACTACGCGACACTGATCCTCACGCAGGGCTTGAAGATCGTGAGCCTGTCCTCGGACCCCTTCGGCTGGGGCTGGAACCTGTTGGGCAGCGCCGGGATGTTTCGCGCCCCCATTCTTCCCGCCATCGGCTGGGTCTGGCACACGCAGGTCGGCATTATCCTGGCCGGCCATGTGCTCAGCGTCTACGCCGCCCACCGCGTGGCGCTGCGGGTGTTCTCAACGCGCCGCAGCGCGCTGCTGAGCCAGTTGCCGATGCTCGGCCTGATGGTGCTGTTGACGGTGGCGGGCCTGTGGATACTGGCCCAACCGCTCACCGCCGAGTTGCTGCGCTAGCGCCGACCGCTCAGCCCGCCGGCAGCGTCAACTCGCGCAGCACCAGGTCGCGAATGTCGCGCAGGGTCGCCATTTCCGCCGCACCGAAGCTGCGCGGCCGGGTGTCGATGACGCACAAGGTGCCGATGCAGCTGCCGTCCGCCAGGGTCAGGGGGACACCGGTGTAGGAACGGATCCGGGTCTCGCCGGTCACCAGCGGATTGTCAGCAAAGCGGTCATCCAGCAGCGTGTCCAGCACTGACAGCTCGGCTTTTTCCTGCACGACGTGCGCACAGAATGCGACGTCGCGCGGGGTGTCGCGCAGGTCGAAGCCGATGCCGGACTTGAACCACTGACGGTCGCTGTCGACCAGGCTCACCAGCGCGATCGGCACGTCCATCGCCGCGGCGGCAATCCGCGTGAGCCGGTCAAACCGCTGTTCCTCGGGTGTATCAAGGATCCCGAGTTTGCGCAGGGCCCCCAACCGGCTGGCTTCGTCGCTGGGCAAACGGGCGCGCACCCAGCGACAGGCCGCGCGCAGCACCCAGGCACGCAGCTTGGTCCGGGCGTAGCTTGCGGAAAACGGCGCGACCAGCCAGTCCGTGGCGACGAGATTCCCGGCTTCGGCCGGCACCGGATCGTCCGAGACCAGGACGATCGGCACCCTGACCTGCGCATTCCCCTCGCTGCGCCGAACCTCGGCGGCCACTTTGAGTCCGTCCCGCTCTGGCGGCTGGTGACCCAGCAGGACCAGCGAGGGGTTTCCGGTCAGGACCTCGTGCTGGAGTTCGGCGACGCTGGCCACCACGCGATACGGGAGCCCCTCGCTTTCAAGCGCCGCGCGCAACAGGCTGGCGGAATCGCCTTCTGGCAGGTGGAGCAGCACCACGCGCGTCAGGGCCGTAGCATCAACGGTCATGGTCGCGCCGTACTGATGCGCGTGCGCGCTGGCAGGCGCATCGCCATG
Source organism: Gammaproteobacteria bacterium (assembly GCA_031384195.1). Taxonomy (GTDB): domain Bacteria; phylum Pseudomonadota; class Gammaproteobacteria; order Nevskiales; family Nevskiaceae; genus JACPFV01. The sequence goes on from JANNAK010000217.1 coordinate 12,565, forward strand.
GTGCGTGCCCGATACGTCCAGCCGCATGCCTTCGGCGGCCGCGACC
>JANNAK010000229.1:0-25563 GCA_031384195.1 Gammaproteobacteria bacterium
CGAAGTCGCCGAGGCTGATGCTCCCGACGCTGTCGACGTCGGCAAACCCTGCCGACAGCAAGATCGTCCCCGCGCCCGCCATCAATTGCGTCACGTTCCCACTGGCGCCCGCGGCGATGACGACAGCATCCTCGGAGCGAAGGATCAAGTTGCCGCCCGTGGAATGAATCGTTCGCTGGGCCGAGATCGTGAGGTTGTTGTTGAGCGCCTCCAGCAGGATCGAGCCGGACTGGACGATGCTGGTGTTGACGCTCAGGCTGTTGGAAGAGCGGATCTGAGTATCGCCCCCAGCCGCGCTGGAGAACCCCGCCAGCGCCATCGCCCAGCCATTGGTTCCGAAGACATTGATTTCCCCGGGCCCGGTGCGCCCGAGTTGCAGCGTGTAGGGATTGAACCATCCCGACAGCACGATCGGACTGTTGCTGGAGGTGATCGACCCGACCACGCCGGTCTGAGTCACCGCCCCGAGTGTCACCGAGCCCCCCGCACCTGTCAGCGAGATGGGACCGTCGGTGGCGATGTTGTACGCAGTGCTCGCCGGCGACTGCCGGAAAATGCCGCCCGCCTGCGCCGCCAGCGTGACGCTGCCAGTGCCGTTGCCGATGTTGCCGTCATTGATGCCGTCGATGGCAAAATCCGCAAGCAGAATGTTGCCAGTAACGGCGGTCAGGCTGAACTGAAAGTCGAGCGAGGAATTGGTTACCCGGTTGATGCAGACATTATTTGCCAGGCACACCTCGTTGATGTTCACCGTGGTGGCACCGCCCAAGACGAAGCTCACGGCGTCATTAACCGGGTCAAAGGTCAACGCCAAGCTGGTCAGGGCAACGTTAGTGGACAAGTTTGACGATGCGGCATTGACCGCAAGGTTTCCGCTGCCGTTGATGTCGATGTCCCCGTCCCCGGCCGTGCCGACGACGTTGTTGGGCGCGTTGAGGCTCACAGTGCTGGTCGAATTGGTCAGCAAGTTGTAGCCGGTGGATGGGGTGTCGTCCGCGTTTGCGCCGCACGACCCGCTGGGGCAGTAATCGAAGATGCTGCCGCCGGTGGCAGTGATGGTGATGTTCCCGCCGGCGTTGAGCCGCACCGCCGCGGCGCCGGTATCGACCTGGTCGGTCAGGTAGACATTGCCACTGAGGTTGGTTATCGACAGGTTTAGCGCCGAAGCGTTGCCCTGGATGCCGTAGATGACGAGGTCACCTGCTACCGGCCCGCAGCAATCGCGCAAGCCAAAGCCGACGGCGGTCCAGTCGGTCAGGTTCGCAAAACCGGTGAGTTCGTAGAAGTTTCCTGCGACCTGGCCGGAGTCCACCGTCACGGCCAGGCCGGAAAGCGTGGGCAAGCCGACAGCGGCGACGTAGAAATCTCCCTGCACCGCCAGCGTCAGGCTGGTCACCGTACTCCCGAGCTCGACCCTGTTGCCGGAGGCACCGATGCTGCCGGCGGGCGCCGCTAGCGAAATGGTCGCTGCGGCCACATCCACCCCGTCCGCCGACGTATCCAGCAGGCTGCCGGACACCGTCAGCAGTTGGACCGCACCGGTGCTCGAGACCAAGTCGAAGTCGCTGAGGCCATCGGACTCACGGATGAACTGGCTGCCACTGCTTGATGTGGTCAAGGCCGCAACCTGCGTCTGCACGGCCTGACCGGCGGCCGTGCTGCTGGCGCCGATGCCAGCCGGTGCGGTGATGCGGGTGATGTTCGCGATGATGTCCACGCCTAAGTCCGAGGACTGGATGGACCCGCTCTCCGTCAGCAGGGACACGTCGCCCGCCCCGGCATTGAGCAGCAGCTCGCTCAGGCCATTGAACTCGCGGATGAACTGGCTGCCGGCACTGCCGCTGGTGTCCACCGACAGGACGGCGACATTGGTCTGTATCGCGTTACCAGCGGCGGTGCTGACGGAGCCAAACGAGCCTGCGCCAACCGTAATCGTGGTCGGACCGCCCTCGAGGTCGATAGTCATGTCAGGCGACAGGATGCTGCCGCCAGCGTACAGAGTGATGCTGCCGCCGGCCGTGAAGATGCCGATCTCTGATAGGCCGTCCGTCTCGCGGACGAACACGTCACGGTCGGACCCCGTTGCATTTATGGTGAGACTGTCCACCGTGGTCTGAAGCGCATTCCCGGCCGTAATATCGGTCGAGCCAATGCTGCCGCCCGGCGTGCCCAGCGCGCCCAGCGAGGCCGAGGCGGCGATGATGTCGACCGCCAAGTCGGAGGAGAGCAGCGAGCCGGTAAACAGCACGTTCACGTCGCCCAAGCCGGCATCCAGCTCCAGTTCGCTCCAGCCGTCGCCGGACTCGTAAATGAACTGGTCGCCGCCGCCCGCGGACGTGTCGACCAGGACTGAGTCCACGTCGGTCTGGATGTGGCTCCCCGCTGCGACCGCGCCGAAGTCCGCGGCGACCGGATCGAGCAGCCTGACGTCCAGGTTCGCGGCGGTGATGTCCAGCAGCCCGTCACCGTCCTGCACGCCGCCGATGACGACAGTCAGCTCGACGTCCCCCGTCCCCGCGTTCAGATCCAGGTTGTCCAGGCCATTGGCCTCGCGGACGTACAGGCTGTCGTTGCCGGCGGACGTATCTACCGTCAGCGAGGTGACCTGGGTCTCGATGGGGTCTGCACTGGCGCCGAATTGGCCGTTGATGCTCGCCACCAGCGTGTCAGCGAGGACGTCCGGGCCATCGCCGAGCAGGTCGGTGACGGAGCCGGTGACGGTGAGGAAAATGCTGCCGAGGCCGGCGTTCAGGTTCAGCGCCGTCAGGCCGGTCAACTCGTGGATGTACTGGTCCCCGCCGCCGGTGGAGGTGTCTATGCTGATGCCACCCACGTCGGTCTCGATCGCCTCCATCGAGGCGCCGAAGCTCGAGGCGTTAACGATCAGGACCGGGGCCGTAACGTCGGCGCCCGGATCCGGCGAGCCGCCGCCAATGTAGTCGTTCTCGTTGATGTCGCTTACCGAGGTCAGGCTGATGAACGTCGTGGCCGTCAGGTTGTCGACGAGGATGCCGCCGGTCGTTCCGGTCAGGGCGGCGGTGATGCTCCCCGCCGAGGTCAGCGTCAGCAACGCCATTCCGCCGTCGGTGGTCCCGAAGTCATCCCGGGTGATGCCGATGTTGCCGGAGGTGGTGGTCTGGGCAAGGTCCACGATCAGGCTGGCGCCGCCGTCCTGGAAGAAGGTGATATTTCCGGAATCGGTCGTCAGGCTGATGATCTCCACCACCGGCACCGGACCGGGGTTTGGCGGCGCGGCGGGGTTCATCGCGTCCCCGGCGCTGAAGTTGTACAGGTCCACGTCGCCGGAACCGTTGGTCACGGTGATGTAATTTGCCGCCAGTTCGATGGTCTGGATGGTGCCGATGCCCGTGCCCGCGACCAGCGTCACGCGCGTGGCGGTGACATCCGTGTCACCCGCGGTCGAATCCTCAATGGCACCGATAACCGTCAGTTCAACGTTGCCGGTTCCCGCGTTCAGGCCCAACTCGTCCAAGTCGTCCAGTTCCGCCAGATACTGGCTGCCGCCACCCGCCGAGCTATCCACGGTCAACTCGCCCACCGCGATCTCGACCTGGTTGCCGGCTCCGGACGCGCCGACGTTCTGCGGTGTCGCGTCGTTGAGCGTAATGGTCAACGCACTGGTCCGGATATCCGTCCCATCACCCGACAGGTCGGCGATTCCGCCCAAGGTCAGCGCCAGGGTGATGGTGCCGCCGCCGGCATTGAGGTCAAGCTCGTTGAGACCATTCGCCTCCACGATGAACTGGTTGCCGCCGCCCACCGAGGTGTCCGTGGTCAGCGAATCGACCGAAACGGTAAGGGGGTCGGCGCCACCATTGCCGATGCCACCCGCTCCGTTGGAAGTCACTGACAGGGTCGGAACGGTGATGGTGAACGCGCCAAAAACATCTCCAGCGCTGAGCAGGGTCAGGCTCGCCGCGCCGGCCGGCGTAATGGCGGCCGTGATCCCGATAATTCCTGCACCGAGACTACCGACGGTCAGCGCGGCGGCCGTCACCTGGTTCAACTCGGCGTTGGTGAGCCCAAGCGTGCCTGGGGCGTCTGACCCGCCGAGGTTAATCAAGACGCCACCGGTAAATGCGCGCAGCGTCACTGTACCGGTTACACCGGAATTCACCGCCGCGAGAATGTCCATGTGGTCAGCGGTCAAATTCACGATCTGGCCGTTCGCCGTGACCGCCTCGTCCAGTGTCAGCAAGCCATCAACGCCACCCGCGGTCAGGGCAACACTGCCACCTGCGGTGACCCCAGTGGTCAACCCGACGATGCCAATATCGAGGTCATCGGCATCCAAATAGCTGACGGCGCCCGTAGCCGAAACTGCCAGCGTTGCGACATTATTGGTGGCGCTATTCAGGCTGAAGGAAGTGCCAATCAGCTCCAGAGCGGACGCGATGATGCTGCCGGCCGGCTGCAACACCGACCCGCCGGCAGTGAGCGAGACGCCACCCAAACCTGCGTTCAGGTTCACATCGCTCAGCCCGCTGGTTTCGCGAATGACCTGATTGCCATTGCTGCCGGAGGTGTTGGTCGTGAGCGTGGTGACCGTGCTGTCAAACTCCAGCCCCATCGCGGCGGTTGCGGACAGCGCGTCCGAGACAATGTTGACGCTCGCGCCATTGCCGTCAGTGATGCTGCCGGCGCCCGCATTCAGGGTCACGTCGCCGGCGGCCCCGGCCATCACGGTGCCCAGCGCCATGCCGACTCCAGTCAGGATGATGTCGTTGGCATCAACGTCAGTGGCCGAGGTCACGGTGGTGACGGTGAGCAGGCCACCGGCCGCCACCGTGATCGCGCCGTTAGCCGCGGCGGCCGAAATCGTCACCGCATCGAGTTCGTCCACATTGATCCCGCCGCCGGCGGTGAGCGACAGCGTGGTTGCCGCGCTGTCGAGGTCGGTGGTGGCCGTGCCGAGGGTCCCGCCGGAGGTCAGCGTCACGGCGCCGCCGGTAATACGAGTGGCCGATGCGAACGCAGCCTCGTCGTCGAGGATGTCCTGGGTGCCGGCGGTGTTCGCAATCAGCGTCACCGCGCCCGAGACGGCCGCGATGGTGTTCACGATCAGGTCGCCACTGATCGTCGTCAACGAGAAGTTTAGCCCGGTGGTGTCGGAGACATTCGTAATCGTGGTATCGGTGCCATCGCCGGTGACGACATACGTCAGGTTTGACGCGATGACGGCCGACGTGGCGCCAATCGTGTTGCCGGCCGTGGTGATAGCCAGGTCCGTCAAATCATCGTTGGTGGCCCCAAGCGCTGCATTTACGTTAAATGCGGCGCCGGCGTTGATCCTGAGATTAGTGGTATCGACCAGGATCGGCGTACCCACCGTTCCGATAGCGCCGACCGAGGTCAGCGTCACGACTTGTCCGGTGACCTGCCCACTGCCGTACGTGACGGTGCCCGAACCACCGTTGATGGTCACGTCTCCGGCAACGGACCCGGCATTGACGGTGCCGAGCACCACGCCGTTGCCGGCCAGGCTAATGTCATTGGCATCGTTGTCGGTCGAGGACACCACGCTGGTGACCGTCAGCAGGCCGCCGGCCGTCGCCGTGATCAGTCCGTTGTTGGCAGTCAGGGACGCGAGGGTGATTGCATTGGCCTCCCGGATCACGAGGTTTCCCGCAGCGGTTACCGACGCCACCAAGGTGGTGGCAGCCAGATCCAGCGGGTTGGCCAACGTCCCGACACCCGTGGCCGCGGTGATGCTGATGCTGCCGCTGTGGGTGATCTCGACCCCGGCAGTGCTGTTGAACGCGTACACGGCGCCGGCGCTGGTCACCAGGACCAGGTTGCCGTTGCCAAGGTCATAGATGCCGCCCTGGACGGAATTGCCCAATCCGTTCGCGGTTTCGACCAGCGTGCCGTGATCGTAGATCCACAAGTTGCCGGAGGTCAGGGTGATGCTGACGTCAAAGGTCGTTCCGTTTGCGGTGCTGGCATCGAAGTCAGCGCCGTTCTCCGCAATCAGCAGGCAGACGTCAGTGGTGAAGCACGGCTCCAGATTAATGGTGAAGGTGCCGGACACAAGGTCGTAGGTATTGACCACGTCCACGCTGGGATCGATGGTGGCGGAATAGCTGGTCGCAGAAAGATTGGAAACGCAGTTGCTGGACGCAGAGTTCAAGCAGTCGAACAGCGACGTTCCGTTGATATCAATGTCACCCGCACCCGCCGCGCCGATGTTGCCGCCCCAGCCATTGCCCGAGTTGCCGTCGTTGTCCGCGCGCAGCGTCACCGTGCTGGTGGCGGTGGTGACCAGGTTGGCGTCGGCGACCGTGGACACGTTGTCGGAGGCGGCCGTATTGACGTCGAGGATGTCGCCCAACAGCGTTGTCAGCAGAATGTTGCCACCGTCGGTACCGAGGTGGATGGCGTTCTTCTCGCCGCCCCCGTGGCTATCCGCCTCCAACTGCAGATTGCCGTTGTTCAGGGTGATCGTGATATTCAACGGGTTGACTGCAGCGGTTCCGTCCGCGATCCAGACAATGTTGTCGAGTTCCAACCCTGTGCCGGTGTCGGTGACGTTGCCGAAGGTCAATCCCGTGAATTCCGCCAGTCGATAGGTGAAGACACCTAGTGACTGATCGGTAAATGTGATGCCCAGGGACTGCAACAGCACCGTGCCATTTGCCTGGATGTTGAAAGATCCACCGGCGACGATGGTCATGGCGGTCGCGCCAGCCACGTCGAACGCATCGTTGTTGCTGGTGCCGGCGCCGATCGCTCCCGCAGCGCTCAGGGAGATTGACCCCGCAGAGATCTTTGTGGTCGCGTTGGTGCTGCCGTCGGTGATGGTCCCGGTCACGGCGGTTACGGCGACTGAATTGCTCGCACCGGTGGTCATGGTCTCGAAGAACACCACCGACCCGCCGAAGAAGGTCAGGTTTGAGGTGAAGGTGAGGAACGTCGCGTTGTCGTTGTCGAAATTGAGGGTGCCGCCGGTGGCATCCGCCCGCCCGAAGGTGATTGCCGTGATCGTCGAGGCGATTGCGTCGAAATCGGCCTTTTCAAAATTGAGCCCGCCGGTACCGTTCTCCAGGTTGATGTCACGATTGAGCGTGGTCGCGCGTAGCGTCATCGAGCCGGTGCCGGTAATTGAACCGTTGCCGCCAGACAGGTTGACCTCGTCCGCAGTGATGGTCAGAGAGCCAGCGCCGATGTTGAAAGCCGCGTCGTTCAGCGTGACCGTACCCGTGGTCGCCGTGGTGGCGCTGAACGAGATCGCGTCGCCGGCCACCGCTTCCGTGGTCGAATTGACCAGCGTCAGCGTCCCGGTCGTGACCGTGATCGCGAGGTTCTGCGCGCCGGCAGACGTTACCAGCGCCCCGACATCCAGCGAGGCGCCGCTGGTGATGAAGATTCCACCGAGGTCGCCGGCGCCGCCGGTAGACGTCGCCGCAAACCGGCCCTGCGTGTTGCTGCTGCCACCGCTGGCGAGGCCGACCTGGATTGACACCGCTGCGTTGCCGCCATCGGAGCTGACCTTGGTGGCCGTGGTCACGGTGATGCTGCCGGACGTGGCGGGGTCGTTCCCGCCAACCGTCGTCGTGATGGTGGCCGCACCGGTCCGCAATGCGTTCGTCGCGGAGAGTTGGATGGCACCCCCCGCGCTTAACACGATGCCGCCCGAGGTCGCCGTATCCGGCATAGTGCCGTCGGCCGTTGCCGAGCCGGTCAGCAGCGTGCCACTGGCATTGCCGGTAATCGCACCAGTCGTGGTGATGTTGATATTGCCGGTGATGATCGTATTGCTGTTACCGGTATCGGCGACCAAGATGGTGGCTGTCGTGATCGCGCCGTTCAGGATGACACTGCCGCCGGCGGTGATCGTGACGGTACCGCTGCTGCGAATGGCGCCGCTCACCGTGGCACCGGTTCCGATGCTGCCGCTCAGCAGCAGGTCGCGTCCGGCATTGATGGTGACCCCGGTGTTCCCAACCGTCGTCACCGCCCCGGAAAGGGTGATGTCGCCGGTGGCCCCGCCCGCCCGTACGACTATCGGATCCCGGAAAGCATAGGTGCCGACCGTGACCAGGCCGGTGCCGTCGGTGCGTCCGATTGTGAGCGAGCCGTGCCCCGTGGCGATTGCGTCGAGATCAGTCGCATCGATTTGCAGCGTACCGGCCCCGCCCGCAATACCGACGGTGGTCGACGCGGCGCCAGCTTGCAGCACGATGGTGCCGCTGCCGGTGATTGAATTGGCGCCGCCCGTGAAGTCGACGCCATCCGCGGACGCGGTCAGGCTGAAAGTCGAGAGGTTGGCGGCAGCGAGCGCAATCGTTGCCGTGCCCGCCGTGAGCGTGGAATTTGCGGCTAGCGTTGTCGGCGTGTTGCCGTCGCCCAGGGTGATGACCTGATTGGTGGTGGAAACCGCCGCGGCGAGGCTGATGGATGACGGCGCCGTGGCTGTCACGCCGCCGGTAAACGTGAAGATGTCGGCAGCGTTGTCGCCCAACGTCAGGGCGCCGGTGTTGTTGAAGGTCACGGCGGTGCTGACGTTGGCACCGCCGGTCAGGCTCACCCCCGCCACGGTACCGGCCACCGTCAGCGTCGTGGCGGCCACGTTGCCACTGAAGGACGCCAGACCACCGATGTTCTGCAGGGTCAGGATCCCGACGTTGGCCACGCTGCTACCGCTCAGGTCGGCACCGGCCACGCCGGCGCCCGTTCCGAGCGTGAGATTGAAGCCGCCGCCCCCCACCGCGCCAATGACCAGATCGCCGGCTCCCGTGGTCGCGCTGGTGTTGATCGTGGTATTGGCCGTCAGCGTGGCCGCGCCCAACGTGATCAGGTCGTCGCTGCTGGCAATGGTGCCGGCCAGGTTCACGACGCCCGCCGTAGCCGTCAGGCCGCCGTTGAACGTGTTGGTGTCGGTCGCGTCGTTGCCCAGCGTGGAAGTCCCAGTGTTCAGGAACGCCACTTGGCTGACAAACGTGTTCGCAGCCCCCTGGAGCGAGACAGCGTAATTCTGGGCAAACATGACCAGGTCACCGATAGTCACGCTGCCGGTGAAGGTCACCGCGCCCGTAGAGCCGGGGTTGCTGTCCTGAAGCGCCAGCGCGAACGCGCCGTTTACAGACGCGACTCCGATTGCACCGGAACCGCTGCGCAACGTGCCGTTGGCGCTCAGCGTCACCGCACCCAGGTCAAGCGCGTCACCCGTCGTCGCCACGGTGCCGGCGAGGTTCACTGCCCCGGCGGTTGCGGTCACACCGGCATCGAAGGTGATGACATCCGTGCTGTCGTTCCCCAACGTCGTGGTTCCCGAATTCAGGAACGTCACCTGGCTGTCGAAACCGTTGCCGGGCCCGTGTAGCGCCACGGCGTAGTTCTGGCCGAAGGTGATCAGGTCATCAATCGTGACGTTGCCGGTAAACGTCACACTGCCGGTCGATCCAGCGGTGTTGTCCTGCAGCGTGAGGTCGAACTGCGAAGCGCCGTCGGTGACGGAGCCGACGCTGATGGTGCCGATGCCGCTGGCCAGCGCGGAGTCGCTCACCAGGGTGAGCGCCCCAAGCACGATCGGATCGTCGGACGTCGCCAAGGTGCCACCCAGGTTGGTCATCGTCGGATTGGTGGCGTTGCCTGCTGTCTCGACGCCACCGTTAAAGCTGAAGATGTCGCCGCCATTGCCGAGCGTCACAGCACCGGTGTTCAGGAACTCGACCAGCGCGGTGAAGGTTCCGCCGGCATTCATGGTTACGGCGTATGGGTGACCAAAGGTGGTCAGCGCCAACGCCGTCACCGGGCCTTGGAAGGTCACGCCGCCGGTGTTGCCGGCGTTGTTGGATTGCAGCGTCAGGTTAAGCGGGACGGTGCCACCGACCGCTCCAGTCACCGTGACCGTGCCGCTGCCGGAAATGAACTGCAGGCTCTCCGCCGCAACAGTGGCGGCGTCGCCGTTGACTGTTCCGACGATGGAGATGTTGCCGCCTGCGGCGGTGCCGGTGCTCAGAACCACTGAAGCGGCGTCGGCCACCACCACGTTGTCACTAATCGTGATGTCCTGCCCGGCGGTGACGATGTCGGCGGCCAGGACCGCGGTGGCGCCCGAGCCGTCCAGCGTGACGGACGCATTATCCGCGCCGGAGATCTGGCCATTGACCGCGAGTGTCCCGCCATTGGGCGAGCGCAAGGTCACCGGGTCGTTGAAGGTGATAACGGCGATCGTGATGCCGCCGGTTCCGCCGGCGTGGCCGATGGTTATGGAGCTGTGGCCATTGGCAATGGTGGCCAGCTCAGTCGCGGTCAAATCCAGCGCGCCCGTGATCCCGCCGCCGCCAATGTCGATGGCTTGGATTGCGGTAGCGGGCGCCAGCGTAATCGCCCCGCTGCCGGTCATCGAATTCGCGACACCGGTCAACTGAATTTCGTCGCCGGTCAGGGTCAGGGCAAACGTGACGCCGGTGACGGCGCCCACCGATAGGGTCGCGGTCCCGCTGGTGATTGCCGTGGTCGCCGTCAGCGTCGCTGCGCCCAGGGAAATAGAGTCATCCGAGGTGGCGATCGTTCCCGCCAGCGAGGTCGTGCTGGCCGTGGACGTTAGCCCGCCGTTGAACGTGAAGCTGTCACCGACGTCGTTGCCCAGGGTGAGGCCGGCGGTATTGGCGAAGGTGATTGCGTTTGTGAATATACCGCCGCCGTTCATGACCACGGCGTAGGGTCGGCTGAAGGTGCTCAGGCCGATGACATTCAAGGCACCCGAAAATGTCACCGTGCCCGTTGCTGTCGCGTCGTTGGACTGCAACGTCAAGTTCAGCGGAGCGATGCCACCCACGGCGCCGGTCACGCCGACGGTGCCGCTGCCGGCCACCAGCGAAAGGCTTTCGGCACTGCCGCCCGCAGTCCCGTTGATGGTGCCGGAGATTGAAATGTTGCCGCCGGACGCAACGCCCGTGCTCAAGGTCACGTTGGCCGCCTCGGCCACCCGCAGGTCGCCATTGACCACGACGTTCTGGTCGCCGGTTGTCACGCCGGCGGCCAGAACGGTGGTGCCGGTCAGAGTCACCGATGCGTCGCCCGCACCGGTGATCAGGCCGTTGACGGCGACGCTGCCCCCGCCCGGCGAGCGCAGGATCACAGGATCGTTGAAGGTGACGGCATTGACCGTGATGCCGGCGCTGGAATCGGCACGACCGATGGTGATGGACGAAAATCCGTCCGTCAGGTTGCCGAGCGTGGCGAGCGACAGGGATAGGGTCCCTGCGCCGCCGCCGATGCCTACGGAGATCCCGGCGGTCAGCGGCTGCAGCACCAAGGCCCCGGAGCTGATTACTGCCGCGCCAAGACTGATCGCGTTTGCAGTCAGCGTGATGGCGCCGGAGCCGGTTGAGATTGGGCCCGTGACACTGGTGGTGACGCTCGCCGCGGTCGCGCTGAAGGTACCGTTGGCAAGACTAATCGCGGCGTTGACGTTTATCGCGGCTGCACTGCCAGTCGGCCCGGACAGGACCAGCGCGCCGCCGCCGGTGTTGCTGATGGCAAAGTTGATGTCGAGGTTGTTATTGGCCAGCAGCGTCAGGGAGTTCGCGCTGTTGTAGGTAATCGCGGTCTCAACCGTGAGATTGCCGACGCCGGCGAAAGGCGACGCCGTCGTCACGATCACATTGCCCAGGCCAAGCTGCGTGACCAGGTCGCTGGCCAGAAGGCGCGAGTCGCCGGCGTCCCCATCGCCGTTGGCGTCGCTGAAAGTCGCTGGATTGCCGCCGGAATTTGTGACGGTATTGGTGCAGGCCGAGCAAATCCGGATGCTGGTGGGATCCAGGAGGAGCGTTCCTGCTGTACCCAGCGGTGCACGGAGATCCACCAGTCCCCCGAACGCCAGGACGCCGTGGCTGGAAACCTCCACAAAGCCTCCGAGGCCCGCGGGAGGGCCCCGCGCGCTGACCGTGCCGAAGAATCGTGTGTAGTCGTCTGACCAGATGATCACCCTGCCGCCGCTGCCGAACCGCAGGGCATTGGCCTCAATGGTGGCGTCCGGTCCGATGACGGTCTGGCTGGAATTTCGGACCAGTGGATTGTTGCCGCGCAAGTCACCACCAATCAGCACCACGCCGCCACCGGTGGCACCGTTGGCGCGGGTGCGTACCGGGCCGATCAGGGCCACACGCTCGCCCAGAACCTGAATCTGACCCGCCATGGCCTCGGCACTGCTCACGTCCAGCAGGCCGTCGCTGACGATGGTGTCGTAATCCGCCACCAGGCGAATCTGGCCCCCGTCGGCCTGGACCGATGTGGCTTCGAGGTCGCCGGTGTTGAGAATGTTGCCGTTGACGGCAATGATCTGAATTTCGCCGCCACCGGCCTGTTCCGAAACCACGCTGATCAGGCCGGAGTTGACCACGTCGCCACCGCTGGCGATTAGGCGAACCTGCCCGCCGTTGAGCTCAATGGCGCCAGCCTCGATGACCCCTTCGTTGTTGACCAGGGTGTCAAACAGCCCCTTGGTGGCCGCCGCCTCCAGGATTACCTGCCCACCGATGGCCTGGATGGCGCCGCTATTGGTGACTGCCGCGTCCTGATCGTCCAGTTTCTGCTTCAGTTCGCCGGTCACCTCAAAGCGCATCAGGCCGTCGCCGTCAAAATCCAGGTAACCGGCGTCGGCGCCGGCCAGTGTGACGCGGCCGTAGCTGGCGCGAATCAGTCCGGTATTGACCACCTGCCCACCCGCAAGGACGACTGAACCGCCGCTGGCCGCACTGATCAAGCCGTGGTTGACGACCATTCCCGGCGCGCTGCCCGCCGCCAGGTGGTAACGCCCCGCCATGAAGTCGTCGACGCTCATGTCCAGGCTACCTGCCATCAGACCGCCGACGTTGATCTGTGCGGTCTCGCCGAACAGGATGCCGTGGGTGTTGAGCAGCAACACTTGGCCGTTGGAGTCGATGCTGCCGAAAATGGCGCTCGGGTTCTGGTCCAGGATGCGATTCAACACCACCGACGAGGCGTTTGGCTGGACGAACTGCACAGACTCGCCCTGCGCGACATTGAAGCTGTTCCAGTTGATCGCCAGGCTTTGCGACAGCTGGTTGATCTGGGTTGCCGCGGCGCCGACCTGCTGGATATTGCCCTGTCCGCCGACGATATTTCCGCCTTCGGGGCCCGCTATCGCGGGAAGTGCAACACACAACAACAGCAACGCCGCGATGGCGCGCGGCGGAAGGAACATCTGCCCGTTTGTACTGAACTTCGGGGCCATTGAATATCCTTCAGAACTTGACGGTCACACTACCATAAACGCGAATTGATCCGCCATCGGTTGGCTCCGCTGACGAAATCGGTTTTGCTGCCTCGATCGATCCCTGCACGCTGCCCGGGACTCCAAAGCGGATTCCCGCCCCGGCCCCCGACAACTCGGCGGCGATCTTGTCGTCACCGGAGTACACGCCATGCGCGTAGTCGGCAAATAGCGAAAACTGCAGCAGGTCGCCCCACTGCCGGTTGAACGGGCCCTGCTTGCGGGCAAAACCGGGAGCCTGAATCTGGTACTCCAGCGAGCAGAACTCGCCGGAATCCCGCAGCAGTTGCCCCACCGGATAGGCACGAACCCCATCGGGGCCGGCGAGCGCGAACTGCTCCAGCGGACTTAGCAGATTCGACGTTTTCTGCACCCGGACGCGGAGCGAGCCAGTCTGGGTCTCGCCCAGCGACTGAAGGCGTGAGTAACGCGCCTCGTAAATCGTGAACTTTTCGTCAACGTTGGTACTGAAATCGCCACTCAGGCTCTGCCGTACCTTGGCCTGCAGCTGGTCAACGCCCCGGAACCGGATGTCGATGCGGTCCATTCCGGCGTCCAACACGACGACCGAGTACTTGTCGTCGGTGACCGTGAGGCCGCCCACCCCGGTGAGCTGCGAGCGCTTGGAAACTGCCCCCAAACCCGCCCGCGCGTTCGAGAAGCGCGAACGCTTGAAGCGCCAGTCAGTGCCAACCTCGAGCGCATCGATCGTACCCTCCAGCTTGAAGAACTCGAATGGCGCCTGGTTGACGGCGAAGGCGTTGTGGCTCGCGTCGGCGTAAACCGCAAACCCGCGCGGGCCCATCGGAACCCGGTAACCCGCCGAGCCATAGGTCGTGTCTGCCGGCGAAACAGACTGCAGCAGCGTCACGTTCGCCTCGTCGCCCCAGCCGAGCGGGTTCTTCCAGGCCGAATCGAGACGCAGGCGATACTTGCCGGTCAATTCAGTGCCGAAATTGTCGACGCCCGCCTGGAAACCAAAGCTGTCTTCCTCCAGAACCTGCAGGATCATCCTGGTGTCGCCGGCCTTCGCTCCGGGTCGAAACGTGCCAAAAAGACGTACGCCGGGATAGTCCTGGGCGTATAGCAACGCAGTCTCAACCGGATCGCGCGTCGGCGTCTGCCCGACCAAATCCCGGGACGGACGTCGCAGGATATTGGCGGAATAGCCCTTGTTGCCCTCGACCGCCACATCAGCGATTCGGCCTTCCAGTACTTGCAGGTGAACCACGGCATCCTCACCCACGGTCTGGACCGGGATAAATACCCGTGCGACCAGATAACCGCGACCGCGGTAAAACGCCGTCACGGCTTCCGGCACCTTTAACATCTGGCCGACGGTCATCCGGGTCTGGCCGTCCTCGAGGGGAAGGGCGCGAAAAGCGGCATCCGCCGCCGCCTGAACGGTCTCCGGGGTTACGCCAAGGTCGGGATTCGGGACCACCCCGTCGACCACGAACCGGCGCACCAGGATGCGGTCGCCTTCATCGGGATTGAAGGGCCGGTCCGCAACCGGCGGAATGTCCGCGCGACCCCGCGTCAACGGCGGCGCAGCAATGAATTCCTCATAGGGCAGATCGATCAATGGGCATGGCCGTCCCGAGGGGCAGGCCAACTCGCCGGCTTCGCAAGACTGCGCCAGGCCGGTCACCGGATACCCGGATCCCGCCAGCAGTACGGAGGCGGCCGCAATCACTTTTAGGGCTCGGAGTTTGTTGGTTGTCATGAGCCATCCTCTGCAAGTGTTCCCAGGACGGCATCGAGGCGATCAAGCCGCTGTTGCCCTTCGGGAGATGGATTAACTTCGTTTGCCTGCCGCTCTGCGCGAATGTTTTGTTCAAGTTCGTAGCGCAATGACTGAAGCGAAGGTTCCTGCTGTGCACGCTGCCGGTCCGCCGGCGGTAGCGTCCGCCAAAGCGCAATAAATGCGTCGGTATCTTCCGATTCCCAGCGGTTGCGGACCCGAAACGCCGTAGCTTCACGCATCACGGCGAGCAGTTCCTCGCTGCGAGGCGCGACGGTCGATGCAATCGACGCGGCGATACCCGATGGTTTCGACCGCAGGAGATGCCAGCCGGCGCCGCCGATGCCCACCACCAGCGCGATGGCGCCAAGCACCCAAGTCGCCTTGTTGGTCGTCGGCTCCGCGACCACGACCGACCGGGCAGCGATTGCGGGATTGGTTTGGGTTGTGGAACGGCTGCTACTGCCCGGCGACGTCGTGGCGTCACGATCGCCCCAACTCTCCAGGAGGGCGCGGCGACGGCTGCGGAATTCCTCGGTCTTGATCATTCCGAGCCGGTGCTCTTCCCCCAATTGCCGAAGCGCGTCATTAATCCGGCCCTCAATAGACATGTCGGTCACGGTTCAACCAAGTTCCCGAATCAGGCGAGCGCCAATGGTATCGCTGCCACTGGTCCCGCTATCGCGCCAATTTACGGTGCACTGGGCGGTCGGGACATTGAAGTTGCCGCCACGCGCGGCCGACCCGCCGCCAGCCTGCACCCACTCTGCCGCATTGCCAAGGACATTCACCAGGCCCCAGCCGTTGGCCTTTCCGATCTTGGTATCGATCGCCGCCCCGCCCTTGATTTGGGTGCTGCCCTGCATAAGGATGCAGTTGAAATCGGCACCGGGACCCTTGCCGCCCGCCTCGGCAATGTGGGTCCATTCCGAATCGGTCGGCAGGCGGTACGTAAAGCCCGTGGTGTCGCTCAGCCACTCCGCATAGGCCTTGGCTTGGCCAAAACTCATTCCGGTGGCCGGCAGCGCGTCGTTGCCACCTTGCGCCCGGCACTTGCCGGTGGCGACACAATAGGCGTTGTACTCGCCGAGAGTAATTTCGTACTTGGTCACTGCGATGACGCCGCCAGCGGCACCCGGAACGACGACCAGCCGTGGCCCCTCCGCTCCGTTGACCTTGTCATAGCACTGGGCCTTGAAGCTGGCGCCAAATCCCGCCGCGCTTAAGTCGCAGGCCTTGCCCGGGGTGGGCGCGCCCCGGGCCTTGGATGCCTCGCGGGACAGGCTGCCGGAAGTGCCCGGGGCTGCCGAAGGAGCGGTTGAAGGAGCGGCCGATGCGGTCACGGTTGCCTCTGGGATGACCAGCGCTGAAAGCCGCGAATCCTGCGGGAACACCTTCAGCCACTCGGCCTTGGCCTTGGTGGCCCCGGCGCGATCTGACGGGATCAATGCCTGGATTGCCGCGACCACCTTGCCTGGCAATTCGCTCTGCAGGCGCGCGTAACGCGCGGCATCGTTATCCTTCAAACCATTAAACACGTCCTTCAATTGCTCGCCGTTCGCCGTGGCGGGCGACCGCGACGCCGACTCCAGCTTCGACACGTTGGCCTCGACTGAATACTGGCGCTCCAACTGCTTCAACTGGGTGCTTCCCGGGACCATCTTCATGCCGGCCGCGGCCATCGCCTGTGCAGACTCGAAGCGCCCCTGGTCGGCCTGACGCGTTACCGCCTTCACGTACATGTCGGTAATCGCCGTACCACCCTCGCCCTGAAAGAATGGGTCATCCGGCGCTACGCCGCGGGCCAACAAGTCGTTTCGAACGCGCTCGACGTCGCTCATCTTGCTGGCACCCGCAAGTATGACCAGCCGAACCTTCAAGTCCGCAACCTGGCCCTTGGCGGCAACCGCAGCCTGCTCCGTCTCGACGGCCTTCCGAGCGAGATCCAGCTTCGACCGTTGTTCAAGAATTGACGCCGCGTTCGGGAATAGCCGGAGTCCAAGCTCCGCCACCGCCTGGGCGCTGGCGTACTTTTTCTCCTCGGTTTCTGTACCAAGTCGCTGCGCAAATACGGCAGTAAGGGTGTCACGAAGCCGGGCTGCCTCGGATGATCCGTCCTTGGCCAGGGCGCCGACCGCTGCGTCCACTTGCGCCTGCCAATCCGGGGAGAAATCGGGAGCTGCGGCCAACCGCACCAATTCACTGCGGACTTGCTCGGGCGACATCTTGGCAAACGCCGCCAGCTGCTCCTGCTTCTTGAGCGCTGCAAGCTGTGAGTTTCGCGTGGCCTTGACGTCCGCCGAGAGCGCCAGAATGCTTGGATCCGTGGGATACGCTTTCAGTGCAGAAGCAATACGCTTCTCACCAAGCTCCAGGTCCTTGGATTGCAGGGCTTGCCGGATATCCTGCCGGTAGCGGGCTTTCAGGCCCTCATTGTTCAGCAGCTCGCTCTTGGGATCTATGCGCCGGACGATCGCCAGCAATTCGACTGCATTGTCTGGCTGGTCCTCGTAAACACTACCGGCCTCAACGCGCCTTGGAAGTTCATTGGAGATATTGCCGATTACCTCGGCTTTCTCGGCTTCAACCTTGCCGAGATTGTCGGCAACGACCTTTGAATCGGGATAAATTGATCCCGCAGCCTTCAGGATTGTGACGGCGTCCCGGTAGTCGTACTTCTTGTCGGCCTGGCTCCACTTGGCGTTGGCCTGCTTAAAAAAGTAATCCTGCAGTTGCTGCGAACCTTTCTGTCTCACGTCCTGCCGATCAGCCTCGTCCATCTCCGACAAGGCCTGTACCGCCGCATTGTGATCCGTAAATATTGCCTGCTCGAACTGCTGGATCATGGCGTCCACGCGCGCGTCCTGCAGCTTGGGCAACAGCAGACCGAAGACTCCCGCAATCAAGCCAATTGCCACTGCCGAGCTGATGGCCACCGGCAGGGCGTGGTCCTTCATGGTTCGCGGCCGCATGCCCTCGATGAGGTCGTCGCAGGTCTTCAGCCGGTTCTTGCGCTCGAATGCGAGTCCCTTTTCCAGAGTCTTCCACTGGCGCGCGGTAAGGCCGGGAATCCGGGCTGGCTTCATGCCGGCCTTGAATGCTTCTTCCGCGTTGCGCTTGTTGAAGGGATGCTTGCCGCTTAGGCACTCGTACGCCGAAATTGCCAGCGCATAGATATCGTCCTGAAACTGGGGATCCTCCCCGCGCATCATCTCCAGGCTGGCGTAGGCAGGCGTCAGGGCGCCCAGGGTCGCCGCGTCAAACACCGTCGTCTCACCACTGCGCTTCTCTTCGTCCGTCTTGGCCGCGCGCGCGATACCAAGGTCAAAGACCTTCGGGATCATCTCCGAGGTCAACATCACGTTGCCAGGCTTGAAGTCTGCGTGCACGATGTTGTCGCGGTGCGCTCGACCAAGGCCGCGGGCCATGCCCTCGATCACCGGCCGCGCCTCGGCATAGGAAATGCCGCCCTTGGAGGCGACCTTCTTGATGTATTCCTTGACCGTTCCGCCGTCGACATATTCCATCGTCACGTAGACGACGGTCCCGGCCTTGTCAAAATCGTAGACGCGCAGGACGTTGTCGTGCGTCAGCTGTTGCGCCTTGCGCGCTTCACGCTGAAGAGCGATCAGCGACTGGGGATGGCTGCGAAATTCGTCGTTAAGGATCTTGACCGCAACCCAGGGGTTCTTGTCCTGTGCCTCGACCTTTCGTTCGTCGCGGGCCTTGTAAACGACGCCCATGCCGCCACGACCGACTTCCTTCTCCAGGTAAAAACGCTCCTTGAGCGTCATTCCGGGTTGGACATTCTGCGGCGCGGCACCGGATTCCGCCGCCAGCCGGTTCCAGGACGACGTGTTCGGTCCACCGGCTCCGGTCTGGGTGTTGCCACCCTTCAGTTCCGTGGGCGTAAACGCCGTGACTTCCTGGTCTTCGCCCGGGTTTGCCATCAACAGCTCAAATCCATCCGGCGCGGCAGGCTTGGTTGGGGCTGCAGCAGTCGCGTTCGGGTTGATCGCGGTCTGGTCCTCGCCCGTCGGCGGGATCACCATTGTTCCCTCGACGGCCGACCCGGCCGCCGGATTGACCCGCGTCCTGTCGCTCGCCGCCGCCGCCTGATATTCCTTTAACTTGTGGCTGATAATCCGGTGCAGCTTTTCATCAAGGTTCCCGGATTTCAGGGCCTCGTCGAGACGGGAAAGATCCGCCCGATGCAGCGGGCTCTGAACCGGGCCCCGTTGCGCCAGTCGCGCGAGCAGGTCCGCCAGCGACAACTGGTTCTTGTTGAATGACTGCAGCAAATCAGACAGGACGATGGGAGCGCTCACGCGTTCGCGCTCACAACGACGGCAGTTACGTTATCGCGGCCACCATGCTCGAGCGCCGCCTGAACCAGGTTTCGTGCGGTTTGGGCCGGGGGTAGCTGGCGGGCAAACTCCTCCTCAAGTCGGGCATCCGACAGTTCTTTGGTAAGGCCGTCGGTGCAGATCAGGAATTCCGCACTGGGCATGAATTCGGCAACGATCCAATCAACATACAAACCCTCCTCGCCACCCACCGCCCGGGTAATGGCGTTTGTGTTCGCATTGCCCTTCAACATTTCGACCGTAAACTGTCCAGTGTCCAGCATCTCCTGGTTCATGCTGTGATCGCGGGACAGCATTTGCAACTTGCCGGCGCGATAGCGGTACGCCCGGCTGTCGCCGGCCCAGCCGCAGACCATGAAATCTCCGCAAGTCATCAGGGTTACGACCGTTGCGCCAATCAGGCCGACATTGCGTTCCCGGGCCTGGATCCTGAGCTCGGCGTTTACGACTAGCAGCTCGGCCTCCACGGTATCGATGAAGGCGAGCGGATCCGCCGGTCGCCCCAGCTTTCCAATGCGTTGCACGATCATCGCGCTGGCGACATCACCGGCGGTGTGGCCGCCCATGCCGTCGGCAACAACCCAAAGCCCTCGGTCCGGCGCGTCCAGAAACGCGTCCTCATTGTGCTTCCGCGTCCGTCCGGCATCCGTCATGCCGGCGGAAACGACGTTCAAAGCCATCGGGGCAGGATTTCCCTGGGGGCGTTCGTTCAGGATTGCGGCATCAGGACCCAGGCCGTTGTCGACCCGAAGCCCTTTGCCGTACGAATAAAACTGGTAGCGTCCTTGGCGGTCGCAAATCGCCGCACCACGACGCGATACCACACCTGCTTGCCCGGCTCCCGAACTGGGTACATTTCGGCTGGATATCCGCGGTCCTGCACCCGGCAGGCCAGCGTTTCAAGCTCTTTGCGGTTGTATCCAGAGCCGATGCTCACATCCCAGAGACCGTCGGCGGCCAGGATCGGCTGGCCAACTTCCGGCTCGGTCTGGCCCAGCCACTGCGCGATCTTGTCGCCCGACAGCGGCTCCACCGGTTGCGCTTTTCCGTCCCGGGGAACGGTCATCACCGTCTCAGCCCGATTCATCTTTCCGGGTTTCATCTTTTCGCCGGAGACCTCAATGGCGCCGTCGATCAGGCCAACTTGATCCAGGCCCCGAAAGCTGCGGCCCAGCACCTGGCCACCAAGCACGTTGGCCACAATACCGTCACCGATTTCAACCAACGTGCGCCGTTCTGCCGAAGCGCTGTCAGCGGTCAGGCTAAATGATCCCGCCTCGAGCTTGAACAGGCTCGGCTCTTTTCCTTCGGTGATAACGTTTGAAAGGTCCACCGACGTAAAAGTCGCCCGGGCGTCGCCGCCAAACTGGACCTTGGCGCCACCCACAACGGTAATCCGAAGGCGACCTGACTTTCCGGTCAGGATCCGGTCTCCGGCATAAAGCGCCCAGCCGGCCTTGATACCGCCCTTGACCCCGCCCCGCTCGATCCAGGCCGGAAACTGCAAGCTCTCAACCTTGGCCACCACCGGTGGCTTGTTCACCGGCTGGGCGTGCACCGGCGGCGCGAGCGCGACCAAAAGCATCGCTGCCAGCCCGTGCACGAGGCCCGCTCCCGAGAATTCCATGTCCTGTCGCCGGATTTGTCTCATTTAAGTTTTACCAGCCGTGTTTCCGGGGTTCGCAGTATAAGAGCTAACGCGTGGATAAATCACCCACCGCCATTGGCCTCGCTGGCGGCCGCCGGTTGGTAGCCCCGGACAAACTCCGGGGGCATGCGGCGTGGCCGCCCGCTTCCAAGGTCAACGCAGACCCAATGCGTGCGGCCTCGAAGCAGGGTGCGTCCGTCGGCAGGACGCCGGATTTGATAGCCGCGCCACATTGAAATCCTGCCGTCGTTTTCCTGTACCCAGGTCGCCAACGCCAGCCGATCGCCTGCGAACGCGGGTGCCAGGTACTCCAGTTCGTGGCGACGCACCACGCAACCGCAACCCAGCCGTCGATAGTCATCCATGCCGAGACCCAGGCTACGGGAATGCGCCCAAGCAACCTTTTCCAGCCAACCAAGGAAGACAACATTGTTGGCATGACCGAACTCGTCCAGGTCGCGCTCCTCGACCGTGACCTCCGTCACGAATGGCGAGGCGACATCCCAGGTCGCCGCCATCAGGCCGCGCCGAGTTGCGACGGCTGGAAGCTGTCCGGGTCGGCCAACTTCCAGTACACGGTGTAAACGGAATGCTCGGCGCGATTCTCCAGCAGCTCGCCCGGCTTCACGAACTTGATCAAATTCGACACCAGACGCACCTCGTTGGCCGAGACACGCCGGACGATATGATGAGGCCGTAGTTCCCGCGGATGGGCCAGTCCGGAGGCGCCGACCAGTTCGGCCAGGGCATGCAAGGTGTTGTGGTGGAAGTTGTAGACACGCTCGGCCTTGTCCATCGGCACCAGCGCGCGTTGCCTGAGCTTGCTCTGGGTGGTCACGCCAGTCGGACAATTCCCGGTGTGGCAGGTCTGGGCTTGGATGCATCCGAGCGCGAACATGAATCCCCGCGCCGAATTGCACCAATCCGCCCCCAATGCCATGTGCCTTGCAATATCAAAGGCCGAGATGATCTTGCCGCTGGCGGCGACCCGGATCCGGTCCCGCAGGTTCAACCCGACCAGGGTGTTGTGGACCAGCAGCAAGCCTTCCTGCAGCGGTGCACCGACGTGGTCCGTGAATTCGACCGGCGCCGCGCCGGTACCCCCCTCGGCGCCATCCACCACGATGAAATCCGGCGTGATTCCGGTTTTCAGCATCGCCTTGCAGATGGCAAAGAACTCCCAGGGATGCCCGATGCACAGCTTGAAGCCGATCGGTTTGCCACCGGATCGCTCGCGCAGCAATTCAATGAACTTCAGCAACTCGACCGGCGTTTGAAAGGCCGAGTGCGAGGCGGGTGAAATACAGTCCACGCCGACCGGAACGCCGCGAGCCTCGGCAATCTCGGCGGAGACCTTGGGACCTGGCAGTACGCCGCCGTGACCCGGCTTGGCCCCCTGGCTGATCTTCAGCTCAATCATCTTGACCTGGGGATCCGCCGCATTCCGGGCGAACTCGTCGGCGTTGAAAGTTCCGTCGGCGTTGCGACATCCAAAGTAGCCGCTACCAATCTCCCAGATCAGGTCGCCACCGTGCTCCCGGTGGTAGCGGCTGATGGACCCTTCGCCTGTGTCGTGGGCAAACCGGCCCTTTTTTGCCCCGCAATTCAGCGCCAGGATCGCATTGGCTGACAACGCCCCGAAGCTCATCGCCGAAATATTGAGCACCGAGGCTTCATACGGTTGCGGACGGCCCGCGCCGACCACCACGCGAAAATTGGAGTCCTTTATCTGCACCGGCGCCACCGAGTGGTTGATCCACTCGTAATGCTCTTCGTAGACATCCAGCTGGGTGCCGTAGGGGCGCTTGTCAATAATGTTCTTGGCACGCTGGTAAACCAGCGAACGTTGCGCTCGGGAGAACGGAATTTTTTCGGTGTCCGTCTCGAGAAAATACTGGCGGATTTCCGGCCGTATCAACTCGAGAAAAAAGCGAATCCAGGCCAGGATCGGGTAATTGCGCCGGATTGCCTGCCGCGGCTGGATAAAGTCCCATAGGCCAACCAGGAACAGCGACCCGGCCACGGCGACCACCAGCCAGAGCGCCGGAAAGGCTCGAGCCCAGAACAGCGCGAGCGCACAAGCCAGCCCACAGAAGGCCCAAACGTAGTATCGGGACGGCAGGACACGATGAAAGTTCATTAAGATTCCCGGCGCGGACTCCTACTTAACCCAGATTCGCCGTCGCCCGCAAATATGGGCCGGGGCCGGAGCTGCCGCCGAGCCCGGGTCGGCCCGGCGGTTATTTTGCGGTAGCGGACGGCAAGTCGCCCTGCCAGGCTTGCCCCAAAGCGCCTCGAGACGTAAAATTTCGAATCTGGACCAAATTGGTACTGATTAAAACATGCTGAAACTGGGCAAGCTGACCGACTACGCCACCGTCATCATGACGGTGCTGGCGGCTGACCCCGAGCGGTCACTGTCCGCGCGGGAACTCGCCGACCGCACCCATGTCGCTCCGCCAACCGTCAGCAAGCTGCTCAAGCGACTGTCCCGCCATGGAATGGTCGACTCAACACGAGGCTCGCAAGGCGGCTACCGCCTGGCCAAGCCCGCCGACCGGGTCACCGTCGCAGACATCATTGCCGCCATGGAGGGTCCGATTGCCCTGACCCAGTGCTCGGTCCACAAGGGCTGCTGCAGCATCGAGTCCTACTGCGGGGTGCGCAGCAACTGGCGGCTGATCAACAAGGCGATCCGCGGGGCGCTGGACGCGGTGACGCTGGCGCAGATGGCACAGCCCTTGCGCAGCCCGCGAAAGGAGCAGCCGCTGCTGCAATCGTCGCTACTTCGCACGGCGGGGCCCTGAACACCATGGTGACCACGCCACAGGAACTCGAGTCCCTCGTCGGCCGCCGCGAATACCCGGCCGGCTTCAGCACGGACATTGAATCCGAAACCATCGCGCCAGGGTTGTCCGAAGATGTCATCCGCGCCATCTCTGCACGCAAGCAGGAACCTGAATGGCTGCTGGAGTGGCGACTGAAGGCCTACCGCCGCTGGTTGAAAATGACCGAGCCGCGCTGGGCCCACCTGCACTACCCGAAGATCGACTACCAGTCGATTTCCTATTACTCGCAGCCCAAATCGCACAAGAACCAGCCCAAATCGCTCGACGAGGTCGATCCAAAGCTGCTGGAGACCTACAAAAAGCTGGGCATTCCGCTGCGCGAGCAGGAGATGCTTGCCGGTGTGGCCGTGGACGTGGTGTTCGATTCGGTCTCCGTCGCCACCACCTTCCGCGGCAAGCTGAAGGAAGCCGGCGTCATTTTTTGCCCTATTTCCGATGCGGTGCGGGAACACCCGGAGCTGGTGCGCAAGTACCTGGGCACCGTGGTGCCGTTTGGCGACAACTTCTATGCCGGGCTTAACTCGGCGGTCTTCACCGATGGATCCTTCGTCTACGTTCCCAAGGGCGTGCGCTGTCCGATGGAGCTGTCGACCTATTTCCGTATCAATGAACGCAATACGGGGCAGTTCGAGCGCACCCTGATCATTTGCGAGGAAGGTGCCTCGGTCAGCTACCTCGAGGGCTGCACGGCGCCCATGCGCGATGAAAACCAGCTGCACGCGGCCGTGGTGGAATTGGTGGCCCTGGACGACGCGAAGATCAAGTACTCGACGGTGCAGAATTGGTACCCGGGCGACGAAAACGGCAAGGGCGGTATCTACAACTTCGTCACCAAGCGTGGCGACTGCCGCGGCCACCGCAGCAAGATTTCCTGGACGCAGGTCGAGACCGGTTCAGCGATTACCTGGAAATACCCTTCCTGCATGTTGCGTGGCGACGATTCGGTTGGCGAGTTTTACTCCGTGGCGGTCACCCATCACCGCCAACAGGCGGACACCGGCACCAAGATGATTCACATCGGCAAGAACACCAAATCGACCATCGTCTCCAAGGGCATCTCGGCTGGGCATGGGCAGCAGTCTTACCGCGGACTGGTCCGTGTACTGCCCACCGCCGCCAACGCGAGAAACCACACGCAGTGCGATTCGCTCTTGATCGGGTCGGACTGCGGGGCCCACACCTTCCCCTACAACGAGGTGCGCAACGCCTCGGCCCAGCTGGAGCACGAGGCCACCACCTCGCGCATCGGCGAAGACCAACTGCACTACTGCCGCTCGCGTGGCCTGTCGGCAGAGGACGCGGTCTCGATGATCGTCGGCGGATTCTGTCGCGAGGTATTCCGCGAACTGCCCATGGAATTTGCCGTGGAAGCCCAAAAACTGTTGTCAGTCACGCTTGAGGGAGCCGTCGGATGATGCTGGAGATTCGCGATTTACATGCCCGGGTTGAGGGCCGGACCATCCTCGAGGGCATCAGCCTGGAAGTCGCTTCGGGCGAAGTTCACGCCGTGATGGGCCCGAACGGATCTGGCAAGTCAACGCTGGCCAATGTCCTTGCCGGTCGCGACGGTTACGAGGTGACCTCGGGCACGGTTCGCTACCTGGGCGCGGACCTTCTGGGCATTGAGCCTGAGGCGCGGGCCGCCAAAGGCGTGTTTCTGGGCTTCCAGTACCCGGTGGAGATCCCCGGCG
>JANNAK010000148.1:0-9889 GCA_031384195.1 Gammaproteobacteria bacterium
CCATTTTGTCCGCCACCACCGGGGATTCGTTCGAGGCCATCGAGCGCACGTTTACCGGTCAGGGCTATGGCAAGTTCAAGGCCGCCGTGGGCGAAGCGGTCATCGAATGCCTCAAACCGGTGCAGCTGCGCTACCGCGAAATTCGCGAAGACGAGACCGGGCTGAAGAATGTGCTGAAGTCCGGTGCCGAGCGCGCCGCGCTGCGTGCCGACGCGACTCTGAAGCGGGTCCACGACGCCCTTGGATTCATCCCCGAATGAACGACGTGCCGGCGGCCGAAGCCGCAAGGACCGCGATGGTGCTCGGGCAGCCGATGGAGAAGCTGCCGGAAGACCTGTACATCCCGCCCGATGCGCTGGAAGTCTTCCTCGAGGCCTTCGAGGGTCCGCTGGACCTGCTGCTGTACCTGATCCGGCGCCAGAACCTCAACATCCTCGACATCCCGCTGCTGAAGATCACCCAGCAGTACATGGTCTACATCGAGCTGATGCGCGAGATGCGGCTGGAATTGGCTGCCGAGTATCTGGTAATGGCCGCGATGCTGTCCGAGATCAAGTCGCGGCTGTTGCTGCCGCGGCCGGTGATGGAAGATCTCGAATCCGATCCGCGCATGGACCTGGTGCGGCGCCTGCAGGAATACGAGCGCTTCAAGGCCGCCGCCGAAAGCCTCGATGGCCTGCCGCGCGTCGGCCGGGAAATCTTCCCGGCGCAGGCGCGCCCGGAGCGCATTGATGTGCAGGTGGCGCTGCCGATTCCCAAGCTGCGCGAGCTGCTGGAGGCTTTCCGCGAGGCGATGGTGCGGGTGGAGATGTTCACCAAGCACCAAGTGGCGCGCGAGCCGCTGTCGGTGCGCGACCGCATGACCCGCATTCTGGCGCGCATCAGCAGCGGTCCGCCAGCGGAGTTTTCCGAACTGGTGGACCCGGCCGAGGGCCGCATGGGCGTGGTGGTGTGCCTGCTGGCGGTGCTGGAGTTGACCAAGGGTTACATGATTGAAATGGTGCAGGATGAACCGTTCGCGCCGCTGAAGCTGCGGGTGGCGCGTCCGCATGACGCGAACGCCGAAATTGAATTTGAGTAACATTTAATGGAGGCCGGCACGGTTTTTCGTGCGGTCACCGGGAGACTGATGTGGACGTTGAAGTGAAAGACCGGCTGGCGCCGATTCTCGAGGCCCTGCTGCTGGCCACCGACCAGCCGTTGACGCTGGACCAGCTGTTCCGGTTCTTCATGGCCGAGGGCGGCATCACCAAAAAGGACGTTCGCGCCGGGCTGGACGCGCTCGCCGAGCAGGTGCGGGGACGCGCCATTGAGCTGAAGGAAGTCGCTGGCGGATTCCGCATGCAGGTCAAGCCCGAATACTCCGAGTGGGTCGGCAAGCTGTGGCAGGAAAAGCCGCCGCGCTTTTCACGCGCGCTGCTGGAGACCCTGGCGCTGGTTTGCTACCGGCAGCCGATGACCCGTGGCGAGATCGAGGAGATCCGCGGCGTGTCGCTGTCCCCCAGCATCGTCAAGACCTTGCTGGACCGCGGCTGGATTCGCGAAGTCGGCGTCAAGGAAGTCCCGGGCCGTCCAGCGCTGCTGGGCACCACCACGCAATTCCTCGACGACTTCAACCTGATTTCCCTGGACCAGTTGCCGTCGCTTCCCGAGATCAAGGACCCGCAGCAACTCGAGGCCGCGCTGCACCGCCTGGGCCAGATTGCCCCGGAGCCGGAAGCCGGTGAATCCGACACGGAGTCCGGTTCCGAAACCCCGTCGGGCGATGAACCGCCCGCCGAGGCGACCGTCCACTAATGAAGGAAAGAATCCAGAAGGTGCTGTCGACGGCGGGTGTCGCGTCGCGGCGCAAGATCGAGGCGCTGATCCTTGAGGGACGGATCACGGTCAACGGCCACAAGGCCGTGATCGGCGAGGCGATCGGGCCCAAGGACCGGGTGATGGTGGACGGCCGCGGCGTGTCGGTGTCGCTCAAGGCCGAGCCGATGCGGGTGTTGGCATACAAGAAGCGCGCCGGCGAGATCGTGACCCGCGATGATCCGGATGGCCGCCGCACCGTGTTTCGCAAGCTGCCCAAGCTGGATTCCGGGCGCTGGATTGCGGTCGGGCGACTGGACTTGAACACCTCGGGGCTGCTGCTGCTCACCAACCACGGCGAGCTGGCGCGGCGGCTAATGCACCCCAGCTACGGCCTGGAGCGGGAGTACGCGGTGCGGGTGCTGGGCACGGTGGACGACGCCATGCTGGAGACGCTGCGGCAGGGCGTGAACCTGGATGACGGTCCGGGCCGGTTCGAAAAGGTCTGGCGCTCGGGTCCGCAGCCGGACGAGGAAGAGGAAGGCAGCGCCAACCAGTGGTACCAGGTGGTGGTGCGCGAAGGCCGCAACCGCATGGTGCGCCGGATGTGGGAAGCGCAGCGCCTCCAGGTCAGCCGACTGATCCGCGTGCGCTACGGGCCGGTGGAACTGGGCCGCGGCATCAAGTCCGCCGGCTATCGCGAGCTGTCACCCGGCGAATTGCGCGAACTGTGCAAGTCGGTGGAACTCAACACCAAAGCGAAGTGAGATTCCCGGGCGCCTGAAGGATGGTGTCGGCGTTCCAGTCCGCGATGGACTCTTCCGCCGCAATATAGCCCCAGGCCGCCGCCGCCGAACGCATGCCGGCGGCCCGCGCCGCGTCGATGTCGCGACGGTCATCGCCGACGTAGACGCAATCCACCGGCGTCAGCTTGAGTTGATCGCAGGCGTGGTGCAGCAGGTCCGGCGCCGGCTTGGGCTGCAGGCCGTCGCGAACCCCGATCACGCAGGCGGCGCGCTGGGTGAGGTTCAGCTCGTGCAACAGCGGCTGGGCCAGCCAGTCCGGCTTGTTGGTCACCACGCCCCAGCGAATGTGGCAGCGCTCCATTTCCTGCAGCGCTTCGTCAATGCCGGGGAAGAGCCGGGAGTGGCGGCTGATGTTCTCGCGATAGACCGCAAGGAAGCGGTCGCGGTGGCGCGGAAAATCGGCGTGCTCCGGCGCAAGGTTCAGCGCGACGCCAAGCAGGCCGCGGGCACCGGCCGAGGCCACCGGGCGGTAATGACGCAGGTCCAGCGGCGCCAGGTTTTGCTCAGCCCGCACCACGTTGGCGGCAAAGCCCAGGTCCGGTGCGGTGTCGACCAGCGTGCCATCCAGGTCGAACAGCACGCAGTGCGGAAAAATAGTGACGGTCACTATTTTTTCCGGCAGTGCATCAGGTAGTTCACGTCGACGTCGTCGGACAGGCGCGCGGTCTTCAGCATCGGGTTGTATTGCAGGCCGCGGATATCCAGCACCTCAAGCCCGGCGGCGCGCGCCCAGCGGTCCAGTTCGGAGGGACGGATCAACTTGGCGTAATCATGGGTGCCGCGCGGGATCAGCTTGAGGACGTACTCGGCGGCGAGGATTGCCAGTGCGTAGGCCTTGGCATTGCGGTTGATGGTCGAGAACACCACCGTGCCGCCAGGCTTGACCAGAGTGGCGCAGGCCTGCACTACCGAGTCCGGGTCCGGTACGTGCTCCAGCATTTCCAGGCAGGTGACCAGGTCAAAGGCACCGGGCTTTTCTGCCGCCAGGTCCTCGGCGGCCATCAGGCGGTATTCCACCGCGCGGCCAGACTCCGCCAGGTGCGCGCGGGCTGCGTCCAGGACGTCCGCGGCCAGGTCGATGCCGGTGACGGTCGCGCCACGCTCGGCCAGCGCCTCGGCCAGGATGCCGCCGCCACAGCCGACGTCCAGTGCCTGCTTGTCCTCAAGCCCGCCGACGGCGCGCTGGATGTAGCGAGTTCGTACCGGGTTGATGGTGTGCAACGGCGCCATCTCGCCGGCCGGGTCCCACCAGCGGCTGGCGATGCCTTCGAAGCGTGCAATCTCGTCCGGGTCGACGTTGCTCATGCCGGCATGATCCGCTGCCGCCATTCAGTCGCCTTGGCCAACACCGCCGGCTCGTCCAGGGTCAGCAGCTTGCGGCCGCGCATCAGCGCGCGGCCGGCGACGAAGGTATCGGTGACCTGTTGTGCGGCGGTGGCGTAGACCAGCTGCGACACCACGTCGTAAATCGGCTGGGTGTTCGCAGCCGACAGGTCCACGGCGATAAAGTCCGCGGACTTGCCTTGTTCCAGCGAGCCGGTCTCGGCATCGATGCCCATCGCCTTGGCACCGGCCAGCGTGGCCATGTGCAAGGCGGCATGGGCGGGCAGGGTGCGGGCATCGTTCGCCACGGCCTTGGCCAGCAGCGCGGCGGTGCGCATCTCGGCAAACATGTCGAGGTCGTTGTTGCTCGCTGCGCCGTCGGTCCCGAGCGCCACGTTGACGCCGGCGGCCAGCAGCTTGCCCACCGGGCAGAAGCCCGAGGCCAGCTTGAGGTTGGATTCGGGGCAGTGGGCGACGCTGACGCCATTGGCGGCGCAATCGGCGATCTCGGCATCGGTGAGTTGGGTCATGTGCACGGCGATCAAGTCCGGGCCGACCAGTCCCAGGTTCTTCAGCCGCTGCCAGGGGCGCAGTCCGCCGCCCTTTTGCGCCATTTCCACTTCGCCGGCGGTTTCGTGGATGTGCATGTGGACCGGCAGGCCCAGTTCATTGGAGTACTTCAGCACTTCCTTCAGCGGTCCGTCTGACACGGTGTAGGGGGCATGCGGCGCGAACATCATCCGCAGCAGGGGCTCGCCCTTGATGCGGTCGTGCAGTTCCAAGCCCTTGTGGATGTACTCGCCCGGCTGTGCCCAGGCGGTCGGGAAATCAAGCACCGGCGAACCAATGCCCGCGCGCAGCCCGGCTTCCAGGGCCACGTCGGCGGATGCCTCCGGGAAGAAATACATATCGTTGAAGCAGGTCACGCCGCCGCGGATGAACTCGACCGCCGCGAGGCGCACGCCGTCGGCGCAGAAGGCGCGGTTCAGGTGAGCCCCTTCCGCTGGCCAGATGTGGTTTTGCAGCCAATCCATCAGTGGCAGGTCATCGGCCATGCCGCGCAGCAGGCTCATCGCCGCGTGGGTATGGACGTTGATCAGCCCCGGCATCACCGCGTGGGTCGGCAGCGTGATGGTTTCCGCGGCACGGTAGGCCCTGCGCGCGGCCTGCGCTGGCAGCAGGTCGACGATGCGGCCGCCGTCCACCACCAACGCGTGGTTCTCGAGCACGTTGCGCGTGGCTGCGACCGGCACCGTCCAGCGCGGCAGGACCATCAGGGCGACGTCTTGCATGGGGTTTGTACCGGTAGAATGCCCGCGCATTTAATCGGTAGACCGTCACGATGACAAGCGCAGTTCGACCCATCGAATGGACCGGGCAGCAGCTGCGGCTGCTGGACCAACGCCTGCTGCCGCAGGCCGAGCAGTACCTGGACTGCCGCACGGCAGCCGACGTCGCGTCCGCGATTCATGAAATGGCAGTGCGCGGAGCGCCGGCCATCGGCATCGCCGCGGCCTATGGGCTGGTGCTGGCGGCGCTGGGCAGCGGCGAAACTTATCAGCAAGCCGAGACGGCGCTGTCCGAATCACGCCCGACTGCCGTCAACCTGCGCTGGGCGCTGGAGCGCATGCGCCGGGTCGCGGACAAGTCTGCCGCTGGCCTGCTGGTCGAGGCGCGCAAGATTCACCAGGAAGACCTGGCCCAGAACCTGCGCATGGGCGAACTGGGCGCGGCGCTGCTGGGCCCGGGCACGCGGGTGCTGACCCACTGCAATACCGGGGCGCTGTCCACCGGCGGCCACGGCACCGCGCTGGGGGTGATCCGCACCGCCCACGCGGCGGGAAAATTGGCAGCGGTCTACGCCGGTGAGACGCGGCCCTGGCTGCAGGGCGCGCGTTTGACGGCGTGGGAACTGCAAAAAGAGAAAATCCCCAGCCAGCTGATCGCCGACGGGGCAGGCGCCTTCCTGATGGCCCAGGGCAAGGTCGACTGGGTGATCGTGGGCGCCGACCGCATCGCCGGCAATGGTGACACTGCCAACAAGATCGGCACTTACTCGCTGGCGCTGGCGGCAAGACAGCACGGCGTGAAATTTATGGTGGTCGCGCCCACCGGCACCTTTGACCTGGATTGCCCGGACGGCTCGGCCATCCCGATCGAGGAGCGTGGCGCGGCAGAGCTGACCGAGTTCCGTGGGCAAAGGGTGGCACCGGCCGGGCAAGCCGCCTGGAACCCGGTTTTCGACCTCACCCCGGCCGGATTCATCACAGCGATCGTGTGCGAAAAGGGTGTTATCCAACCGCCCGAAACAGCCACGATCGCGCGCCTGGTGCGGCCCATAAAGTAGCGAAAAGCAGGGACGCCGTGCTTTTCCGGTGCGGTAGAAAAACCGGGTGCGAGCCTAATTGCAGGTGCGAATTTAAGTTGGCAATCGTCGCTACTTTTTGAACCATAGTTCAGGATCGAAATCCAGCGTTTTTTATGCGGTTTTAGGCCCGAATTAGGGGCATTTCACGGGTCGTTCCGTGGTAATATTCACCGCGCGCCGAGAGGGCGCTTTCTTTGGATAAACGGTTTTCGTAAATGTCTGAAATCGCTAAAGAATTACTGATAATCAATCTCGAAGACGAGATGCGTCGAAGCTACCTCGATTACGCCATGAGCGTGATCGTAGGCCGAGCCCTCCCCGATGCCCGTGACGGCCTGAAGCCGGTGCACCGCCGCGTGCTTTTTGCGATGAAGGAACTGGGCAACGACTACAACAAGTCGTACAAGAAATCCGCCCGCATCGTCGGCGACGTCATCGGCAAGTATCACCCGCACGGCGACACCGCCGTGTACGACACCATGGTCCGCATGGCGCAGGATTTTTCCATGCGCTACCTGCTGATCGACGGTCAGGGCAACTTTGGCAGCGTCGACGGCGATAACGCCGCCGCGATGCGTTACACCGAGGTGCGCATGGCGCGCATCGCGCACGAGATGCTGGCGGACATCGACAAGGACACCGTCGACTTCGTCCCCAACTACGACGAATCCGAAAGTGAGCCGGCGGTGCTGCCGACTCGCGTGCCGCAGCTGCTGATCAACGGCTCGGCCGGGATTGCCGTGGGCATGGCCACCAACATCCCGCCGCACAACCTCGGTGAAGTCATCGACGGCTGCGTGGCGCTGATCGACAACCCGGACCTGGACCTGGCCGGCCTGATGAAGCTGATTCCGGCGCCGGATTTCCCCACCGCCGGCATCATTCTCGACGCCAACGGCCTGGTGGACGCCTATGCCACCGGTCGCGGCCGCATCGTGGTGCGCGGGCGCACCAGTTTTGAGGACGTGGGCAAGGACAAGCAGGCGATCATCATCACCGAGCTGCCGTACCAGGTGAACAAGGCGCGGCTGCAGGAACGTATTGCCGAACTGGTGCGCGAGAAGAAGCTCGACGGCATCGCCGAAGTGCGTGACGAGTCCGACAAGGACGGCATGCGCGTGTATATCGAACTCAAGCGCAACGAAAACGCCGAAGTGGTGCTGAACAATCTGTACCAGCAAACTCAGTTGCAGGACAGCTTCAGCATCAACGTCGTGGCGCTGGACGACGGCCAGCCCAAGACCCTGTCGCTGAAGTCGCTGCTGGAAATCTTCCTGCGCCACCGGCGCGAGGTGGTCACGCGGCGCACCCGCTACCTGCTGCGCGAGGCCCGCAAGCGCGCCCACGTGCTGGAAGGCCTGGCCGTGGCGCTGGCGAACATTGATGAAGTCATCGACCTGATCAAGCGCGCGCCGAACCCGGCCGAAGCCAAGGTCGGCCTGTTGGCGCAGCCCTGGGGTCCGGGTGCCGTGCCGGCGATGCTGGAGCGGGCCGGGGCACTGAATTCGCGTCCCGACGGCCTCGACGCCAGCCTTGGCCTTGGCCAGGGCTCCTACCGGCTGTCCGAGCCACAGGCGCAGGCGATCCTCGACCTCAAGTTGCAGCGCCTCACCGGGCTGGAGCAGGACAAGATCATCAACGAGTTCAAGGAGATCCTGGACGCCATCGTTGATCACCTCGACATCCTGGGCAGCGAAGAGCGCCTGCTGGCGGTAATCCGCGCCGAGCTGCTGGAGATCAAGGACCAGTACGGCGACGAGCGCCGCACCGAGATTTCCGAGGGTGCGGTCAACCTCAACCGCGAAGACCTGGTCACCCCGCAAGACATGGTGGTGACGCTCTCGCACGAGGGTTACGTCAAGAGCCAGGCTCTGGACGAATACCGTGCCCAGAAGCGCGGCGGCCGCGGCAAGATGGCGGCAGCGACCAAGGAAGAGGATTTTGTCGACCGGCTGTGGATTGCCCACACCCACGACACCCTGCTGTGCTTCTCCAGCCTGGGCAAGGTTTACAAGCTGCGGGTGTTTGAGCTGCCGGTGGGCGCGCGCGGCTCGCGCGGCCGTCCCTTCGTCAATTTGCTGCCGCTGGAAGGCGTGGAGAAAATCTCCGCGGTGCTGCCGATCAAGGAGTTCGCGGCAGACAAGTTCATCTTCATGGCCACGCGCCTCGGCATCGTGAAGAAGACCGCGCTGACCGATTACCTGAACATTCGCTCCAACGGCATAATCGCCGTGGACCTGCGCACCGACGATGCGTTGGTGGACGTGGCGCTGACCGACGGCAACAACGATATCGTGCTGTTCTGCGATGGCGGCCGGGCCATCCGCTTCAAGGAAGACGACGTGCGTGCCATGGGCCGCCAGGCCACCGGCGTGCGCGGCATGCGCCTGAAGGATAACGACAGGGTCATCGCGCTGATCGTGGCCAATGGCGCCGACGCGCCGGAAGTCGCCGAAGGCGGCAATGACGTGCTGACCGTGTCCGAGTACGGTATGGGCAAGCGCACCCCGTTTGCCGACTTCCCGATCCACGGCCGCGGCGGGCAGGGCGTCATCGCCCAGAACCTCACTGACAAGTCCGGCAAGCTGATTGGCGCGATTGCGGTCCACGAGACCGACGAAATCATGCTGATTTCGGAAGGCGGCACCCTGATCCGTACCGCGGCCAGGGAAATCACCGTTCAGGGTCGCAATACCCAGGGTGTGCGCGTGATGCGTCCCGACGAAAACGACCGACTGGTCGGCCTGGATCGCATCCAGCCCGAGAACGGCGAGAACGGTGAGGGGGGCAGCGATGAGCCTGCCGGTGATGGCTCTGGCGAAGCTCTTAAATGAAAAGAGTATTCAACTTCTCTGCGGGTCCCGCCACGATGCCCGAGGTGGTGTTGAACCAGATCCGTGACGAA
The DNA here is from genome assembly GCA_031384195.1 of Gammaproteobacteria bacterium. Taxonomy (GTDB): domain Bacteria; phylum Pseudomonadota; class Gammaproteobacteria; order Nevskiales; family Nevskiaceae; genus JACPFV01. The sequence goes on from JANNAK010000148.1 coordinate 9,200, forward strand.
CTTCTGGACTGGCACGGCACCGGCATGTCGGTGATGGAAATGTCCCACCGGGACAAGCCGTTCATGTCCATCGCGGCCGAGGCCGAGAAGGACTTGCGCGATCTTTTGGGCGTTCCGGCCAACTACAAGGTGCTGTTCATGCAGGGCGGGGCGACTGCGCAGTTTGCGGTGATCCCGATGAACCTGATGCGCGGCAAGGCCGGCGCCGATTACATCGTCAACGGCTCCTGGGGCAAGAAGGCCGCAAAGGAAGCGGCCAAGTACGGAAAGGTAAATGTCGCCGCCAAGTGCCCGGACGAGAAGTACAACCACATCCCGGAACAGAGGTCCTGGAAGCTCGACCCCAACGCGGCCTTCGTGCACTACACGCCCAACGAGACCATCGAGGGCGTGGAGTTTCAATACACCCCTGACGTTGGCGCGGTGCCGCTGGTGGCGGATTTCTCGTCCTCGTTCCTGTCCCGACCGGTGGACGTCAGCAAGTTTGGGTTGATCTACGCCGGCGCTCAGAAGAATGCAGGTCCCTCGGGCCTGACCTTCGTCATCGTGCGCGACGACTTGATGGGTCAGGTCCACGCGGCCTGCCCCTCGGTGTTCGACTACAAGACGGTCGCCGAGAACGAGTCGATGCTGAATACCCCGCCGTGCTTCTCCTGGTACGTCTCAGGGCTGGTGTTCAAGTGGATCAAG